>JBKPRZ010000749.1:0-22042 GCA_046734815.1 Myxococcota bacterium | reverse complement strand
TGCGTGGAGGCCTGGTCCATGGTGGTGCCCTGGGTCGGCTTCCCGCTGGCCTCGCTGCTCAAGCGGCTGGAACCGACCTCGCGGGCCCGGTTCGTCAAGCTCACCACCCTGCAGGCGCCCGACCAGATGCCGGGGCAAAAGCGCGGCGTGCTGGACTGGCCCTACGTCGAGGCGCTGCGCATGGACGAGGCGATGCACCCGCTGACTCTGCTGGCGGTGGGGCTGTACGGCCGGGTGTTGCCCAACCAGAACGGGGCTCCCATCCGCCTGGTGGTGCCCTGGAAATACGGGTTCAAGGGGGTCAAGTCGATCGTCAAGATCGAGCTCTCCGAGCAGCAGCCGCGCACCACCTGGAACGTGTATGCGCCCGGCGAATACGGGTTTTACGCCAACGTCAATCCAGAGGTGGACCACCCGCGCTGGAGCCAGGCGCGCGAGCGGCGGCTGGGCGAGTTTCTCAAGCGCAAGACGTTGCCGTTCAACGGATACGGCGCCGAGGTGGCGGGTCTGTACAAGGACCTGGACCTGCGGAAGAACTTCTGACGGCCACATGAGCGCAGCGGCCGGCCGATCCCGCGGCAGCAAGCTGCGCCGCCGCCTCCTGAAGGTGGGGCTGGCGGTGCTGGCCTACCTGCCCATCGCCTGGCTGGTGGTGCGCTTTCTGACCGATCGCCTGGGGGCCAACCCGATCGCCGAGGTGCTGAACCGGATGGGGTTCTGGACCTTGACCCTGCTGATGGCGACCCTGGCCTGCACGCCGCTGAAGATCCTCACCGGCTGGAGCTGGCCGCTGGCGGTCCGGCGCATGCTGGGCCTGATCACCTTCAGCTACGCCTGCCTGCATTTTCTGATCTACGTGGTGCTGGATCAGAACCTGGACTGGAGCGAGATCCTCAAGGACATCGCCAAGCGCAAGTTCATCACCATCGGCTTTCTGGCCTTCCTGCTGCTGGTGCCGCTGGCGGTGACCTCCACCAACAAGATGGTCAAGCGGCTGGGGTTCCCGCGCTGGAAGCGCCTGCATCGGCTGATATACGTCGCCGGTGTGGCCGGCGTGGTGCACTTCGTCTGGCGGGTCAAGGCCGACCTGCTGCAGCCCATGATCTTCGCCGGCGTGCTGGCTCTGCTGCTGGCCATCCGCCTTCTCGAGTGGCTGCGCCGGCAGCGCGCCGGCGGCGTGTAACATGGAGAGGTGACCATGCCTGGTCCTGGCCCCGGATCTGCGGCGCTGGCCGCGCTGGCCGACGAATACTGGCAGCGGCGGCTGGCCGCCGAGCCCATCGAGGCCACCTTGCTGGGCGACCGGCGGCACGACGACCGGTTGCCCGATCCCAGCCCCGAGGCCAACGAGGCGGAGATCGCCAAGCTGGACGATCTCGACCGCCGGGCGCGGGCGCTGGACGCGGAGCACCTGGGTGATGTCGATCGCGTGACCCTGGGGGCGCTGCTGGGCGAGATCGACAACGAGCGGGCGGTGCGGACCTGCGCCATCGCCGAGTGGGTGGTGGATCCGCTGGAAGGCCCGCAGGTGCTGTTCCTGAACCTGGCGCACCTGCAGACGGTGGAGCGCGCCGAGGAGGGGCGGGCGCTGGTGTCGCGCTGGGAGAAGATCGGCGGGTACCTGGACGCGCGCGCGGGCAACCTCCGCCGGGCCTGCGCGCAGGGGCGGGTGGCCACCCGGGAGGCAGTCGAGCGGGTGCTGCGCCAGCTGGACGAGTTGCTGGCCCAGCCCAGCGCCGGGTGGGTGATGATGCAGCCGGCCCGCGCCGCCCACCCCGACTGGCCGGAGGCCGACCGGCGCGCGCTGGCGCAGGGGGTGAACCGCGCGGTGGAGGAGGGGATCCGGCCGGCCTTCGAGCGCTACCGGTCGGTGCTGCGCGAGCAGATCTTGCCTCGTGCGCGCGACGACGCCCGGGTGGGGCTGCTGCACGTGCCCCAGGGGGAGGCGCATTACCAGCGGCTGATCGGCGTGCACACCTCGCTGGATCTGAGCGCGGACGACATCCACCGGATCGGGCTGGAGGAGAACGCGCGCATCCGGGCGGAGATGATCGCGCTGGGACAACGGCTGTTCGGCACCGCCGAGCTGACCGCGATCCAGGATCGCTTGCGACAGGATCCGGCCCTGTACTTCGACACGCGCGAGTCGGTCGAGCAGAAGGCCTCCGAAGCGCTGGCCCGGGCCGAGGCGGCGATGCCGCGCTGGTTCGGCCGCCTGCCGCGCACGCCCTGTGTGGTCAAGCGGGTCGAGCCGTTCGAGGAGAGGGACACCACCATCGCCTACTACCGGCAGCCGGCCATCGACGGCTCGCGCCCCGGTACCTACTACATCAACACCTACGCGCCGCAGACGCGGCCGCGCTACGAGGCGGAGGCGCTGGCCTTTCACGAATCGGTGCCGGGACACCACACCCAGATCGCGCTGGCCCAGGAGCAGACCGGGCTGCCCGAGTTCCGCAAGCACCTGGGTGTCACGTCGTACGTCGAGGGCTGGGCCCTGTACACGGAGCGGCTGGCGGCCGAGATGGGCCTTTACTCCGGGGATCTCGATCGGATGGGGATGCTGAGCTTCGATGCCTGGCGGGCCAGCCGGCTGGTGGTGGACACCGGCATCCATGTCAAGGGATGGAGCCGGCAGCAGGCGCTGGCCTACATGATGGAGAACACCGCGCTGGCGGCGAACAACGTCGAGAACGAGGTCAATCGCTACATCAGCTGGCCCGGCCAGGCGCTGGCCTACAAGCTGGGACAGCGCGAGATGTTCGCCCTGCGCGCAGAGGCGCAGGCGCGGCTGGGGGCGCGGTTCGACATCCGCGGCTTTCACGACGCCGTCCTGGCCCACGGCGCGGTCAGCCTCGCCCTGCTGCGCGCGGAGGTCGAACGCTGGTCGTCCTCGCGTCTGTGACCCCGGCCCGATTCGAACGGGCGACCTACGGTTTAGGAAACCGTTGCTCTATCCATCTGAGCTACGGGGCCCTGGCTCAGCTTCTACCCGGATCCGTGAGCCCGCGCCAGCGGTAGGGTAGATTGTCGGTGATGTGTTCGGGGGTGTGCTCGTCGAGGATGGTTCGCCGGCGGTGGACTCTGGCCGTCGGGGTGGCCGCGGCGCTGGCGGCAAGCTGCGGCGGGGGCGACGCGCCGCTGGGAGCGGCGGACTCGTACCTGTTGCTGGCGCCGGTGGCGCCGCCGGCCCGCAGCGCACCGGCCGGCTTGCCGGTGCTGGACCGACTGGACCCGGACAGCGACGACGCCCGGTTGCTCACCCGGCTGTTCGCCGACGGCTTCGCCGCGGAGATGGTGCGCACCGTCCATCTCGCCAAGCAACTGGTCCGCAACGGGACCCTGGCCGGCAAGCGCTACGACGATCAGCTGCGCGCCGCCGCGAACCAGCCGCTGTGCCTGGTGCTGGGCCTGGAGCCGGGTGCGCCCCGGTCGCGCGGGCTGGCCCTGGCGCGCTGGCTGCGCTCGCCCGCCGAACACGCCGGTACCGTCTGGCTGGGCCTGGCGGCGGGGCTGTCGACCGACGCGGCGGCGGTGCAGACAGTCAGCGGGCGGCTGGCCAGCCACGCGATCGACTGGGTGACGGGGGGCGCCGGCGAGGGGACGCCGGCGGCGGGGCTGGCCTCGGCGTACCGGATGGCGATGGAGGTCATCTCGCGCGAATGGCGGGTGGGGCGCGGGCCCAGCGGGGCGCTGCCAACCACCGCCGGCACGAGCGCCCAGCGAGACCTGTTCGCGGAGGTGCGCGAGAACCGGGCGGCCCTGGCCGCGGACGGCAAGACATTGCGACCGGCAGCCGAGCTGCTGAGCGACCCCCAGGTCGCCGCGACGGTGATCTACCGGCTGGCGCAGATGCGGACCGTCGCCCAGGCGGTGGCGCGCCCCGAGACCTACGCGCCGTTCGTGGCCGGCCCTCTTCCCGAAGGGATCAGCGGGGCGGCGGTGCTGGGGCCCATCCGGAACTTCCAGGCCAAGCTGCTTTCCGCCTGGGGACAGGCGGTGCTGTCGGGCCCGCCGCCCCGGGACATCGCCGACCTGGTGCAGGCGTACGTCGCTGCTTTCCCGTCCGAACGGAAGGACGTGCTGCGCATCTTCCTGGTGACGACCTACCTCGGGACGGTCGAGCCGGGAGGCGTGTCGCGTGAGCCGGACAAGGCCGACCAGGTCCTCGCCCGGGTGGCGTCGGTGATCGACGAGCTGGCCGCCGGTAAACGCGGGCTGCGGGACGCGCTCGCCTCGGCGCCGCCGCACCCGGCGGGCAGTCGCAAGGCGCATTGACCGGCGCGGCGGTTACGGGCACAGATGACGGCCATGGACAGCAGACGCGTGGTGGTGTTCGGCTCGGGCGGGCTCCTCGGCCAGGCTCTGGTCGCCGGAATCACCGCCTCGGGGCTGGAGCTGGTGGCGGCCCCCCGCGGGCGCGCCGACATCGACATCAGCCAGGCGCCGGCGGTCGACGATCTGCTCGCGCGGGCGCAACCGGCCCTGATCTTCAACGCGGCCGCCTACACCGACGTCGACGGGGCCGAGGACAACCAGGCGGCCGCCTGGGCCGCCAACGCCACCGGACCGGAGGTGCTGGCCAGGGCCGCCTCGCGGATCGGCGCGGCTCTGGTGCACTACTCGACCGACTTCGTGTTCGACGGCGAGCGCGAGACTCCCTACGACGAGGAGGTGGTCCCGGTGCCGGCCTCGGCCTATGCGCGCAGCAAGCTGGAAGGGGAGGAGCGGGTGCGCGGCTCCTTGTCGCGCTCGTTCGTGATGCGGGTGGGCTGCCTGTACGGGCGGGGCGGACGCAACTTCCCGTCGACGCTGCTGCGGCGGCTGCGCGCCGGCGAGACCATCCGCGCCGACAACGAGCGCCGGGTGTCGCCCACCTGGGCGGGTCCGGTGGTGGCGCTGTCGCTGCAGCTGGCCGGGACCGAGCACTTCGGCACGTACCACGCCACCGCCCAGGGCGAGACCACCTGGGCCGATTTCACCGCTTACCTGGCCGCGGCGGCCGGGATCGGGGATCCGAAGATCGAGCCGGTGCCCATCTCCTCGCTGCGCCTGCGCGCCCGACGCCCGCGCCGGGCGGTGCTGATCAGCCGGCGGCTGCCCGCAGTCGGGCTGGCTCCGTTGCCGCCCTGGCAGGAGCAGGCCCGGGCGTACCTGGCCAGCGAGCCGTCCCAGGTGTAAGAGTCTCGGACCCCGATGCCCTCTGCCGAAGCGCCCGCGGGCCCACGCACACTGATCGTCATCCCCACCTACAACGAGCGCGAGGTCCTGCCTTCGATCGTCCAGGCGGTCCGCGCCTCCGTCCCCTCCGCGACGGTGCTGATCGTGGACGACAACTCGCCCGACGGGACCGGTCAGCTGGCCGATGAGCTGGCCAGCGCGGATCGCGGCGTGCGTGTCCTGCACCGGGCCGGCAAGGAAGGATTGGGGGCCGCCTACAAGCACGCCTTCCGGCTGGCCCTGGACGAGGGCTGGGAGCGGGTGGTCCAGATGGACGCGGACTTCTCGCACGACCCGCGCGACGTGCCCCGGCTGCTGGCGGCGCTGGACCAGGGGGCCGACCTGGCCGTCGGCTCGCGTTACGTGCCCGGGGGCGGCACCCAGAACTGGGGTCTGGGCCGGCAGGTGATCAGCCGGGGGGGCGGGGTGTACGCCCGGACCGCGCTGGGGGTGGGGGTGCGGGACCTGACCGCGGGGTTCAAGGCCTGGCAGGCGCGCACCCTGCGCGGCATCGACCTGGACGCGGTCAGCGCGCGCGGGTATGGATTCCAGATCGAGATGACCTTCCGGGCTCTGCGCAACGGGTTCAAGGCCACCGAGGTGCCCATCCTGTTCGTCGATCGGCGGGTGGGTCAGTCCAAGATGACCGGCTCGATCTTCTTCGAGGCGCTCACCCTGGTCTGGCGCCTCCGCCTCTCCATTCCGCGGGGACGTGGCTGAGACGTCGACCAGCCCCTCGCGCCCCTGGCCCCGGGCCGAAGCGGCCCTGCTGGGCTTGCTGTTGCTTTCGACCTACGCGTATTTCCTGCCCGCCCCGGCCTGGAATGAATCCTCGCGCTTCGATCTGACCCGGTCGCTGGTCGAACGCGGCAGGCTGGACATCGATCCCTACCATCTGGACACCGAGGACAAGGCGTTCCGCGACGGGCACTACTACAGCGACAAGGCCCCGGGGGCGGCCTTTCTGGCGGTGCCCGCCTACGCCGCCTACCACGGCTGGCTGCGCCTCACCGGAGGCGCCCTGCCGCGGGCGGTGCCCGAGTCGGTGTACCGCGGAGGCAAGCCGGGCGGGCCGGTGGCGCCCGGCGAGCGCATCTTCCTGAACACCAGCTTCCGGCGCGCGGTCTACCTGTGCAACCTCTCGACCAACGCCGTGGCCGGCGCGGCGCTGGGATTGTTGTTCTTCCTGGTGCTGCTGCGGCTGGCGGTGCCGCCGCGCCTGGCCCTGGCGGCAACCGGGGCGCTGGCCATCGGATCGCCGGTGTTCGCCTATTCGACCATGTTCTATGGACACGTGCTGGCCGGCGCCCTGCTGTTCGCCGCTTTCGCGCTGGTGGGCCCGCTGCTGCCGGAGGATGGCCGGCCCACGCCCCGCCGGCTCGTGGCCGCCGGGGCGCTGCTGGGTCTGGCGGTGCTGTGCGAGCTCCCGGCCCTGCTCGGGGTGGCGGCGGTGGGCCCGTTCGCCCTCGCTCGCCTGCGCGGGCGCGATCGCCTGCGCGGGTTTCTGTGGCTGGCTCTCGGCGCGGCGCCGGCGCTGGTGGTGCTGGGCTGGTATCAGCTCGCGGCCTTCGGTAACCCGCTGTCCACGGGCTACGCGCACCTGGCCAACCGCACCTTCGCCGAGGGCATGAGCCACGGCCTCCTGGGCGTCTCCTGGCCGCGACCGGGCGCTCTGTGGGGCATGCTGCTGGGGCGCTCGCGCGGGTTGCTGTACCTGGCCCCCGTGCTGGGGCTGGGTCTGCTGGGGCTGGGATTGGCGCTGGCGAGGCGCGGGAACCGGGCAATGTGGGTCGTGTCCGGCGCGCTGGTGGCGGCGCTGTTCCTGATGTCCGCCGGCTATTACATGTGGTGGGGTGGGTCCGCCCTGGGGCCCCGACACGTGGTGCCAGCGCTGCCTTTCCTGTCCCTGGGCATCCCGATGGCCGTGCTGAGCTGGCGATCGCGCGCGGCCCGCGCCGCGGCCGGGCTCGTGTTCGCGGTGCTGGTCGCGGTCTCGGTCATCAACCAGACCGCCGCGGTGGCGGTGTCGGCGCTCGCGCCGTTCGGCGACGATGTCCTGGTCGACCACGTGTACCGGCCGTTGCTCCAGGGCAAGCTCGCGATCCAGGATGGCTCGGCCAACGCGGGGATGTTGCTGGGGCTGCGCGGCCCGGTCAGCCTGCTGCCGCTGCTGGCGCTGTGGCTGCTCGGCTTCCAGGCGATAGGGTCGGGGCTGCCCGCGTCCGGCGGAGCAGACGGGTGACCGCACCGGCGCCGGCGGCACCGACGGGGCCAGCAGCGGGCCGCTGGGCCGCGCTCGGCCTGGTCGTGCT
Source organism: Myxococcota bacterium (assembly GCA_046734815.1). Classification (GTDB taxonomy): domain Bacteria; phylum Myxococcota_A; class Polyangia; order Fen-1088; family Fen-1088; genus CAVYGB01. The sequence continues at coordinate 14,510 of JBKPRZ010000749.1, read as the reverse complement.
CGTGGCCCTGTTCCACGGGCCGACCCTGGGAAACGGTTTCGCCTACGACGATGCCTGGACCCTGCTCGACAACGCGGTGGTACGCGATCCGCGACACGTGGCCGACCTCCTCGGCCGCCAGCTGGCCCGCGCCGGCGTCCCGGACGCGGGCCGGCCGTTGCTGCTGGCCACCGAGATGCTCGACCACGCGCTCTGGGGCTTCCGCCCCGCGGGCTATCACCTCCAGAACCTGGTGTGGCACCTCGGCGTGGTCCTGCTGCTGTTCGCCGGCTTGCGGCGGCTGATGGGCGGCCTGGCCGCGCCGCTGGCGATCGCCGCCCTGGTGGCGGTCCATCCGCTGAACGTCGAGGCGGTGGCAGCGATCAACTACCGCGAGGACCTCCTCTCGGCCTTTTTCCTCCTGCTGGCCCTGGGCGCGATCGGCGGGGCGCGCGCGGCGGGCACGCGGGCAGGGCAGGTGGGGCTGCGCGCGCTCGGGTTCGTGCTGGTGCTGCTGGCCGCTCTGGCCAAGGAGAACGGCTATCTCGCGCCGCTGCTGCTGCTGGTGCTGGACCTGTGCCGACCGCCGCGCACGCGCCGGGCCTGGCGGGACGTCGTGCTGCTGGCTCTGGCGGCGGCCCTGGTGTTCTTCTGGCGCTGGTGGGCGATCGGCGCGGTCGCCGAAGTCAGCCGCACCGCCGAGCTCCCGGACGCCGGCGGCTCGCGCCTGGTCGCGGTGGGGCAGGGCTGCTTGTCGTTCTTCCAGGGCCTGCTTCAGTTCCTGTGGCCGCTGACATTCTCGCCCGAATACGAGGCGCGCGGGCACGCGGCCCCGCTGCTGGTCGGGGCGGCGGTCGCTCTTGCGGCCCTGACCGCGGTGCTGATCGCACGGCGCCGTCAGCTGCCCTGGTTCAGCCTCGGATTGTTGTGGGCGGTGACCTCTTACCTGCCGAACCTGGGGCTGCTACCGCTGACGAACGTGCGGGCCGATCGATACTTCTACCTGCCGTCGTTCGGTCTGGCGCTGGCGGTGGTCGCCGCCACCGGTGGGCTGCTGGCCCGCTGGCCCCGCCTGCGCGGTCTGACGGTCATGGAGGTGCCGCTGGCGGCGCTGATCGGGATGGGCCTGGTGCTGGGCCTCGGCCTCCGATCCCTGCGGCAGGGGCGGATCTGGCGCGACGACCTGACGGTGTTCTCGGCCGCCACCGCGCATGCTCCCGGTTCACAACGAGCCTGGCTGGGGCTGGCGCGGGCGCAGCTCGCCGCCGGGCAGAGCCTGCAGGCCCAGCGGTCCTGCGAGCGCGCGCTGGCGCTGGGCGACGACTTCCACGCGCGGCAGCTGCATGGCCTGGTGCTGATGGAGCAGGGCGATCTGCCGTCCGCCCAGCGCGATCTGCAGCGCGCGCTGGCGATGGACCCGCCCGAACACCACCGGGCGCAGGTCCTCAACAACCTCGGTTACGTCGAGCGCCGGCTGGGTCGAATCGACCAGGCGCTGGAGCGATTCGCCGAGGCCCGCGCGCGCGACCCACACTTCGATCGTCCATGGCTCAACGCCGCCGCCGCACACCGCGACCGCAGCGAGCCGGAGCAGGCGCGCGCGCTGCTGGAAGCGCTGATCGCACGCGTGCCCGAGTCGATCGACGGCTGGAAGCAGCTGGGTGCCCTGGAGGAGCAGGCGGGGCACTCGGACGCCGCGCGGGCGGCCTTTGCGCGCGTGCGCGCGCTGGATCCGGGAGACGAGGAGGCGGCCCGAGCCTTCCGGCGGCTCGGGCCATCGCGACGGTGAGGGAAGGGCGCCAGCCGGCGCCGGCTGTCACATCGTGTCCGGCGGGACGGCGGCGTCCGCCTTGATCTTTTCACACTCGGTGCGCGACTCGGCGGTCCAGCCGATGAAATACGGGTTCGGCGAGTCGCCCTTGGCCAGGTAGGCCTGCGCCGCGCGGGCGTGCTCCGGGTTGGCGGGATCGAACAGCTTGGCCCGGAAGATCCGCTCCTCGACGAACGAGTAGAAGGCGTCGTCGGATGGAGTCAGGGTCTTGCGCCAGGGGTGCCCTTCGGGGATGGACGGCAACCAGTTGGCCGCCATCTCCACCCGGCCGTTCGGGTGCTTGATCGGGCGAGTCAGCTTGGCCACCCCGAGCAGCTGACCGTCCCGCTCCAGCGCCAGCTTCTGATCGGCAGTCAGGACGATGCCCTGTTCGGTCAGCGCTTCGTCCAGCGTCCGGACCCGCTCCTTGGAGATGTCACCCATGGTGCGGTAGGCGCCCTTCTGCGAATCGGCACAAACATCCTCGAGACACGCAAAGTCCGCCGTGACGGCGAACAGACCCACGATCGCGAACAGAAACATCAGACGCTGAACCTGCCGGCTGTGCTTAAGCATTCCGGAGAGCCTCCGCATTGGGGTGGGAAAAAGTGGTCGCATAATAAGTAGAGGCCCACACATCGGTCAAGCAGGCTCCGTGTGCCCCCGCTTCACGCGGAACCCCAGCGTCATGACCGGAGCCCCGAGTCACCATCGGATCGCTGACTTTGCTCGTACCGTCAGGGCGGGAGCTACGCAACGTGTTCGCGCACGTTGTTGCGCACATGTACGGGATTGAAAACCAGTGTGGTCGATGGCTAACCTTTGGGTACATGAAACGGGGGTCCTCGAGCTCGGCAATTCGTTCCCGCAACGACCGGCCGGATCACGGGAGGCGGTCATGAACGCATATCCTCACCGCTGTCCCAAGTGCGCCTCGCCGGCGTACATCGGCTTTCGCGCCGTCGATTGCAGCAACCCGCACTGCCCGCTTGGCGGCCCCGGAGCGAGGGCGCAGCGGAAAATCACCCCCACGCGCAGCTTCGTCTGCTGGAGCGGCGAGCCCGGGGGCCCGCCCTGCACCGGCGTGGTCGTGGTGATCAACGGGACGGGCGTCTGCCCGGATTGCGGCAGCCATTACGCCACCGCCACCACGGCGCATACCAGCCCCTGAGCCGCCTCAGGGTGAGCAGCCCGCCGGCCCGTTCAGGGCGCGCTCCTGACCACCGTCGCTGGACACGATCACCGGCGTGCCGTTCCCGCGCACGCCCGCGACGCCGCTTCCGTCCGGCATGGCAACCGCCAGCCGGACGTCCTCCAGCGCCGGCAGGCTGCCGATGACCCGCCCGCTCTCGTGGTCCAGGACCAGGACCGGCCGCCCGATCTGGACGACCCGCGAGGGATTTTCCAGAAAGAGCAGCTGGCGGGTCAGGACGCTGGCTGCGCTGGATTGCCAGACGAACTGGTCGTCGGCGACCGACATGGTCGCGACGCGATCTTCGGTGCCGTCGGCCACCACCCCGGCCAGGAAGGCTCCGTCGGCGGCGAAGGCGGTCGTGCGCAAAGGTCGTGGGAATGCCGTCCGGCGCAGCGAGCGTCCGCTGAACGACTGCACCTCGTAGGCGCCGTCGCGCTCGCTCAGCAGCAGCACCGCTTCGTCGGCGAAGGTGAAGGTGGCCTGCGCGCTGCCGGAGAGGGACCCGATCAGCACGCCGTCCGAGATCCGCCAGATCCGGAGGTTGTCGCCGGGGTCGAGGGGATCGAAGGCCGCCAGCAGGAACGGCTCGGGCGCATCCGACAGCTTCAGCGTGACGACCGGCCCCGGCCCGGTTCCCAAGGTCCGCTCCCGGGCCCCGGTGGCCACCGACCAGATCGACACCTCCCGGCCGGCGATCACCGCCAGCCGGGAACCGTCTTCGGTCAGGGCGATCCGCAGCGGTGGCCCCGCTCCCACCCGCAGCGTGCGCCGCGTGGACGATCCGGTCAGCGCGCGGACCTCGACGCAGCCGTCTTCCTGGGCGAGCGCGAGCCACCGGCCATCGCTGGACAACGCGAGATGGACGACGTCGGCTCGCTCGGGGCCGCCACAGGCGACGGCCGCCGACGCAAGGGCCACCAGGGCCGCCCGGGTCATGTGTGCTTTTACCCGAGAGCCCGGGCGGCGGCGAGCGGCTAGGTCCGATCGGCCTGGCGGTCGGCGTTGGCCGCGAAGGCATCGCGGGCGTAGGCCGCCACCCCGGGCGCGAACTTGTCGAGATTGGCAGTGAACCGCGGGTCGTCGACGTACAGCTGCCCCAGACCCCGGTGCATCTCGGGAGGGCAGGGGTAGAACCAGCGCGCGATGTGCGCGCGGTGGCGTTCCGCCACGTCCATCGCGTCGGTGCTGGCGGCGGGGACGCCGGCGGTAAGCAGCCGGGCGAGGTCGCCATAGATGCCCGATGCCTCGGCCTTGATCTGCTCCCAGTCCTGCTTGCGGTAGGACCGGGTCCGCCGCATGGATTCCTTGTAGGCCTCGGTGTTGCCCCAGCGCTGCTCCGCCTCGGCCTCGTGCTCCTCGGGTTTGAAGTCCCCGAACACCTCCAGACGTTCCTCGGGGGTCATGGTCGTTCCTTTCTCCAGTGAATCGATGGCGGCATCCACCGCCGCGATCAGAGCGTTCGTCCGGACGGCCCGTTCGGTGAGCAGGCGTTTCTGCAGGCGCAGCGCCGCACCCAGGTCGAAGTCGGGGTCCTCCAGCATCTTCTGGATCTCGTCCAGCGCGAACTCGAGCTCGCGAAAGAACAGGACCTGCTGCAAGCGCTCCACGTCGGGGGGCGCGTACAGGCGGTACCCCGCCTCGCTGCGTGCCGACGGGCGCACCAGCCCGATCTCGTCGTAATGGTGAAGGGTCCGCACGCTGACACCCGCCAGCCGCGCCACTTCGCTCACCTTGAGGGCCATCTCGTTGCCTCCGCCTGAAGGGATAAGGCCTCACGCTGCGTGAGGGTCAAGGTCCGGTTGCACTTTTTTTCCTCACCCGGAGCATGCGTGGGCCGGCCGGACACCCTTGCCCACCGGGCGTCGACCGGGCGGGCAGGCGGCGGCCCGTCGTGGCAAGGTATATGACGAGGCTGCGACGATCGATGCCCCCCCGCGACCGACCTCTTGCCGGACGCCGCTTTCGCGGGGTCGGCTGGGCCGCCCTCCTGGCGCTGGCCGTGATGCCGGCGTGCCAGCGACCGCAGCGGGGGAGCCGGCCCGCCCACGTCGAGCTGGTGCCCGCGGCGGCAGGCGCGGTCGAGGGGGTGGTCCGCGGCGCTCTGGCCGAGGCCCGGCGTGACGGGCGCCGGCTGGTGGTGTACGTGTCGGCCACGTGGTGCGAGCCCTGCGAGCGCTTCCAGGCCGCCGTCCGCGCGGGTCGGCTGGACAGCAGCTTCCCGGACCTGCGGCTGCTGGTCTTCGACCACGACCGCGACGTGGGGCGGCTGGCGCAGGCGGGCTACGACGGACGGATGATCCCGCGGTTCGTGGTGCCGTCGCCGGACGGACGCGCCAGCGACCTGCGGATGGAGGGCGGGACCAAGGCAGAGGACACGGTGGCCACGTCGATCGCGCCTCGCCTGGCCCGCCTGCTGGGTGTGACCTTGCCGGCCCCCACCTCGCCGGCGCGATGAGTCCCGACCCCGCACGGGTGCTCGTGCGGCCGCCTGGCTCTACTCGTCAGGGCGCCTGCACCAGGGGTGAGGCGGGCTTCGAGGGGGTGGGCGGTTTGCAGAGCACGACCGCGTTCACGATGCTGGTCACGCGTTCGGTCTCGCGCGCGACGACCTGGACGACGTTGCTGCCCGGATGCACCGGAATGGCGGCGTCGAAGGTGAGAGCGTCTGTCGGGCGCGGATTGGACAGGTAATAGACCTTCTTGGCGGGGCGTCTGATGTCGGCGTTGTACACCTGGATGTAGAGGTCGCGGATGTGGTGGCGGTCCCGGGCTTCGCCCATGACCCGTACGGTGGGGCCTTCGGCCACCGCCGGAGCCGTCACGGTCAGGACCGGTGGGGTCACCTCCGTGGCGACGTTCGAGGGGCCAGCGAGTCGCACCTCGATCTGGTCGGTGACCGACTCGTGAAGGACCGTGTCGGCGACCGTCAGCTCCAGCTGGTAGCGATCGCCGCCGAGATCGGAACCGACCCGCTCGCCCAGCTGATATTCGAACACCAGGTCGCGGCTGGCGCCGGGAGGCAGCCGGTCGAGGCGGAAGCGGCCGGCCGTGATCAGGATGCCGGGCTGGCCCGGGCCATTGCGCAGGGTCGCCTCGGTGCGCAGGGACGGGCCCGCTCCGACGTTCCTGACCGTCACCAGCAGGCGCACTTTCTCGCCGGGCTGAATACGGCCGTCGCCGTTTCCGGCCGCCTCCACGGTCCGATGGGTGTAGGCAAACAGCGGCCGCGGCTTGCCACGCAGCTCGATGGTCAACTCGGGGACGTTCGCCTCCACCGGGGTCTGGGCCCGGACCTGTCCCCGGATCAGATCGGTGCGGGTCAGGCTGCTGAGGGGCACCTTCAGCGGCAGATCGAACGCGCGCCGCTCATGTGGACCGATGCGCCCGAAGAGCAGCTCGTTCTCGTCGAACAGCCGATTGCCGCTGTCGAGCAACAGACGCACCCGGTGGGCAGTGGTGCGGCTCGCGTTTTCGATCACCCCGCGCAGCCGGGCCCTGTCTCCCGCCTGCACCGGTGCCCTGTCCACCAGGCTCAAGGTGGCGTGCAAGACCGCCGGCGGGCCCGCCGCGCGTGCCGGGCCGGCGCTCCAGTCGACGCCCAGCTTCTCGACCGCCGACCGCAGCTTGTCGTCCTGGCTCGCTCGAACACGTTCGAAGAATGCCTGCGAACCCGCGACCAACTGCCGGCGGTTCAGGGAACGCGCCTGGGCGAGCAGGTCCCGGGCCAGCTCCATGGCGAAGTCGGCAGGAGCGTCCCCGGGCTCGTCCAGCGTCGGCTCGTCGTCCGCGCGCGGTTCTTCCCCATCCGGCTCGGTCGGACCCGGGTCGCGGGGGAGCGGGGGCGGGGGCTGGAGGTAAGCGATCACCTCGGCCGGCGGTCGCGCCGTCCGGGCGCCGGCGTGCGGGAGCGTCGACTCCAGGTCCGCCTCCTGCCGCCGGTGCGCGGAGCTCTGCAAGTGGATGAAGGGCCCGTCCCCCGCAAAGTCCACCCGCATCGGCACGAGCTGGACGTCCGGTGACACTCCCACACCCTGGATCGATAGATCACCGGGGGTCAGGTACTGGGCGGTGGTCAGCTTGAGGCCCAGCCGCGCGTCGTCGCGCGCACGAGGGCGGCCGCCGGACGGCAGCGGGAGGTCGAACAGGGTCTGGACCGAGCCCTTCCCGAAGGTCGTGTCCCCGATGAGCACTCCGCGGTCCAGGTTCTTCACTGCCGCGGCGACGATCTCGGCGGCGCTGGCCGTTTGCCCGTCGACCAGCAGCGCCAGTGGCAGCTTCGTGTTGCCCCCGGTGCTGGCCACCTCGTCGCGCCGCTGGGAGCCATTCACGCCCACCATCGAGACCAGCGTGCCGGCGTCGATGAAGCGGTCGGCCACCTTGAAAGCCTGCTCGTAAAGGCCTCCCGGATTGTCCCGCAGGTCCAGGATCAGCCCCTTGACGTTGTGCCGCTGGAGGCGTGCCAGGGTGGTCAGCATGTCCGCCTCGGTCGTCGCGCTGAAGCTATCGATCCGCAGATAGCCGATCTTCACCCCGGCGGCGGGGCTGGTCAGCACGCGCTCGTCCGCGATGCTGGAGGGCTGGATGGTGCTGCGCACCAGGGTCAGCTTCCGGGCCGAGGGGCTGCCCCGGCGTTCGATGTAGACGTCCACGCGCTCGCCGACCTGGCCGCGCAAGCGGTCGACGGCCTCCAGCGACGTCATGTTGATCGTGGACTCGTTGTCGATGCGCACGATGCGGTCCCCCGGCAGGATGCCAGCCCGAACGGCGGGGGCATCGGGCACCACCTTTCGGACCAGGATCCCGCCGCGTGGGTCTTCCACCAGCGACATGCCGACGCCGCCGAAGCGGCCCTGGGTATGGGTGCGCAGCTCGCGGTAGGTCTCGACGTCCAGCACGGCCGAGTGGGGATCCAGCGTGGCCAACACACCGTTGGCGATGGCCACCTCGATGGCGATCACGCGTTCGACCGCTTCCGGCCCGCTGAGCGGCGGCAGCCGCGGCTGGACGAATCCCACGATCTGCTGGAGCGCGCGGCGCAGGCTCCAGGGCGAGTCGACCGCGCTGATATCGAACAGACGCTGGTCGCTGGCCACCCGCACCCGCACCTGCCGTGGCTGGCGTTCGGGCAGGTGCTCGACCAGCAGCTCGGGCACCGCGCGCTCGAGGCCGTCCAGGGCTCCCAGCAACATCCGGCGCTGATCGAAGCGGGTCTTGTCGTAATAGAGCTCGTTCACCTGGAACAGCGTGCGCGTCAGGATCGACAGCTGGTCGAGATCGTAGGCGCCCGCGCGCGCGGATGGGCTGACGCCGCCAATGTCCCGGAGATCCGACCCGGGGCGGCGGGCCAGCAGGAAGGCCAGCGCGCAGGCGATGGCCAGGATCGAGGGCTTACGAACTCGCCGCATCCAGCTCTCCTCTGCGCAAGGTGGGCCGCCGGGGTCGTCGATCAGATCCACGTGCCCTGATCACATCTGTTTCAGCCGGGCCAGCGGGCCCGGCTCTTCCGGGAACCGCGCTTCGACCAGCAGGGGCGGGGGCGCACCGGCGTCCACCAGCTTCGCGCTGCGGACCGGCTCCTCCGGGGAGACCGCCGTTCCGATCTCCCCCGCGCCGAGCAACCAGAGCGACAAGACCAGCGCGACCACCAGCGCCAGGACCAGCGCTCCACCCGCCACGGCAGCGGCGGGCGCCGGCGGGGCCGTCGGCAACTCCAGCCGCGGCAAGCCCAGCGCCAGCACCCAGGCGCTCCGGTCCTTGCCATAACGCTGCTCCATCTGGCGGCGAAGCTGGTCCAGACCTTGTTTGAGCCGCCAGCGAACCGTCCCGGCCGGCAGGCCCTGGCGGCGGGCCAGCTCCGCCGGCCGGACCTCCTCGGCGTAACAGAGCAGGACCGTCGAGCGGTAAGGCTCGTCGAGCTTCAGGACCTCTTCGGCCACGAACGCCAGCGCCTCGTAGCGGATGAGCAGCTCCTCCGACGAGGGCAACACGCGATCCTCCAGATCCGCGGCCACCGTCTCGCGCTGCCCGCGGTGCCGGTCGGCGCGGGCCCAGCCGCGCACGCAGTTGAGCAGGACCGTGCGCAGCCAGGAGCGCCAGGCCTCGGCATGGGCGGGCGGCTGCGCCACCGCCACCGCCCAGGTTTCTTGCGACACGTCCTCGGCGAGCGGGCCCGACCCCACCAGGCTCACAGCCAGCCGGCGCAGCCAGGCAGCGTGCAGGCTGAGCTCCTCGGGACGCAGGGACAGGGGCAGGGGACGCGGCGGATCGGCTCGCATGCCCCCTCTAAGATGCACCGGCTCTCGAAGCGTTGGGTAAAAAGGACGGACGCCGGACCGCGACGTGACCGCCGCCGTCACGGTCGACTGGGTCACGGCGGCAGCGCCTATGCTCGGCCAGCTTCGGAGCGAAGTCGCTGTAGCGCTCTCGAACCAGTTCCACGGCCTCCGCTTCCAGCGCTGGGCTCAGCTTCCGATTGCTGGGCCGACCCCTTTTGCGCGACACCAGGCCTAGCGAACGCTGATACCCATCAGCTGCGCCGCCTTGGACTGCTTGAGCCGCTTCTCCAGGACCTTTCGGATCACCTCAGCGCGGTCGATCTCTTTCGCGGACATCGTCACGAGCTCCTTCGCCATGGGTCCGCCTCCGAGGACGCGCGTGCGTCTCAAAGGGGACGTTTCTTGGGCGAAAGAGGACATTTGAACGTGGGCTCTACAGCCGACTGTCCGATAACAGATATTATGTCAACTACGATCGCGCAAGGCCTGTCGGGCAAAGACAGCCCGGGGCCCGGGCCGGGATGTCGTTGCTGTGTCGCCGCGGTCAGGAGTTGCCGCTGAGGTTGCGCTCGGCGTGAGCCAGGATCTCGACCAGGCTTTCCAGTGCCTCTTCGCTGCCAGGAACGCCGTGGGCTCGGAAGGCGACTTCCTTGGCGAACAGGGCCAGCAGATAGCGCAGACGGGTGCGCGGCTCGCCCCGCAGGGCGATGTAGTCCTCGTGGCTGGCATTGACCTGCCAGCGCTGACCGTCGAATCGGCTACGCCAGCGGCCCTGGGGGTCGTCCAGCAGCTCCGGCTCCGGGACGCCCGCGGTGAGATCGGGCGCCCGTTCGGGTGGATCGCTGACCAAAACGTCGGCGTAGGCCGTGGCCTGCTGGCCGCGTTGCTGGGCGACTACTGAGACTTGCGCCCGCAGCCCCGGTCGGGCATCGGCCTGGATGCGGACGTTTGGTCGAGCGCCCTCTCCTTCCACGACAACTGCCGGGTGATCGCTCCTCCACGCGTAGGTCAGATCGGCTGTCACGCGACGGCCATCGGCATCCTGGCAGACCGCCAGGATGCGCTTTTCGCGCCCAGCCTGGACCACCAACTCGACGGGCAGCAGGCGAACGGACGCCAGAGGACCAGGTGGGAACAGCGACGGCTGCTCGGACGCGGCGACATCGACAGAGTCCTCGGTTTCCGCGGCGGTTGGTTCCAGGGAGACACCAGCCGAAACGGCCCCCGCGTCGGTTCCTTCGCAGCGGGCCGGCTCCGCGGTCGCGGGCTCGACTCTCGGCAGCTCGTACTGAGGCAGACGGGCGCGCAGCCCGCGCAATGCCCGACGCAGCTCTTGCAGCAGCTGACGACTGGTGGTCGCCCGACGCTCGCGCTCGAGGCGGTCCAGTTCGGCATCCACCAGGTGCGCGTATCCAGCCATCGCGCGCGCGAAGGCCTCCGCCGCGAGGTCCGGCAGCACGCCGCGCCGGGTGCCCGGTGGAATCTGGAAGCCTGGGAACTCGATGAGACCGGTCAGTCCCCGGCCAATCCACGGGGAACGATCCAGCCCTTGCGCCTTGAGCTCCGCCGCGTCGTCCGCTACCAGCGTGCCTGCGCAGCTGACCTCGATGCATGGGCGGTCGACTCCCCGGGCGAGATAAAGCTCGACGCGCCCGTGGGGGTAGCCTTCGACCGCGACCGTTTCGGGCACGGCCAACCGCTCGCCCACGAATCGCCGCGGGACCACCACGAACCTGCGCTCGCTGCTGCCGCGGGCCAGGCGATCGTGGATCTCGAGCTGCGCGGACGTCGCCAGCAACATGCCCCGCAGCTCGGAGGAAAGATAATCGTTCAGCCGCTTGCCGGTGAGCACGCGCTGGGCTGACTCGTGCAGCTCCGAGATGATCACCTCGGTGAACGTGTCGGCGCTGTCGAAGGCGAGCCGATCGCGCACCAGCTCGGCGCGCTCCTGGTCCTCGACCATGCGCAAGACCCACGCGTCGCCCCCGTTCACCCGTGAGCGGATGTCCATGCGATGGCCGATGGACCAAAAGCCGAGCAGCCCGATTCCGTACTTGCCCGCCACCACCTGCTCGTGCCGCTCGCGGGGCGACAGGCCCCGTTTGCGGGAATGGCCGATGTTGGTGGCGATGGCACGCAGCGCTTCGTCGCGAGTGCCTTCGGGCAGGATACCTTCGCCATCGTCGCGGATGACGAGCGCGGGAGCGCGCCGAACCCGCCGGCGCTCGATGCTGATCTGGCGGGCGTTGGCGTCCAGGGAATTTTGCACCAGTTCCGCCACCGCCTTGCGCGCGTCGCTCTGACTGCGCGCAAGCCACCTGATCAAGTCAAAGGGGTCGGCCGGCTTGAGTTTGACGCTGGAGGAGGCGGTGGCCATGCTGGGCGTGTCCACGAAAGCACAGGGGCCGCCCAAAAGCCACGTAGGCGGACCGTGTGCACTGCCTAGGGAGAGCTAGGGACGCCCCGTCGCCCGCTCTCCGCCGCGCGGTGGAGGCAGGGACCGCGTATGGCTGGCGGCGGCCACAAGCACACCAACACGCCTGGGGAGGACGCGATCGTCGACCAGATCATCCAGGGCGTCCTCAACGAGGTCTGCGACTGCTTTGACTTCCACGCCGAGGACCGCCCGGCCTGATCGGGTCATGCCTGTTTGCGGCGGTAATGCAGCGCCACCTGTCCGGACTTCAGGCGGTTCGTCGAGACGAGCTCGAGGCGCCGCGAGGGCTCCAGGCCCTGAAACAAGGTCGGCCCGTGGCCGGCGATGACCGGGTGGACGACCAGACGGTACTCGTCGATCAGCCCCAGCCGCTCGAGCGCGGCCGAAAGCGTGTGGCTGCCCACGAGCACGCCCTGCGGGGTCTCCTCCTTCAGCTGAGTCACGGCCTCACGCAGATCCCCCTCGACGCGAAAGGTGTTGTTCCACGGGAAGTCGCGGCGCGAGGCCGAGACCACATACTTCGGCTTGGCCTCCAGCTTGCGCGCCCACTCCCGCATCGCGCGTGGCGCGTTCTCGTCGCGCGCCACCGCCGGCCAGGCGCTCTCCATCATCTCGTAGGTGACGCGCCCCCACAGCATCGCCCCGGCTGCGTCCATCAGCTGCGTGAAGTAGTCATGCAGCTCGTCGTCCGCGATTCCCTCGCGATGGTCGCAGCACCCGTCCAGCGTCACGTTGAGTCCGAAGGTCAAGAGGCCCATGGCGCTGATGATATGCCAGCGCGGAGAAGGCGGTGGGAGACTTCACAGCACGTGCCGGCGCCACCTTCGAGCGTGAGCGTGAGGGCCAGGGTCATGGACGCAGCAGGGTCTTGATCGCGCGGCGTTCGTCCATTGCACGGTAGCCGTCGGCCACCTGGGCGAGCGGGAGCGTCAGGTCGAACACCTTTCCGGGATCGATCGTGCGGCGTGTGATGAGGCCGATGAGCTGAGGTAGATAGCGACGCACCGGTGCCGGTCCACCATGCAGGCGCACGTGCCGGAAGAAGAGCATCTGACCGTCGAGCTGTACGCCGTGTGGAACGCCGACGTAGCTCACGTAGCCACCGGGCCGCGCGGCGCCCAGCGCCTGCAGCATCGACTCCTGAGTACCCACACATTCGAGCACCGAGTCTGCGCCCACACCTCTGGTCAGATCCTTGATGCGGGCGGTTCCGTCGGGGCCGCGCTCGTGGACGATGTCCGTGGCGCCGTATTCGAGCGCGAGCTTCTGCCTCGGTTCGTGGCGGCTCATCGCGATGATTCGCGCCGCGCCCATCTGCTTCGCGGCGAGCACGGCGAGCAGGCCGACCGCGCCGTCGCCCACCACCGCGACGGTGGAACCGGCCTTGACGTTCGCGGCATCGGCAGCGAACCACCCGGTGCCAAGGACATCCGAGGCCGCGAGCAGGCTCGGGATCAGGTCGGCCGAAGGATTCTCGGGCGTCGCGACCAGGGTGCCATCGGCGAGCGGCACGCGCAGCATCGGCGCCTGCGCCCCTCCGACCGGCTGACGATGCTGGCACGATGACTGATAGCCCGCCAGGCAATGTGGGCAGGTATTGTCGGACGCGAAGAAGGATCCAATCACGAACTGCCCGGGCCTGATCGAGGTGACGGCCCGACCGATCTCCTCGACGATTCCGCAGTACTCGTGACCCATCGGGGTCGGCTCTTTCGTCGCGCTGACTCCGCGGTACGGCCACAGGTCCGAGCCGCAGATGCAGGTCGCGGAGAGCCGGAGGATCGCGTCCGTCGGCTCGATGATCTTGGGTGGATCGCGCTCCTCGCAGCGGATGTCGCGGGCAGCGTGCAGAACCGCGGTCTTCATGTCCGTCACTTCCCTTCCGCCCTGTACTGGTACGGCAAGCGAGGAGTCGGATCTAGGGGACCGTGCGTGGATGGGTCCTCGAGCTGCGCTTTGTAGTGGGCGTCCCATCGGGTGCGACCGGGACCCGAGGTCGCGTCAGGGGATCGCGAGAAAGTTCTCTACTTGATCCAATATTTGATGTTGCGGAAGCGGGTCTCGGCGCGCTGACCGGAGTTGCCGTAGACGCCGCACTTGAAATAGTGGTTGGCGTTGCCCCGATCCTCGAAGGTGCCGACGGGCTGGCCGTCGGCGTACACCTTGATCTGGCCGATCCCCGAGCCGTTGGCCTCGTGGATCACGTTCAGGTGCCACCAGCGATCGTAGACCATGGACTTGATGACCTGCGGTCCGTCGTAGCGCACCACCGAGCCGCCGGCTTCGGGGTGGGCGAACAGCATGATGGAGGTCGCGTGGGTGATCCCGCCGAACACCTGCATCACGCAGGCCCCCTGGGTGCCCGAGACCACGAACACGTCGGCCTCGAACTGGTGGTTGCCCGAGCGGTAGTCGTTGCGCATGCGCAGCTCGCTGCGGGGCGCGGTGGTGTTGGGCGGCGGTTCGTGCGGCTTGTCCCCGCGCAGGACCCAGAAGGTGTGGGTGTCGGTGGCCGGCTCGTAACTGTGACGCTCGCTGGGGTCCAGGTCGTAAGGCGTGTGCAGCGCGAACGTGAACGGTTTCTGCGTCCAGCCGGCGGTCAGCGGGCTGGAGGCGTTCGGCGCCGCGTCCGGCGCGGGAGCGTCGACGGACCGAGTAGCGGCGTCGGCCACGGCAGCGCCGCCCGCTCCGCTGTCGGGCGGGCTCGCCGGCGCATCCGATGGAGGAGGCATCGGCGCACCGCCGCTGCCGCCCTCGCCGCCGGAGCCCCCTGCTCCGCCGACGCCTCCGGGCCCGGCGCGGCCACCGGAGGCC
>JBKPRZ010000748.1:0-5289 GCA_046734815.1 Myxococcota bacterium | reverse complement strand
CGTGCCGGGCGTCGGCGAATCCACGGATGCGGTGCATCCGGCCAGCAGCGCGGCAAGCAGGATGTGGCGGGAATGTGCAGAAAGCTTCATGTCTGTCGATCTCCTGGGGCGCGGTCCTGATCCCTAATTGGCGCCAGCGGGAGAGATCCTTGGATATTCTCAGCGGCCCATGGACCCCACCGCACCCCGAGTCATCGCCCGCGCCTCCGAGATGACGGCCTGGTCGGCGGCGGCGCGTGCACGCGGGCAGACGATCGCCTTCGTCCCGACCATGGGCGCGCTGCACGCCGGGCACGTCGCCCTGCTGGAGGAGGGCCGCCGGCGCGGGCAGGCGCTGGTGCTGTCGGTCTTCGTCAACCCGACGCAGTTCGGCCCCAAGGAGGACCTGGCCAAGTACCCGCGGGACCTGCCGCGCGATCTGGCGCTGGCGGCGGGGGCGGGCGTGGACGTGGCCTTCGTCCCCGAGCCCGGCGAGATCTACCCGCCCGGCTTCCAGACGTACATCGAGGTGCGCGAGGTGAGCCAGGGGCTGTGCGGCGAGCGGCGCCCCGGGCACTTCGTCGGCGTGGCCACCGTGGTTGCCAAGCTGTTCCTGATCGTGCGGCCCGACCTGGCGATCTTCGGCGAGAAGGACTTCCAGCAGCTGGCGGTGGTGCGGCGGATGACGTCCGACCTGAACCTGGGCGTGGAGATCGTGGGCCTGCCCACCGTGCGCGAGCCCGACGGGCTGGCGATGTCCTCGCGCAACGTCTACCTGTCGCCGCCCGATCGCGCCCGCGCCGCCGCCCTCAACCGCGGGCTGCAGGCTGCCCGCAGCGCCGCCGCCGCCGGCCAGCGCGACACCGCGGCGCTGGTCGAGGCAGCCGCCGCGATCATCACCCCCGCGGTGGACCGCCTCGATTATCTGGAGATTCGCGCCGCCGACACGCTGGCCCCGCTGACCACCCTGGATCGCCCGGGCGTGATCCTGGTGGCCGCGTTCGTGGGCAACACGCGGTTGATCGACAACCTGCGGCTGTGACGCCGGCGCCGTTCACCGACGCCGACGGCGCAGCACCAGCGTGATCGCGGCCAGCGCGAGCGCGAGGGGCGGGGCCAGCGGGCGTGGTGCGGGCGCGCCGGCGAGGTGGCAGTCGCAGCCGCCGCCGCCGGTGCTGATCGCAAGGCCATCGGAGGCGGCGTCCCTCTTCGCGTCGCCGGTGGCGCCATCCTTCCTGGCGTCGGTCGCTGCAGCGCCGCCGTCGGTGGTCGGGACGCCGGCTTCGGGTGAAGCGGTCATGCCGCCTCGATCGGCGGTCGCATCCAGCTTGGACCCGGCGCCGGCGTCCGGCGACGGCCCCTTGTCCGCCTTGGCGGCGTCGGGGGTGGGCGCGGGCGGCGCGGTGTCGGGCGCAGCGTCCAGGGCCGCGGCGTCGTCGGGCAACGGGTGGGCGTCGGGCATGCAGACCGGGGTGCACGTCTGGGGCACGCCGTTCACGCAGGAGGGGACGGTGGTGGGGCAGCTCGGGGCGCCGCAGCTGATCGGCGCCTGGTCCTCATCGGTGCCGCCCTCGCAGTCGTCGTCCTTGCCGTTGCACACCTCGGTCGCGCCGGGGTGAACCGCGCCGTCCATGTCGTTGCAGTCGGTGTTGCTGGTGACGTACCCGGTGGGCGGCGCGCACGCCATCATCGAGCCGCCGGCCGCCGAGCCGAAGCCGTCCCCGTCGGCATCGCGGTAAAAGGTGGTGTTCGCGGGCGCGTCGCTGTCGATGACGCCGTTGCAGTTGTCGTCCTTGTGGTTGTCGCAGACCTCGGGCGCGCCCGGGAACGCGGCGCCGTCGCCGTCGTTGCAGTCATCGTTGCTGGCCGCCCAGCCCGGGCCCGCGGCGGCCAGGCTACAGGCCATCTTGCTCTCGCCGGGGTTGCCGTGGCCGTCGCCGTCGGCGTCGTGGAAGAAGGTGCTGGCGGGCAGGCCATCGTCGGCGACGCCGTCGCAGTCGTCGTCCTTGCCGTCGCACACCTCCGTCACGCCCGGGTGCACGCCGCCGGCGGCGTCGTTGCAGTCGTCGTTGTTGGCCACGTATCCCGCCCCAGCCTGCGCCAGGCTGCAGGCCATCTTCGTGCCGCTGGCCATGCTGCCGAAGCCATCGCCGTCGTTGTCCTTGAAGAACGACATCAGCGGCAGGCCCTCGTCGTCCATGCCGTTGCAGTCGTCATCGGCGCCGTTGCAGGCCTCGACGGCGTGGGGGTGGATGGTGACGCTGGCGTCGTTGCAGTCGCTGTTGTCGGCCACGAATCCGGCACCAGCCTGCGCCTGGTTGCACGCCATCACCATGCCGCTGGCCATGCTGCCGAAGCCGTCGCCGTCGTTGTCCTTGAAGAACGACATCAGCGGCAGGCCCTCGTCGTTCATCATGTTGCAGTTCTCGTCGAGGCCGTTGCAGACCTCGGCAGCGCCCGGGTGGACCGCGACCATGGCATCGTTGCAGTCGGTGTTGTCGGCCACGTACCCGGCGCCCGCCTGGGCCAGGTTGCAGGCCATCTTGGTTCCGCTGGCCATGCTGCCGAAGCCGTCGGCGTCGTTGTCCTTGTAGAACGTCGACTGCGCCAGCCCCTCGTCGGTCATCATGTTGCAATTGTCGTCGGCGCCGTTGCAGACCTCGGTGGCGCCGGGGTGGATCGAGGCGTCGCCGTCGTTGCAGTCCCCGCTCATGGCGATGTAGCCAGGGGGCATGATGCAGCCGGTGGCGGGCATGGTCGGGTCGCCATAACCGTCCGCGTCCATGTCCCGATAAGAGGTGGTGGGGGTACAGGGGGCGGCCCAGGTGACGGTCAGGGTGGTGGTTGCGGCCTGATCCCCGCTCGGGTTGCCGCTCTTGTTGACCGAGTTGCCCCAGGCGGTGAAGGTCACCGGACCGCTCACCCCGGCCGCTGGCGTCCAGAGGACGGCGAAGGTGGTCTTGACCGGGCTGCCCACGCCGTCCTTCGGGGACATGTGAGTCGCTTCCGAAGCATTGGTGCCCATGTTCGCGATCAGGCGGGTGAGCTCTGCGTTCGGACCGCTGCCCAGCGCGAACGCACCGGCCTTGTCGGCCCGCAGGTTGAAGCCCGCCGCGACCTGAGCCATGCCGTTGCTGGTCACCTCGAACGTCAACGTGATCTGTTCGCCCGCCGCCGGCATCGAGGAGCTTGCGGTCAACGCCACCGTGGGCGCAGTACCGCCAGCGTGGCAGCGGTTGCATCCCCTTTCGTCGGTCAGCTCGGAGCTGTCGATGCCATGGGAGCGGGCATGTGCGGCCCGGGGCCCCAGCAGCAAGGCGACCACCGAAATCACGGACAACAGCAGACGACCTGCGGGACGGAGAGCTCGTCGACCCATGGCGATCACCCCCGGCTAATCTAGAGACGTGGAGCCGCCGACGGTGCAGCCGGCGAGCCCAGAGATATCAGGCTTTCGCGCGGGAAGCGATCGGGTCCGGGCTGGAGGTTCGCTGGGCGTGCCTGCGGGTCACCCACAGGGCCATGCCCGCGGCGCACACCAGCAGGGCGGACGACAGCAGGAACGGCGCCCCCGGAAGCTGCCGGCGTGCGACCGCGGCGGCGAAGGTGAAGGTGAACATGGTCGGGCCCAGGATCCCGGCCACCCCCATCAGGCTGGTCAACGCGCCCTGCAGCTGCCCCTGCTCGGACGGGCCCAGGTGGGTGGACATCAGTGCCTGGCCGGCGGGCGAGGACAGCCCCCACAGCGCCATCACCGGGACACCGAGGGTGAACAGCGCGCCGGTGGGCGCCACGCCGTACACCGCGAAGCCGGCGGCGCCGAACAGCAGCCCCACCATCAGCGCGCGGCGCTCGCCCAGCCGGCTCACCGCCGGGCCGACCAGGGCGCCCTGCACCACCGCCGAGCAGACGCCCACGGCAGCCAGGGTCAACCCCACCGCCCGTTCGTTCCAGGCGTAGCGGTAGCTGGCGTAGAGCACGAACGTGCTCTGGAGCACGAAGTGGGCGAGGGCGGACAGGAAGGCGACGGTGGCCAGGCCCATCAGCTCGCGGTGCCGGCGCAGCAACATCAGCGACCCGAACGGGTTGGCGCGCGTCCAGAGGAAGGGGGCGCGGCGCTCGCGTGGCAGCGATTCGGGCAGGATGAAGAACCCGTACAGCGCGTTGGCCAGGCTGAGCCCGGCCGCCACCCAGAACGGCAGCCGCGGGTGGATGCTGCCGAGCACGCCGCCCAGCGCCGGGCCCACCACGAAACCCAGCCCGAAGGCGGCGCCCAGCATGCCGAAGCCGGCGGCGCGCTTCTCGGGCGGGGTGACGTCGGCGATGTACGCGCCGGCGACGGTGAAGCTGGCCGAGGTGATGCCGGACAGGACGCGCCCGATCAGCAGCAGCGGCAGGGACTGGGCCACCGCCATGAATATGTAGTCCAGCCCCAGGCCGAAGTTCGACAGCAGGACGATGGGGCGGCGGCCGAAGCGATCCGACAGCGCGCCCAGCAGCGGCGAGAACACCAGCTGCATCGCCTCCCACAGGGTGACGAACAGGCCGTAGATCTCGGCGGCGCGCCCGGTGTTGCCGCCCACGAAGCCCACCACCAGCTTGGGCAGCACCGGGACCACCATCCCCAGCGCCAGCATGTCCAGGGCGACGGTGATGAAGATGAAGGCCAGGGCGGCGCGCCGGCGCGCAGGGGGCGGCGCGAGGGTCTCGGGGACGGGGGCGGACATGCGCGGGCGGCTCAGAGCGAGAGGGGAGGTTGCGCCCCGGCGGCCAAAGCCTGGATCTCGGTGGGCGCCAGCGCCCGCTGGTACACGATCAGCTCGTCGACCGCGCCGTCGAAGTGTTGCCCCGGGCTGGTCTGCCCGGACGAGTGGCCCGCGCCGATCATCAGATGGCGGCCGCCGCGGGTGGCGCCGCCGGGGCTCACCTGCTCGTGCGCGATCTCGCGGCCGTCGACGTAAAGCACGGTGGTGCCGTCGGGCTGCTGGGTGAAGGCGACGTGGCTCCAGCGGTCCAGCGGCGCGGTGTAACGGCCGGTAACCGTGCGGCGCCAGGACGAGCCCGACACCTTCAGCTGATCACCCAGGAACCCGAAGAAGTAGTCCTCGCGGTCGCTGGCGCTCAGCTCGCGCGTGACCAGCGAGCTGTGCCAGCGGCCCACCTTCGCGCGGTTGATCCAGGCGGCGATGGTGACGCCGCCGGGGGCGCCCGCCGGCAGCCGCCGTTGCGGGCAGTCCAGCCAGCCACGCGCGCCCAGGTCGACGGCGCCCCCGTGCACGCCCGCGGTCCAGGCCCGGCCCGCATCCAGGC
>JBKPRZ010000747.1:0-9097 GCA_046734815.1 Myxococcota bacterium | reverse complement strand
GGGTGGACGGGCGGGGCAGGGAGCAGGTGCGGCTCATGGGAACCCTCCGACGATGGGAACCCTAGAACCAAACCCGGGGTTCCACAATCGCCGACCGATCACCCCTGCCGCCGCCGGGCGGGCGGAAGAGGGCGTGCGCCGGCGCGACGGCGCTTTGGCCGCGGCGGAGGGTCCTCAGCCGGTGTGCACGCCCATCAGCGACCGCTGCAGGGCCGACCGGGCGCGGTTGAGCCGCGACTTCACCGTGCCGGTCTCGATGTCCAGGGCCACGGCTATCTCTTCATAGCTGAGCCCATGGACTTCCCGCAGCAGGAAGGCCGCCTGGAAGCGCGGACGCAGGGATTGAATCGCGTTCATTAACGCGCGCGCAACCTTGCGCCGCTCGACGTCCTGGTCCGGTTGCGGCAGCCCCACCGGCGGCTGGCCGGTGACGGGCGGTTGCTCCGGGTTGCCGGGATCCCGGCGCACCTGGTCGAGGGCCAGGCGGCTGGCGATGGTCAGGATCCAGGTGCCCAGCCGGCCCGAGCCGCGCGTCTGGTAGCCCGGCAAAGCGCGCAGGACGCGCAGGAACGTCTCCTGGGCCAGATCTTCCAGGAGAGGCTCCTCGTAGCCCACGATCCAGGAGAGCATCTCCAGGACCCGGGGCTCGTAGTGTTCGAGCAGCGCGCCTTGCGCGACGCGATCGCCGGACTTGGCACGAGCGAGGGTTACATCGTCGAGGTCATGGTCCACCGAGTCGGGCTCGGTGGACCTCCGTGTCGTTTCATCCATGGGAACCGTCACCCACGTTTTACGAAGGGACGGTTTTTTTGTTCCCAAACCGCGCGGTCACATACCGGTCATGGGCGGAGGGGCCGGGGGCACCGGGCGGACGTTGCGTCCCGCCAGCCGGCGCACCTCGGTGGCGTTCAGCGCGCGGTTGTAGATCGCCACCTCGTCGAGCACGCCCGAGAACGAGTCCACCTGCGGCGCGCCGACGCGCTTGATGCCGATGTGCAGATTCCCCGGCGTCACGTTGATGGCCCCCGCCGCCGCGTCTTCCTGGGCCGCCACCACGCCGTCGATGTAGATGCGAATCTGGTTGCCCTCGAAGGTGCCGGCCACGTGGTGGAACGCGCCGGTGGCGGGCAGGACGGCCTCCAGGCTGCCGTTGGTCACCCCGGCCAGGTGGAACTTGAGCAGGCCGCCCTCGGCGGTGAGGCGGTACTGGTCGTCGTTCTCGCCCTTCTGGGCGATGCGGCGGTTACCGGCCCAGTCCGAGGCCTTGATCCAGGCGCTGATGCTCAGGCCCGTGGTGGGGTTGAGCTCGGGCTTGTCGGGCACCAGCACCACCGGGCTGAGGGTGGGGGTGTAGTTCAGGCCCGTGCCCAGGTGGCCCGGCACCCAGTCGGCAGTGGAGAACCGCATCAATTGACCGTTGTTCAGCAAGGGCGAGCCGTCCTTGGCCACGGTGCCGGTGGCGTCATCGAAGCTCCAGTAGCCGATCAGGCCGCGGGCCAGCTCGATGGTGTCCGCCGGGGGCCGGCCGCCGTCGCCGGGCGGGGCGCCGCCGTCGCGCGGCACCTCGTTGATGGCGCCGCACACGCCGGGCAGGTTGTCGTCCAGCCACTTGAGGCGGGCGTCGACCCAGTTGCGGAACCAGGTGACCTCCTTGTCGAAGAAGGCCGCCGGAGTGGCCATGGGATCGGGCGCGGTCCGCGGATCCATGCGGTAGGGGTTGAAGGGGAAGACGAAATCCCGCAGGGCGGGCGTCCGCTGCAGGTGGCGCTCGTAGGCCCCGCCGGCCAGCTGGGTCTTCCACTCGGTGATCAGCGTGTCCAGCCGGGCCATGTCCAGCGCGCCGCCCGCCTTGCGCAGATCGCGGAAGCGGCAGCGGGTGTCATTGCGGAAGGCGGGGTCGGCCTCGATCTTGTCCCACCAGAACGGGCGGTAGGGCATGTTCCAGCACTTCTCGGGCAGGCGGCACTGGGTGGGCGGCAGGCAGCAGTTGGGACCGCACAGCGGCATCCCGCGCGGCAGCGGCCACTCCATGGCCGCGCACTCACCGCCGGGGGTGGCGGCGCTGTTGATGGCGCTGTTGGCGGCGTCGAACGACAGCTTGTCCGAACGCCAGCCGCTGCGCAGCTCGGGCAGGCCGAAGGCGATGGAGAAGTCCCAGAACGGCGTGATCGACAGCTTGCCCCGGGCGGCGCCCATGTCCTTCTGCTTGGTGAGGACGATGTTCTTCCAGTAGCCGTCGATGTTGTGGCTGACCTCGGCGAAGATGAAAAAGTCGCTGAAGCTGGGCACGTCGATCCAGCTGCGGTAGCCGGTGTTCGGATCGTTCACGTTGGGCGCCTTCATCGCCTCCTCGAACTGGGCGATGTGCCCCTCGATGTACGTCCGCTGCGCGGGCGTGAGGCTGGCCGGCTTGGGGAACAGGTAGCTGTAGAGCAGCCGGTGCGGAGCCCCGGGCGGCCCCTCGGTGGCCATGGACAGGAAGTCCAGCAGCGGCATCGCCGTCGGCAGCGAGGCGCCCAGGCCGAACCGGCGGACGACGTAGCCGCCGCTGATCGCCTCGCCGGTGCCGTCGGCGGCCGGCTCGGTGATGTCGACCCGCCCCTGCTCCTTGGTGGCGGGAGCGATCAGCTGGAAGAGGCCCTTGTACTCCTCGTTGTAATACACCTCGACGAACCGAGCTTTGGGCGCGCCGGTCGCCAGCTGCGCGCCGATGGCGAAGCCGAGCATGTTGCGCAGGCAGGGCTTGTCGGCGGGCCCGCAGGCCTGCAGGATCCAGTCGCCCTGATAGGGCAGGCCCAGCAGCCCGTCGGTGGTTGGCTTGTCGGCGGCGTCGCGCGGCTCGAGCACGATCGATCCCGGCGAGGCCACCGTCGGATACAGGGCCAGGCCCACCTTGGTGGCCATGCCCGGCTTGCCCTGGCTCTCGATGATGGTGAGGTTGCCGGGCACCTTCTGCTCGCCCACCGTCTCGATGGGCGTGCCGGGCAGGTCGAACACCAGCACGGGCAGGTTCGACGGCGTCGGGGTGAAGGAGGCGGCGTCCGGGGTGCTGGGGGCGTCGGGCGCGCGGCGGGGCGCATCCATCGCCGCGCCGGCGCCTCCGCCCATGCCACCACCACCGCCGCCGGTGCCGGCGGTGCCGCCGCCGCTTCCCCCGGTGCTACCGGCGCTGCCGCCGCGGCCCCCGGTATTGCTGGCCGGGGGCGTGCTGGGAGGAGGATTTTTTGGCGGCTCATCACCACCACAGCCGAGGAAAAGAACGGGGACGAGAAACGAGGCCTGGACGAGCGATCTGTTCACGTTTTTCATGAAACTCTCCCGCTGGGACGCCCCCTGCAGCGATCACGAACGACCACGGGGCAGCCGGAGCAGGCGTCGCCTGGCCTCAATATCACGCCGGCTGGCGCGATTTGTTCCGGAATCGCGCCAGCTGCTGTTGAATCCGGATCAATATCCAGAATACAGATCGACCCGTTGACGCGGACGTGCCGCTAAGGCACAGCCGATCGTCGCTCCATCAGTAGCGGTAGTTGACGCCCAGGCGGATCCGGAAAGGATCCAGGCGCCCGCGCACGACGTCGAAGTCCTGCCCGTCGTTCTGCCCCACCTGGGTGGTGGTGCGCAGGTTGAGGACGTTGAGGACGTCGACGTAGAGCTCGACCCGCTGGCCGATGAACGGCAGCAGGTTGGCCCGCAGCTGCAGGTTCACGTCCTGCAGGTCGGGAAGGCGCAGCGGCCGATCGTCGTTGGGGTCGTTGATGTTGGTCCCCGGGCTGATGCCCACCCGCGCCCGATACACATCGAAGCCGCCGGTCACGCCGTTGCGGTACAGGCGATTGTAGGGCCGGCCCGAGTAATAGCGGTAGCGCAGCCCCGCCGCCAGCCAGGGTGCCAGCTGGTACACGGCGCTGGTCTTGATCTCGTGGCGGTGGTCGTCGGCCAGGTCGCCGTACAGGAACACGTCGCGCGGCGGGATGTCGCCCCAGGCGTTGCCGGTCCCGTCGAGCACGTTGCCGTCCAGCTCCGACAGCGTGTAAGAGGCGCGCACCTTCAGCCGGCCCTCCCGTTTGGTCAGC
The DNA here is from genome assembly GCA_046734815.1 of Myxococcota bacterium. GTDB lineage: Bacteria > Myxococcota_A > Polyangia > Fen-1088 > Fen-1088 > CAVYGB01. The sequence goes on along the minus strand of JBKPRZ010000747.1, from coordinate 5,021 downwards.
CCCAGGGTGATGCCACGGTAGCGCCGCTGGGCCTCGTCCGGAGTCCCCAGATCGGCCACCGTCTCGCGGCGGCCGTTCTTGTAGTTGCCGGTGGTCACCAGCGAGTTGGCGCTGGTGGTCCAGATGCGGTTGGTCTCGCGGATCTCGTAGGGGTGCTCGAAGTTCCGGTAGAACAGATCCAGCCCCAGGGCCAGACCCTGCACGACCTCGCGCTCGGCGCCCAGGGTGTATTCGATGGTGCGGGGGACCCTGAGCTTGTCCCGGCAGCTGCGCCCCTGGTCGTCGAAGCCGGTGGGGCCGCAGGCCAGTCCGAAGGTCGAGTTGCTGGCGCCGCCGCTGTATTCGCAGTTGCGGTCGTAGTCCTGGGTGGTGTCGTTCCAGTTGCAGCGCACCTGCGCGGGCGTGCCGACGGTGTGGCGGGCCAGGGTGCCCACGTCGAGGTCGACGTAGTGGTTGTAGCTTCCGCGCAGGACCGTGCGCCCGTCGTGGGTGGGATCCCACGCCGCCGAGATGGCGGGCGCGAAAGTGCCCTGGCCGACGACGCGGTCACCGTTGCTGTTGCGCCCGGTGACCCAGACGTGCGACAGCGCCGGGATGACGGTCAGGTAGCGGGTGGGCCGCCAGCTGTCGCTCAGGGTGGCGGTGTGCTTGAGGGTGGTGGTGCTGGAGATGGCCCAGCCGTACCGCGCTTCCTCCAGCCGTGGGTCGTTGGAGAAATAGGTGGTGCGGGCGTCGGGCAGCGAGCCGTTGTATTCGTAGACCATGTCGCCCGGGCGGGCCCGGCGCCGGATGTCCTGCTCGCCGTAGAAGTTGTCCTTGATCTGCAGCGCGTGGTCGCCGCCGAACCGCCTGTCGCTCAGGTACCAGTCGAAGCGGTTCTGGAACTGCAGGGCGTACAGATCGTCGCGCTGGTGGTTGCTGTTGTTCTGCCACTCCTGGCGCTTGGGGAAGGTCTGCACGATGGCCGGGATGTGGTCGCAATCGATCGGCTGCTCGTTGCACAGGCGCGGGTAGATGTGCATGGGCACCGTGGTGAAGCCGATCTGGCTGCGGAACAGCAGGTTGTTGCCCAGCAGCGACTCCCAGACCAGCCCCTGGAAGATGCGCTGGCCGTGGCGGTCCTCCTGGGCGTCGGGGTCGATGCCCAGGCCGTCGCGGCGGTTGCGCTCGTTGGGCAGGTCGTAGTTGGTCAGGCTCTGCAGCTTGTGGCGGGCGTTGACCTGCCAGCTGAGCTTCAAGGTGCCCTTGGGCACCCACTTCTGGTAGGTGGCCGGGTCGGGGAGATAGCCCTCGACGTCCCGGTCGCGGCCGATCTGCAGGTAATAGACCTCGGTGTTGAAGGCAAACCAGAGCTTGTCCTTGATGATCGGGCCGGAGAAGGTGGGGTTGACGAAATACTGGTAGGTCGGGGCCACAGCGTCGGTGGCGTCGGTGAAGAAGCGCAGCCGGCTGCTGTCGGCGGTGGCGTTGAACTCGAACTCGAACTTGTTCGAGCCCGACTTGGTCACCATGTTGATCGACCCGCCGGAGGCCATGGGGTTGTCGACGCCGTAGCCGCCGGTGTTCACTTCGTAGGCCGCCGAGGACTTGAGGGTGGGCACCTGGCCGCGGATGTCGAAGCCGTCCTGGGTGTAGATGGTCTGGTTGGCGGCGCCGCCGCGGATGCGGCCGTTGATGCCGCCGGCGACGTCGTTGATCATCTGCGAGTGGATGTTGTCGCGGCTGCCGTGGGGCAGGCTCTCGACCATGTCCAGGTCGAACACCTCGCGCACGTTGGCCTTGCTGGTGACCACCAGCGGCGCGCGCTCGACCACCTGGATCTCCTCGGCGGCGGTCTCGACCTCCATCACCACGTTCACCTCGGACGGCGCGCTGATGCCGACGGCCACGTCCTTCAGCACCACCGTCTTCATCTTGGGCGCGCTGGCCCGCACCTCGAAGGCGCCGGGCTGCAGGCCCAAAAAGCGGAAGCCGCCCTCCTCGTCGCTGTAGACCGCCTTGGCCCCGCCGATCTGGGTGGGCGAGGTGGCCTGCAGCTTGATGCCCTTGAGCGGCATGCCGCTCTGGTCGAACACGTGCCCGAGGATGGCTCCGTTCTGCCCGCTCTGGGCGAACACTTCCGGAGCCGAGATGAGGAGCGGCATGAACAGCGCCGCCCCCCGCACCAACGAACGCCCGATCCGCGCCATGTGGGTAGTCCTTTCCCTGGACGCCAGCCTGCCGGGTTACACGCCCCCTCGGGGGGAAGGTTCCCGAGGGGGCGGGGCGGGGCGGGGCGCGGTCGGTCTAGGAGGCGAACGGGTAGCGGCGGGCTTCGATGGCGGCGCTGGCCACCTGGCGGCGCAGGGCCACCGTGTTGGCGGGGTCGCGGCGGAGGAAGCGGGCCACCGCCCCCAGGTAGCTGCGCAGCGTGTCCCCCTCGGCCACCGCGGCCAGCAGGCGGCGGGCCGAGACCTCGATCCGGTCCAGGGCGTCCTGGGCGAAGCAGCGAACCGCGGCCTCGGCCAGCCGGGTCTGATGATCCACCCCACGACCGCAGACGGCCGTGGGGACCCCGTCTTCGCCGCGGGCGGCCGCGGTTTTGCGCGCGCGCAGGACCGCGCTCTCCAGGGCGTAGGTCTCCATGGCCGCGTCGGCGAAGTGCCCCAGGATCTCCTGCTCGTGGGTCAGGGCCTCGCCGAACTTCTGGGCGGCCAGGCCGACGCAAAGCAGGGCCACCTTTTTTGCGCCCGCCACCATCTCCGTCTCGGCCGCCAGAAAGCCGGTCGGCGGCTCGCGCCGGGGCGCCGGCGCGGCCAGCTCGGCGGCCAGGGCCATCGCCTTCTCGAACACCGGCAGCTCCTGCTTCAGCGCGCGGCGGAGCAGGCGGCCCGGCACCAGCAGGCGGTTGATCTCGTTGGTGCCCTCGTAGATCCGGTTGATGCGGGCGTCACGCCAGTAGCGTTCGGCCGGGTAGTCCTCGACGAAGCCGGCCCCGCCGAAGATCTGCACCGTCTCGTCGACGACGTAGTCCAGCACCTCCGAGCACCACACCTTGGCGATGGAGCTCTCGATGTCGAATTCCTCCATCCGCTTCAGCTGGCCGGCGGTGTCCAGCGGGTCCAGACCCTCCAGGGCGCGGTCGACGCTGCCGGCGATGCGGTAGACCAGGGACTCGCCCACGTAGGCCAGGATGGCCATCTCCCCGATCTTGTGGCGGATGAGGCCGAAGTCGGTGATCGGCTTGCCGAAGGCGGTGCGGTTGCGGGCGTATTCCACCGCCTCGGCGATGATCAGCTTGGCCCCGCCGGTCACCGCGGCGCCCAGCTTGAAGCGGCCGATGTTCAGAACGCCGAAGGCGATCTTGTGGCCCTTGCCGATCTCCCCCAGCAGGTTGTCCCGCGGCACCACCGCGTCGGCCAGGATCAGCGGCCGGGTGGACGAGCCCTTGATGCCCAGCTTCTTCTCCTCGGGCCCCAGGCTCACCCCGGGCGCGCCCTTTTCGATGATGAAGGCGGTGAAGTCCTTGCCGTCCACCTTGGCGAAGGTGATGTAGAGGTCGGCGAAGCCCGAGTTGGTCAGCCACATCTTCTCGCCATTGAGGATCCAGCTCTGCCCGTCGGGCGACAGCACCGCCTTGGCCTTGGCGTTCAGGGCGTCCGAGGCCGAGGCCGACTCGGACAGCGAGTAGGAGGCCACCCACTCGCCGCTGGCCAGCCGTGGCAGGTACTTGCGCTTCTGCGCCTCGGTGCCGAAGTAGATCAGCGGCAAGGTGCCGATGCCGGTGTGGGCCATGTACGTGGTGCACATGCTGGCGTCGCGGGCCACCTGCTCGCCGGCGGCGATGGCCGACACCTTGTCCAGCCCCAGCCCCCCGTACGCGGTGGGGATCTCGATCCCCAGCAGGCCGAGCTCACCCGCCTGGCGCAGCAGCCCCCGGATGGTCTCGTAGTCCAGCGCCAGCACCTTGGGCAGCCGGGGCAGGACGTCCTTCTCCATCCACTGGGCGCAGGTATCGCCGATCAGGCGTTGCTCGCCACTGCGGTCTTCGGGGGTGAAGACCTCTTCGGGGGTGCAGTCCTCCACCAGGAAGCTGCCGCCGCGTACGGGGTTGGCCATGGGGTGCTTCTTCTTTCCTTTGCTGTGACCGGGAGTGGATCAGGGCAGGGCGGAGCGGACGTCCGCGCAGCTGGCGTTGTCGGGGATGACCTTGGCGGTGAAGGTGGCGGCGCCGACCTTGTAGACGGTGCGCGACTGGTCGACGAAGTCGATCTGGTTGGCGTTGCAGTCGGCGCCGCCCTTGACGTGGCAGCCGACCACGTGGCTGTCGAAGAACGGCACCTTGGCGGTGCCGGACACCTCGGTGCAGGAGGTGAGCTTCCCTTCCAGGCTGATGACCGTGCGCGAAGCCAGGTAGATCTGGTCCGCGGCCGGCGCCGAGCCGAACAGGCCCAGGCCGGTGGAGGGCGCGACGAAGCCGCCGCCGGTCTTGGGCACGGCGGTGAAGCCGGGCTTGCCATCGCCGTCGGCATCGACGGGCATGAGCCCGGTGTAGGAGGCCGGCCAGGCGGCCATGGGGTCGGCCAGGTTCATTCCGATGAGGGCCGCGGTGCCGTCGATGGTGAAGGCGCTGCCCGGGCTCCAGGCCGCCAGGCGGCCCTGGCTGTGCAAGCGCGGGATGCTGGGCGCGTCCCACACCGCGAACGGGATCTCCACCTGCACCTTCTGCCCGCCGGTAGCCACCTGCGCGGCGCCGCTGAGCGAGAAGGGCGGCAGCACCGTGCCGCAGGAACGGGTCTCGTTGCCGCTGACCTCGTTGCCGTTGACGTTCAGCTTGGTGAGGTTCCAGATGTGGATCTTGTCGGTCCCCGCGGTGGCGGCCGTGCTGGCAGGCCAGCTGGCGTCCATCACGATGTGGACGGCCAGGGTCAGCGTGGGCTGCGGGCTGCAAGCGCCAGGCGCTGCGCCCGTAGCATCGGTGGCGCCGCCGCCGGTGTCGGGCGCGCGCGTGCCGCCGTCGGCCTTCGGTCCGGGGTTGCCGC
>JBKPRZ010000746.1:0-6002 GCA_046734815.1 Myxococcota bacterium | reverse complement strand
CCCCGCGGAAGGGCCGGGGGTGGACGGCTCGGCCCGATCGCGATCGCGATCGGGTCGCACCACGAGGAACAGGATCGCCGCTGCCGCCAGCAGGCCGCCACCCACCCACAGGGCCCGTGCGGTTCGAGGAGGCGCGGCCTTCTGATCGAGGGCGCTGTCCACGCGGTCCGCGATGCGCTGCCGCCGGGCCGTGTCCTCCGCGGTGGTCAGGCGGGCAATCTTGTCCCAGGTGCTCTCCGCCGCGCGCGGGCGCAGCGCCGCCCGCAGCTGCCGCGCCAGCCGCACCTGCGCGACGAACCGCTCGCGCAGGTCCGGATCAGCCGCCACCGCCGCGGCCAGCTCCGCGCGCTCCCCGGCGCTCAGAGCGCCCTCGAGGTACCCCTCGATCAGGAAGAACAGCCGCGACCGCTTCATCGTCATCCCGGCGCCGCCTCCATGCATCGCCGCAGCGACTGTCGCACCCGGCACAAGGTCACCCGCACCCAGATCTCCGTGCGCGAGAACCGCTCGGCCAGCCGCCGCGAGGGCAGCCCCTCCAGGTACCGCCCCTCCACCAGCTTTCGCAGCCCCTCGGGAAGCCGCTCGATGCAGGCCCGCAGCCGCCGGCTCTGCTGCTCCAGCTCCTCGAGACGCTCGAGGTCCTCCAGCCCCGTGCCCACCAGCGCCGCCTCGAGGGTGTCGGCGTTGACCGCGGCAAAGCGCTGCTGGTCGCGCAGCGCCCGCAGCAGATGGTTGCGGGCTATGACCTTGAGCCACCCGCGGAACGAGCCCTCCCCGCGGTACTGGCCCAGGTGCTGGTACGCCGAGACGAAGGTCGCCTGCAAGATCTCATCCGCCAGCCCCTCGCTGACCTCCAGCGCGGCCAGGTGGAACCGCAGATCCGTCTCCAGCTCCAGGACCAGCGCCCGGAACGCCCCCCGGTCCCCCTTGGCGGCCCTGGCTACCAGGCCATCGATCTCCTCGGCGGTCATCGCGGGTCCGGTCACCAGACCCAGGATCCACGACCCGCTGTTTCGTTACACGGCGTCTTGCGCCAAGTGAGTCAGGTCCCTCAGTTGTTCTGGGCGCCCTGCAGTATCCAGTCCCGGATCTGATCGATCTGTTCGCGCGGCAGCGGGTCTCCCAGCAGCGGCATGCGGGCGCCGCAGCCGCCGGCCGGGCAGCCGGGAACGGCGCAGGTGTGGGTGCCGTCGAGCTTGTGGAGGAGGAAGCTGTCCTGCGGGCGGCCGGGGCTGACCCGGGGCAGGGCGGGGACCTTCTCGGAAGGACGGAGCAGGTCGGTCAGGATGGCGCCCAGCATGGCATCGTCGGGGGTCACGCTCCGGTTCGGGCCGAGCAGCGGTCGATTCTGAGGGGCGGCTCCGCGCTCGGTCCCGTGGCAGGTGGTGCTGAGGGCGCAGGAGATCGCCAGGGTCGGCTGGATGTCCCGCCGGAACGACGGCTGGGACCGGGCCTGGTACTTCGAATAGTCGAACGGCACGCAGGGGGCGGGCGGGTCGGCACAGGCCGACGTCCCGACCACCCCCAGCAGGAACAGCGCCGTGGCCTTCACTAGATCGCGTTGCCGTCGACGCAGTTGATGTCCCGCTCGCCCAGGAAGAAGCCCAGGAACACGCACATCTCGTCGGGGAACTTCATGGGGGTGGGGCCGGTGTTCAACCACTCGCAGTGGGTGTGCAGGGTGGTGCCGGCCTGGAGGACCAGGGGGGAATCGACCGGGCGGTAGCTGAAGTTCGGATTGAAGGCCCACTCGTATTGCCAGCGCTCATCGCGCTTGATGTCGACCCTCGTGCCGTCGGGCAGGATCTGCTCTGTCACCGCGCTGACGCCCATGTTGTGCTGGTGGTTGGCGTACATCAGCAGGGGCAGGTCGGCCTCGAGCTTGCAGTCGACGTCCAGCGAGGTCTGGCGTTCCGGCGGCAGCTCGTAGTTCACGCTGGTGCTGGTGAAGAAGCTGGCCACCCGGTGGCTGGGCGAGGCGTCCGCCAGCTTCACGTCGACCAGGGATTGGGCCATGACCTCCTTGCTGGAGGTGTTCATGTAGTGCAGCTGCAGGATCAGGGCGTAGCCCTTGGGGATGCGGGTCACCACGCCCGGAGGCAGCTTGATCTGCGCGGCCGCCTCACCCCCGCTGCCACCGATGAATCGAGCGGTCAGCTGGTCCTCGTTGTCCCAGTCGCGAACCGTGCCCACCTTCTGCTCGTTCACGGTCGCGTACAACACGGCGTGGTGGCCCGAGGCCGTCTGCCAGCCCAGGATGTCCAGCACGTCGAGGTCGCGGTCCACCGCCTCGGCCACCCACTCCACTTTCATGAGCGACTGGCCGGGCGCCACCGGTGTCGCCTTGGCTTCGAACCGGCGGTAGCCCTCGCGGGGCGCGGGCTTGCCGTCAGCCTGGGTGCTGGCGGCTGGTCCGGCAGCCTCGCTTCCGCATCCGGCCGCGGCGACGATGAGCAACGAGAGTGCAAGGTGTCTCATCTGATTCCTCCTCCTAGAGTCCCGAACAGGTGGCGAACGTGGCATCACAGCCGGCGGTCGAGGTGCACGCCCGGCAATCGGGCGAGTCGGTTCCGGCTATGCATGGAGACAGGCACTTGTCCCTTCCGCACTGGACGACCGCACCCCAGCAGTCCGCGCAGGCGGCGGTGATCCCCAGGTCATCCTTCATGCAGGTGGCCGTGCAGGCGCCCGCCCCCAGGCAGCGCCGGCCGCACTCGGCGACCTTGGTCTGCATGTCCATGCGGCTCTTGCTGCAATCGCCGCTGTTCACGCAAGCGCCGGCGGCCCGGCCGCAGGTACCCGCGCTGCCCCCATCGGCAGGCGGCGCGGGTGGGGGTGGAGCGGCGTCGCGCGCCGGTGGCGGGGCCGCGGGTGGGGGTGGGCTGGTGCTGGCGTCAGGGCTGGCCGAAGCCGGCGGATTGCCACTCGCGGGGCCCGGTTTCGGCCCGACGCCGTCGTCGTTGGCCGCGCACCCTCCCATCAGCACCACCGCGACCAGCAACAGTCCCCAACGCGAGGACCGACCATCTGGAACGCTGGACTGAACCATATTCAATTCACTCGTCACAGGAATTCTCCGACGCTGGTGGAAGCGGGGCCGAACCAAAGATTTACCATCTGGTAAACATTACACACGTCGCTCGCCGCTGGGAAGCCCCTGCCGCCCATGGCCCGCGCGCCCGGATCGAATTCCGGGGTGTCCGGGACGCGATTCCGCGCGCCCACGACGTCCAGCGCGGACTGGACCGAACATGGTGATGGTCACCGGCGTGACCCTGGCGGGTGGCGCGGGGAAGTAAATGGCCCGTCGCTTGTGACCGCGGTCGCCGCGTGCCGCCATTCCTGGATGCCGTGTCCCGGTCGAAGCTCCATGTACTGGTGCAGGCGCGTGTCGTTCACACCTCCGTGGGTCTGTGGCGCTCGATGCGGACGGGTGGAGTCCTCTTTGGAGATGGAGCAACCAAATGAACAAGGTCGTCTTCCTGGTGGCCCTCGCGGCATTCCCGATTCGCGGCGACCTGGCGCTGCCACCCGCCCAGGCGGCCCCGGCGGCCCATCGGTTCCATGTGCGCCCCTGGGGTCCGACCCAGGAGATGGTCGATGCGGCAAGAGCGCGCCTGACGACCGATCCGGAGGTCCAGCTCGCCTTGCGCGACACCCGTCAGGCTCTGCTCTCGTTCGACCTGGTCGGGGACGACCAGCCCGCAGGTGATGACCGGCCGCCCGACCGGTATGTGGCCACCTTCTTCGATTACACACACAACCGGGCTCTGCTGGCCAGCGGTCGCCTGGATGGCGGCGCGGTCCAGATCACGCCCACCTCGATCCAGCCCGAGCCGAGCGAGGACGAGTTCAACGACGCTGCAAATATTGTCGCCGCTGATCCCGGCATCGGCCCCGCCTTGCGGGCCGGCGCCGTCACGGCCTACCCGCCCATGCCCCCCCTCGGCAACGCGGACCTGCCGGTGGGGCAGACCCCTCGGATCGTCAATGTGGGGCTGGTGGGCAAGGCTGGAGCGCTCTCGAAAAAGATCGCCCCCAACCAGATCTTCGCCGTGGACATGATCCATCGGCGCCTGGCGAAGGCGTCGGGACCTGGCGCCGCCCCGGCGCCGGCGGCCGAACAGGTGTGCGGGCCCCCGAACGCCCGGCAGTCCACCACCAGGCGTGGCACGGCCGGGTCGTTCAACGTCGTGATCGAGCGCGACGGCGTGGAGCTGTGGAGCTTCATCGTGGTCCGCCCGTCCGCCTCGTCCGGGCGCCGGGCCTCCGGCATCGAGCTGCGCCAGGTGCGCCACCGGGGGAAGCTGGTCTTCTCCCGGGCCCACGTGCCGGTGCTGAACGTGCGATACGAAGCCGACCGCTGTGGCCCCTTCCGCGACTGGCTATGGCAAGAGGGCGCCTTCCAGGCGGACGGCGAAGACGTGGCTCCCGGGATCCGGCAGACCACCTCCCCACCGCTGACGGTGGTGGAGTCCGGCATGGACAGGGGCAACTTTCGCGGCGTCGCCATGTTCGACAACGGCAACGAGGTGCAACTGGTGACGGAGGCGAACGCGGGCTGGTATCGGTACGTGATGAAGTGGGTGCTCCGGGACGATGGCGTGATCCAGCCGCGATTCGGTTTCGGCGCCGTCGAGAACGCGTGCGTCTGCAACCTGCATTTTCATCACACCTACTGGCGTTTCGACTTCGATGTCGTGCAGGGTGACCACAACTCGGTGTGCGTTGCCGGCGCCGGCGGCAACTGCGACGACGTGAGCACGGAGACCCGGCTCGAGTCGCTCTCCACCCACCTCGAGGTCCGCAACACCCAGGGAAACGAGGCCATCTCGCTCACGCCGGGCCCCACCGACGGTGAGCCGGACGGGTTTTCCCAGGGAACCGCCTGGATCCTGTCGCGGCAGAACGGCGAGCTCGATGACGGGGTGAACTGCACCGAAGGAAGCAACTGCCACACGGCCATCGACATCGACAAGTTCGTGAATGAACAGGATGTCAGCGACAGCAACCTGGTGGTCTGGTACCGCGCTTCCTTCACACACCACTCCGAAGGGTCCGCCGCGCAGGACGCCGACCACGTCATCGGCCCGGAGCTCCGGCCGCTCAACTGGTGAGGTCGTCCGGGCGGCTGACACGACCTGGACAGACCTCTGCCGGAGACTCAAGATGGCGCCGCGATCCCTGACAACGTGAGAGGTGCCATCGCTGGCCTTCTGTGAGGTTGGGGAGGCGCTCTAAGCGTACGGCGTGCACCTGGGCGAGAAGGGGAACCGCCCCCGATCGATCGAGTGCACGGGTCGGGTCCCTTCACGCCGCAAGGGAGGGCTTGGTCGAGGCTCTTCAAGGTTACCGGTTCGGAAAGCCCTCGCGAGCGCTGTCGGTTGCCTCCAAGCGGAACCTGGTGAATCAAGGGAAGACGTTCCTGAACTGGTGCAAGGAGCAGGGCGCACTGCGGACGAATCCGCTGGAGGGGGATCGGGTTCTGGGACGGGCGAATCGGGGGAAGCCTCAACTCACTGCTGATGAGGCGGTGCGATTCATGGCCACTTGTTACCACCTTGCCGATGAGGCTCAGGCAGGGCGTCGTACGGTCAGGCGGTTGCGCGTGGACAGCATGCCGCAACTCGAGGGCTCGCTAGGTGGCCACGCCGAAGCGCTGGGGACGGGCGGCGGCGCTGCTGGTGTTCGAGGCGCCCTGAATCACCTCTCGCGCAGGGGGGGCACCCGGCGGAACTGCGCCAGCAGCAAGAGGTCGTACGTCGCCTTGGCGAGGCCGCCGCAGACGAGCGGCCACCCGAACGCGCGGGGCTCGGCGTTACCGCGCGCAGGATCTCCCGGGCGGTGAAACCCTCTGGCAAATCAGCGGGAAGGCACTCTCGACATCGGCCTGCGCTGCAGCCGCGGCCGGCACACTCATTCCGGCGATCTTGGCCGAGGTTCTGGTTCTTGCAGGTGTGGTCGACGCAGCTCTCGCAGATCCCGCAATCGTCATCGCTGCA
>JBKPRZ010000745.1:0-11122 GCA_046734815.1 Myxococcota bacterium | reverse complement strand
GTCCTGGGATCGACCGCCCTGCACGCGGGCGTGGTGCTGCTGGGGTTCGTGGTGGCGGGCATCCAGATGCGCAGCCGCGAACCGATCCGGCAGCAGGTGGACATCCAGGTGCGCGAGCACCCGCCGCCCCCTCCGCCTCCGCCGCCCGAGGAGAAGCCGCCCGAGCCCGAGCCGGTGGTCAGAAAGCCGAGCCGCCCGCCCCCGGTGGCGAAGGCCGAGCCGCCGCCGCCGAAACCGAGCGGTCCGCCCCCGCGGGTGGTGGGCTTGAGCCTGGAGTCGACCAGCGAGGGCGGCGGGGGCCCGTCGTTCGCGGTGGGCAACACCCGCGACGGGCAGACCGCCGAGCGAGCCGTCGATCCCACCGAGATCCCCAAGGAGGCGCCCCCGCCGGCACCCAGCCCGAACCAGGCAGCCCGGCACATCCCCACCGCCGGCGTGGTGTACACCCAGCCCCGCCGCAAGACCCCCAGCACGCCGCCCTACCCCGAGACCTTGAAGGCGCAGGGGCTGGAGGCCGACGTGACCGTGATGGTGCGCCTGGACGCCGCCGGCAAGGTCGAGTCGGTCAAGGTGATCAAGGAGGCGCCCTACCCCGAATTCAACGAGGCGGCGCGGGCCCACGCCCTGACCGAGGAATACGAGCCAGCCACCCGCGACGGCGTCCCCATCCCTTATTCGCTGAGCTTCACCTACCGCTTCCGCCTGCAGCAGGAGTGATCCCGCATGTTCGTCCACCCGACGCGATCATCCCCCTCGTCCCGTGCGTTCGCTCCAGCCGCGCTCGTCGGTCTGCCGCTGGTCCTGTCGCTGCTGGCGGGATCCGGCTGCAACGATCCGTTCGACCCGTTCAACCGGCTGACCTCGATGCGCGTGCTGGCCATCCGCAGCGACCCGCCCCTGCCCGCCCCCGGCGAGACCGTCACCCTGTCGGCGCTGGTCTACTCCACGCCCGATGATCCGCCGCTCAGCTACGAGTGGAGCTGGTGCCCGCTGCCCGGCCCCTCCGACCAGGGGCACCCCTGCCAGATCTCCGACCAGCAGCTGGCCCAGCTGGCCGAGGCGGGGGTGCAGCTGCCGAGCTTCGATCTCGGCGACCAGCCCACCGCCCAGCTGACCCACGCCATCGATCCGCTGATCCTCACCCAGCTGTGCGCGGGCGTCGGCCTGCAGGACGTCCCCGTGTGCGAGGGGGGCTTCCCGGTGCAGATCCGGCTGACCGTCAGCTCGGCCACCAAGACCGAGACCTCGGTGCGCCAGCTGCGGCTGCGGCTGGGCCCCGCCGCGGAGGCCAACGCCAACCCGAACATCGAGGGCCTGCTGGCGGTGCCGAAGGACGGCGACCCGCAGCCGATCGACGAGCAGGGCACCATGACCCTGCCCCGTCACGAGAAGACCGTCATCCGCGCGGTGGTGCCCGAGAGCGCCGCCGAGGAGTACGAAGGCCTGGACAACGACCGGCAGCCCGCGCGCGTGCACGAGATCCTGGCGCTCAGCTGGTTCGTCGAGAGCGGCGACACCAAGGCCGAGCGGACCAGCTTCATATCCGGCCAGATACCGCTGGCCACCGCGGTGGAGAACCAGTGGACCCCCGCCCGCACCAAGGATTATCCGGGGGCGCAATCGCGGATCATCGTCGTGCTGCGCGACAACCGCGGCGGCATCGCCTGGCGCGAGGGCCGCGTGACCCTGGGAGAGGCGCCATGACCCGGGGTCTTCCGGCGCGTCTGCACGATCGGGGCGGCAGACGCCGGCTGGCGGCCCTGCTGTTGCTGCTGTCGGCGAGCGCCGCGCGCGCGCAGACCAACGAAGGTCTGAAGGTCCCGGTCGAGCCCGCGCCGGCCCAGCCCGGGCAGATCGACGCCAGCAAGCTGAGCAAGGTCCCCAAGCAGACCAAGTTCGTGCAGGCCGACTACCCCAGGGAAGCCGCCGACAAGAACATCGAGGCCGAGGTGGTGCTGCTGCTGTCGATCGACGAGCATGGCAAGGTCACCGAGGTGGGCGTGGCCGAGCCGGCCAACCCGCCGGGCCTGGGCTTCGACGAGGCGGCGCTGGTGGCCGCCCAGGGCTTCGAGTTCGAGCCGGCCGAGGCCGACGGCAAGCCAATCGCCGTGCAGATCACCTACCGCTACAAGTTCAAACTGACGCCCAAAGCACCGCCGCCCCCGGCCCCCGCCGCCGCCACCACAACCGCCGGCCCGGCGCCGCCGGCTGCACCCGCGCGCGCCCCGGTGGTCAACTTCCAGGGCCTGCTGCGCGAGCGCGGCACCCGCCTGCCCATGGCCGGCGTGCTGGTGACTGTGTTCCGCGATGCGCGTCGGGACGAAGGCGGCTCCGCCGCCGCAGTCCCATCGCGGGGGGCCCGGGACCGTTCGAGGGTACCGGAAGAAGTCGACGGCAAACCGCTGGGGTTCGAGGCCACCGCGGACGCCGGCGGCCGCTTCCAGTTCTTCGATCTCGCCCCCGGCGAATGGAAGGTGCTGATCGAGGCGCCCGGCTATTACCCCTTCCGCACCACCGAGACCATCGGCACCGCCGAGGCGCTGGACGTCACCTATTACGTCGAGCGCGGCTCGTACAACCCCTTCGACGTCACCGTCACCGCCACCCGCCCGCGCAAGGAGGTCAACCGCACCGTCCTGACCGCCAAGGAGATCGAGAAGGTCCCCGGCGCCATGGGCGATCCCATCGCGGTGGTGCAGAACTTCGCCGGCGTGGCCCGCATGGCGGTCCCCGGCCAGCTGGTGGTGCGCGGCTCGGCGCCCGAGGACAGCAAGGTGTACGTCGACGGCGCCGAGGTCCCCCTCATCTATCACTTCGGCGGCCTGCGCAGCGTGATCCCGGCCGGCATGTTGCAGAACATCGAGTTCTACCCGGGCAACTTCTCGCCCATGTACGGGCGGGCCACCGGCGGCATCATCGACGTGCAGGTCAAGAAGCTCGAGCCGCGCAAGCTGGGCGGCTACGCCGACGTCAGCCTGCTGGACTCGGGCATCTACCTGGAGGCGCCGCTGGGACCCAAGGCGGCCATCGCGGTGGCCGGCCGGCGCAGCTACATCGATTACATCCTGAACGCCGCCGTCCCCGACGACGTCGACGTCAACCTGGTCACCGCCCCCCGCTATTACGATTTCCAGCTGCTGGGCAACTACCGCCCCGCCCCCGCCCACGACCTGCGCGCCTTCGTCTTCGGCTCGGACGACCGGCTGCGGCTGCTGTTCAAGAACCCGGCCATGGCCGACCCGATGCTGTCGGGCAACGCGCTGTCCAGCTCGACCACCTTCTACCGGTCGCTGCTGACCTACCGATACGTCCCCGGCCCGCGCTTCGAGAACAGCCTGCGCATCTCGCAAGGCCACGACTGGCTGAAGGCGAAGTTCGGACAGCTGGGTCTGGACGTGAAGCTGTACAACAGCCAGATCCGCGACACCGTCCGCCACGAGCTGACCCGGACCTTGGCGGTGTCCTACGGCCTGGACTTCCTGTTCACGCGCGCCGACTTCCTGGTGCAGCTGCCGCTGCCGCCCAAGGAAGGCCAGCCGCCGCCGATGAGCCTGGACCTCAGCAGCTTGCGCCGCAGCCAGGGGCTACAGACCCTGTGGCGTCCGGCCGGCTTCGTCGAGCTGGACTGGCACCCGCTGCCCGGCCTGCTGCTGCTGCCGGGCTTGCGCTACGACCACCTGGACATGACCGGGCAGGACATCCTGCAGCCGCGCCTGACCGGGCGCTGGGAGGTGGTGCCCGGCTTCGTCGCCAAGGCCGGCGCCGGCCTGTTCGTGCAGGAACCCGACGTCACCCAGGGCGAAAACGACAAGATCTTCGGCAACCCCGACCTCAAGGCCGAGCGCGCCCGTCACTATTCGGTGGGCGTCGAGCTCAAGCCGCTGCCGCAGCTGACCTTCGACCTGACCGGCTTTTACAAGGACCTGCGCCGCCTGATCAGCAAGACCGACGACGTGGTCGACCGCGGCGGCAAGGCGATGCCGCTGATCTACGACAACCGCGGCAAGGGCCGCGTCTATGGCCTCGAGCTGATGGCCCGCCACGATTTCGCGCACAACTTCACCGGCTGGGTGGCCTACACCCTGTCGCGGGCGCTGCGCACCGATTCGGGCAAGACCGACGAGCGGCTGTTCGACTTCGACCAGACCCACATCTTGACCGCGGTGGCCAGCTACCTGCTGCCGCGCAACTGGCAGGTGGGCGGCCGCTTCCGCCTGGTCAGCGGCAACCCGCGCACCCCGGTGGTCGGCTCGGTCTACAACGCCAGCGCCGACCGCTACGACCCCATCTACGGCGGCGTGAACACCGACCGCAACGCCCCCTTTCACCAGCTGGACCTGCGGGTCGACAAGCGCTGGATCTACCAGGGCTGGATCCTCGGCGTGTACCTCGACATCCAGAACATCTACAACCGCGCCAACCCCGAAGGCCTGCAGTACAACTTCGACTTCACCGACTGGCGCCGGCAGCAGGGCCTGCCGATCCTCACCATCCTCGGCGTGCGGGGCGAGTTCTGATGCGTTCTTCCCTGGCCACCGCGGGCACGATCACGGCAGCCGCCGTGCTCCTGGGCGCCGCTTCCTCGGCCCGCGCGCAGCAACTCGAATCGCCGCGTGCGCGGCAAGGCTATTACGTCGGCGCGAGCTTGCTGTCGGGCGCGGCCCACAACTGGAAGAAGGGCGACAGCCTGGGGACGTGGCGCGGCTCGGCCTTCAACCTGCGGCTGGGGCAGCTGCTCACCCGCCGCCTGGGGCTGGGCCTGCAGCTGTCGGTGGGCAACAGCAATTCGGACGCCCAGCACGCCGGCGCCTTCGGCCTGGGCCTCGAGACCCACTTCGAGCTGGCCACCAACCTGGCCGCCCACGCCGCCGTCGGCCTGGGCGTCCTGCAGCTGACCGACGACCGCGAGAAGGACGAGCCCCTGCAGGGCACCGTGGGCGCCGAATACGTCCTGGCCGTGAGCTACGCCTTTTACCCCTTCCACGCCCGCCGCAGCGGCGGCTTCTCTCTGACCCCCACCCTCCAGTCCCGCTTCCTCCCCGGCACCAGCGCCGCGGGCGTCTCGATCCTCCTGGGCATCGAGGTCGGCTGGTGGACCGGCCTCCCCCGCAACCAGCTGCAGCTCCCGGAGGGCGAGGCCTACCAGCAGGAGAGATAGGGGCGGGCTGGGCGGCCTCCCTCGACCTCCCATTAGATGACGACGGCCGTGCCGGCCGCGCGCCGGGATGACGCGCCGCCTCGCAAATGTGCCGTTACAGCAGTCGCGCTTGCGGCGCTCCGGACCCGGCTAACTCGCGAAGCTTTCTGATATATCTGGCCGAACAGGGGGGCCAACCCCGCTTGGCGCCTGGAGGAATCCCCGAAGCTATTCCCGAGTACCCCTGGGTGCGACAATGACGAGTCGTATCAAGCAAGTAAAAGGAGCGGCTGCGCGCACCTCAAGCCACTGAAAGGGTACTGTGGCAAACACACTCCTCCCGGCCCCTCGTAATCAAAGTTCGAAACCTCGGTTTCCGCTCCTCGGGGCGGGAGCCGTAGTCCTGCTCACCGCAGGGCTATTCACCACGGCCTGCCAGGGCAACCTGGACGGCGGGAATAACGGTCCCCGGAACCCCACCGCGACGACTCCGCCGTCGGCTCCTCCTCCGGCGATCGTTCCTCCTGCTCCCCCCAGCTACCCGCCGCCGGCCGTGACCCCCCGGCTCCCCCTCCGGCTCAGCCACCTCCTCCGGCCCAGCCTCCTCCTCCTCCTCCTCCGGCTCAGCCGCCGCCGCCACCCGCGCAGCCCCCGCCTGGCCCGCCCGCTCCCCCTCCCGGCCCTCCGGTTGGGATGAAGGAGGTCGTGGTGGTCGTCGGCAATGACCAGAACCTGGCCGCCGGCGACGAAGAGTTGCAGCTCCTCCTCGAGGATGACCTGGACTTCTTCGTGACCCTCGCTCAGGACGACGTGGACTTCCGAGACGTCGTCGACCGTGGGTTCGCTGGTCTGGTCATCATCTCGTCGACCGCCAACGGCAACCAGATCGACAATCCGTACTTCACCGCGCGGATTCCAACCCTGGTCATGGCCGACGACGCCTACCCCGAGTACGAGATGACCGACGACGGAAATCAGGACGCACGCGTTCTGAATGCCCGCGAGTTGGTCATCGTCGATGAGACTCATCCCATCGCCAAGGGCGTCGGTGGTCGCGGGCGCATCGAAATCACCCGCAACCAGGTCAACAACGAGCAGATCACAATCGGCCGTCCGGACCGGACCGCCCAGGTCATCGTGGGCGCGAACAACAGCCGCACCGATGCGGCGGCCTTCTGCTACGAAGCCAACGTGGAACTCGCTCGAGTCGGCAACAACCGCAACGTCAGCACCGCTCCGGCCCGCCGCTGCGGTCTCTTCGTCCGCGAGAACATCATCGAGGATCTGGGCACTGACGCGCAGAAGATCCTCGAAAACGCGATCGTCTACACCTACTCCGGCCAGGTTCAGTAGCTCTCCGCTCGAGCTCTCCTAACGAGCTGAATCTCAGTCGAAAAGGCCGCGCGGACCACATCCGCGCGGCCTTTTCTCTATGGACGCAGAAGCCTCGACCTTCCAGAGGCAGGTTAGGAGATGGCCAATACGATCACCCGGGTCTTTTCGACTCGGGGCTTTGAAATTGATTGGCCGCGCTGGTAACGTGGCCGGCCGTCGACGAATGTTCCCACGCCGGTCGATCAAATGGGTGCTCGTGTGCCTTGCTCTGCGGGCGGCTGTGCCGGCGTGGGCGGCTCCCGGGCGGGAACAGCAGGTGGATGCGCTGATCGTCGAGGCGAATCGGCTGCGGAACATGGGGGACGATCAGAGTGCGCTGCCGCTGCTGGTGAGGGCCTACCAGGTCGATCCCGGGCCGCGCACCGTCGTGCACCTGGGGATGGTCGAGTCGGCGCTGGGGCGCTGGGCGGATGCGGATCGGCACCTGACCGAGGGGCTGAAGACGCCCAATCACCCCTTCATTGCCAAGAACGTCGACAAGATCGTCGAGCGGTTGAAGCTGGGCAAGGAGAAGATCGGCACGGTCGAGGTCAAGGGCGAGCCGGAGGGGGCGGAGGTGCTGGTCAATGGATCGCCGGCGGGGACGTTGCCGCTGTCTTCGCCGGTGGCGGTCAATGCCGGGCCCGCTGACGTCGAGGTGCGGGCGCCCGCACACGAGAGCCAGACCCGCAGCCTGACAATCGCGCCGAAGACGCTGCACACGGTGGTGCTCCGGTTGAGGCCTCTGTCGGGCGGGCAGGCTGCCGGCCCGGCTCCGCCAGCGACGTCAGCACCGCCTGCCTACGGCGAGCCGGGGCTGGGCGTGGGGGCGGTCGCCGAGCCGGAGCCGCGTCGTCACGGCGCCTGGTGGTGGCTGCGGCTGGGCACATTCACGGCGGCGGCCGGGGCCGCGGCGGTGGCCGGGTACGGCTATTACGTCCACGAGCACAAGGTGAACGAGTTCCGGCAGAAGCTGGATCCGTCGCGGCGGCAGCGGTGCCTGGAACGAGGAAGCACGGTGGTCGACATCGACGGCAAGATGGCCATGCGCGACTGCTTCGATTTGCGGGCGCAGTACCGCAACGCCCAGACGGTCATGATCGGGGGTCTGGTCGCCGCCGGGGTGCTGGCGACGGCGGCGATCTCGCTGTGGGTGTTCGCCCCGGACGGTCACCCCGAGCGCGCCGGACGGGCGGACGCGCAGCAACTGGCCATTGTCGTGGCGCCGGGATCGGCGTGGGCCGGCTGGAAGTTGTCCTTCTGATCCGAGCAGCGGGCCGGCGGCGGCTGTCCTTCTGATTCCGCGGCGCTCCGGCAGCTTTCGTTCTGATTTCCGGAACGGGCTCAGCGGCGGCTGGGCAACGTGACCTCGCTGAGGGCCTTGTCGTCGACCTTCACGCTGGTCTTCTTGACCAGGTCGGCCAGGAAGGCGTCAACCCGCTGCTCGCGCACCTGGCGCACCAGCCGCTGGCGAATCAGCGTTCGCATCTCGTCCAGCGAGCGCGTGGCGGCGGGGCGGCGCTCGGCCAGCTTGACCACGTAAAAGCCGTTCTCCGTCTTGATCGGACCGCTTGTCTCGCCGACCTCCTTCAGTGTGAAGGCGGCGGCGATCATCTCGGGAGCATAGCGGGTGGACCTGCGGTCGAAGAACGGCAGGTCGCCGCTGTGGTCGCGGATGCCATTACCGCTGTTGATCCCCGGTTCCCGGTAAGTCCGTGCCAGGTCGCGGAAGCCCTTGCGGTCCTCCGAGAAATCGGACTTGCGGGCGGCCTTGGCCAGCTGGGCGACCTTCTTGGCGGTGGCCTCGTCACGCATGAAGATGGCCGAGACGCGCACCTCTTCCTCGTTCTGGAAGTCGCCCATGTGCTCCTTGTAGTAGGCCTGCACCTGGTCCTCGGGCACGTCTTCCGGCTTGACCTTGCTGTAGACCTCGTCGGTCAGCAGGCGGCTGAGCAGCTGGCGGTTCAGAGCGCGGATGACCTGGGGGTCCTGGTCCAGGCCGCGGCGGCGGGCTTCCTGGATCCCGGCCTGGTCGTGGACCAGGTTGTCCATCAGCTTCTTCTTCTTCTGCTCGGGGGTCAGCGCCATCATGTCGCGGTCGACGGGCGAGAGCGCCGAGGCGGCTTGCTCGAGGTCCTCGGCGGTCACGACGCCGTCGCCGACGCGGGCGAGGACCTTCTGCTGGGAGGGGGACGGGCCGGGCGCGCTCGATTTCTTGCCGCAGGCCAGGACGGAGCAGCCGATGAGCAGCAGGACGATGCCGTGTGATCGCATGGACGCAGAGCCTCCTGTCGCCCACGGCGGTTGGTGGTCGAAACCTCCCCACAGCCGGCCCACAGCCGCTGACGACTGAGGTCTTCATTAGATCGAAGCGGGCGCTCCGTCCAGGGGACACCCGTTCGCCGCCGTCGATACGGAGTGCGGCGGTAAGCGTTGCGATCAGCGGGTTCGACGCAGCAGGTTGACGGCGCCCAGGCAGCCGAATGCGAAGACGAAGCCGCCTACGCCGATGGCCACCTGGGACCGGTGGCTGTTCAGCCAGCTCAGGGCGCGGGTCGATAGCGGGGTCGGGAGCCCCTCGGCGGTGAGGTGACGGGCGGCGATGGCCTGGTCGGCCTCGGCGGCTATGCCGTCCAGCGCCTCCCGGCTCTCGTAGCGGCTGTGGCGCTGGCGCACCAGTTGCCGCTCGCCCGCGGGCACGTGGCCGATCTGGGATTCCAGGCGGTGGCGGGTGGCTTCGCGTCGCTCGGCCTTGCGGGTGGGGGCCACGTCGGCGCCGCGGCCGGTGGGCTCCTTCAGACGGTCGTCGGGGTCGGGCACGTCGGCGGCGCGCGACCGACGCTCCTCGTGGGCGCCCACCAGGCCCTCGCGCGGCATCACCGAGCTGCGGCCCGATGCGTCCATCTCGTCCTCGATCTCGGTCTGGATGTCCCGGTCCTGCTCGGGAGGTCCGGACCGTTGCTTCCGATCGGCGCGGGCTGGCTGCTTTCGTCCTGTTCCCCGTGAGCGTCCCGATTGCTGAGCCATTGTCCCTCCCGGTCGAACGTGGGTCTTCACCCGCGGGCGCGCCAGGGAGGGTAGGACTTGATGACGGAGAGCGAGAGCGGGTCGCGTCAGGTCACGCATCGTATGCGAGGGCGGTCGGGCGGCCGATGCGGGCCTTCGGACGGCCCTGGGGCAATGAAAAAGCGGGCTGACCAATCACCTCCTGGGAGGGACGGGTCAGCCCGCCGGAGCGGCCCGGGGCCGCGGCTCAGGTAACCGGATCGGTCACGGGATCGCGCAGGTACCGTCGGTGCAGTTGCCCGGGTCGCCCACCAGGCCGGCGCAGTCCGCGTTGGTGAGGTCGTAGACCTTGTGGTTGGCGGCGCAGGTGAAGATGGTCGTCGCACCGACCTCAGCTTCGCCCAGCACCACGCCGGCGGGAGACTTGAAGACAAGCTTGTTCGGCAGCGGATCGGGTTGATAGGTGACGGCGACGGTGTAGCAGGCGCCGCCTCCGTTCTTGGTCACCGTCAACGTCTGGGTGACGATGTCGTTGCTGTCGGTGACCTCGCTGGAGGCCATCTTGACGCCGTTGGTGAAACAGATGTTCTTGGTGGCCGGCTCGACGTCCATCGCGGAGGTCGCCTGCTGCGTGCAGGTCGTGGTGTCCGGGTCGTTCTCGTTGCAGGTCGCGGTCACATCGAACACGCCGGGGCAGTCGACCGTCATCTCGCACATATCCGTGATGACCACGGCGGGAGCGTCCACGGGCGCCGCGTCCGGAGCGGCGTCGGGAGCCGCATCAGGGCCCGCGTCCGGCGCAGCGTCGGGAGCGGCGTCCGGGGGAGCGTCGACGGGCGCGTCGGTCGTGGGAGCCATCGTATCGGGCGTGCGATCGGCGCCGCCGTCGGGCGTGGGAGCCATCGTGTCGGGCGTCTTGTCCGCGGCCGCGTCGGTGCTGCCGCCGGCGCCGCCGGTGCCCCCGGTGTCCTTGTTGGCGTCCGTGGCGCCACCGGTGCCGCCGTCCTTGGGACCGGCGTCCTTCTTGGGCGGCGGGGTGTCGTCGTCACAAGCCATACCTGCCGCCGCAGAGGCCACCGCCACCGCGACCACAAAAGCAAACCGATTAATCCTCATGCACGCTCTCCTCGCACAAGTTAGTAGGTCCTCTTTTGTTTTGAGGCCATTGCGATGTAGTTGTCTACTTCTAATCGAGCGCCGATCCGCGCGGCCACACCTCGCCCGTCGTGAGAATCGGAACACACGTGCCGTGCGCGCGCGCACGCGACGGCGGCGAAGTGCTCGATCGAGCATCGACGCCGCTCGGTCGGCGGCGAGCCTCAGGGCCGGTTCGGGGAGGAGGAGGCTGGCGGCTTCGTAGGATCAGGTAGGACCGGACGCGACAGCGGCAACCAGAAACGCGGTCGTGCCTCCGGCGCGGCGGCATCGCCCGCGCCCGAGCCCGCGACTGGAACGACGGCGCGAGGAGCAGCCGCATCCGGAGGAGGAAC
The DNA here is from genome assembly GCA_046734815.1 of Myxococcota bacterium. Taxonomy (GTDB): domain Bacteria; phylum Myxococcota_A; class Polyangia; order Fen-1088; family Fen-1088; genus CAVYGB01. The sequence continues at coordinate 115 of JBKPRZ010000745.1, read as the reverse complement.
GGGCACGCGCCCCGGCGGCGGAAAGGCGCGACCGGCGGCGGACGCAAGCGGCGCCCACGCACGCGGCCCCGGGGTTGGCGTCGGGGTCCGGGCAGGCCGCGGGGCAGGCGTCGGC
>JBKPRZ010000744.1:0-9470 GCA_046734815.1 Myxococcota bacterium | reverse complement strand
GCCCACGCCCGCTCCCGCCACCACGCGCTCGACCGCGCCAGCGCCCACGCCCGCTCCCGCCACGCGCTCGACCGCGCCAGCGGCCACGCCCCCCACCACCACTGCGCCGACCGCCAACACGCCGTCGACCGCTCCCACCACCAACACGCCGTCGACCGCACCCGCCGCGCCGCCGCCTTCCACCAGCCGCCCCGCAACCCCCACCGCGCAGCCGCCGACCACGGCGCCGGTGATGGTGCCGGAGGCGCCGGTGGATCCCTCGCGGTCGCCGGTGGAGCCGCCGCCGATCCCGAATCCGATTCCGCTCACGCCATAGCGGTGGGAGGCTTCCAGCGCTTCAAGGTCAGCACGAAGCGCGAGTGGGAGCCGTCGGGCTCGTAGGCCAGGCTTCCGCCGTGGGCCTCGGCGATGCCGCGCGAGACGCTGAGGCCCAGGCCGGTGCCCTTGCCCATCTCCTTGGTGGTGAAGAACGGCTCCATGATCCGGTCGCGCAGCTCGGGACGCACGCCCGGGCCGCTGTCGCTGACCGCGATCTGCACCTCCTCGGGCCCGCGCGCGCCCACCTCGATGCGCACCCAGGCCCCGGACCCCCTCTCCACCGCGTCGTGCGCGTTGCTCAGCAGGTTCAGTAGGATCTGCGAGATCTGGACGCCGCGACAGCGCACCTGCAACGTGTCCGGCAGCTCCGGCACCTGCAGGGAGATGTCGTGCTGCCGGAAGCGCTCGGCGCACAGGTCCACGGTGTCGCGCACGATCTGGGCGACGTTCTCCGGGCGCATGGGGTCCCGCTCGACGTCCCGGGCGAAGGCGCGCAGGGCGTCCACGATGCGCGCGATGCGCGCCGCGGTCTTCTCGATCTCCACCGCCGTGCGCGCCACCTGGGCGGGCTCGACCGGGCCGGCGTTCAGGGCCCGCTGCAGGCGCTCGGCGCGCAGCTGGATGGCGGTCAGCGGGTTGTTGACCTCGTGGGCGATGTTGCCGCTCATCTCGCCCAGCGCCGCCATCTTGGCCGAATGGATGGAAGCGGCGCGGTTCTCGCGCAGCTCGCGTTCCGCGCGCGCGTTGGCCCGCGCGATCTGCAGCAGGATGAACAGCAGCGCGCCCCAGGCGACCACCGCCGAATACACCCGGTAGGCCGCCGCCGAGTAGTTCTCCGACACCGACCGCAGCTGCGGCGCCAGCCCGGCGTCCGCCACCACGAAACAGACCAGCGCCGCGGCCACGCCCAGCGCCAGACCCAGCCGCTCGCCCAGGTCGAACAGCGCGAACGGCAGCGCCGCCAGCGCCACGAACACCATCGGGGCGCCCGAGTCGGGCCCCAGCAACAGGGCGTTGCCCAGCACCAGCACATTGGAGATCGCCAGGCAGCCCAGGCGGGCCGCGGTGCGCAGGCCCCGCCCGTTCAGCAGCACCAGCGTCAGGTAAGCCAGCCCGCCGACCATGTCCTCGGCCAGCATCCAGCGCGGCGCCGTGACCCAGTCGAACGGCAGGCTGACGAACATCACGCAGGCCCCGAACAGGGCAATGGCGTTGGTCAGCCGGATGCGCTTGCGCAGCGGCGGTTCCAGATCGGGAGTTGCACCCCGATCGACCAGTTGCTGGAGGGGGCGAAGCAGCGGCACGGCACGGCGCCGTCACGCGGCGCCGTTCGATCTTATAACAGTCCGGGGCAGGCCGTGCGTGCCGGGGCAGCACCGATCCCGTGTTTGACCTTATTGAATGCGCGGCGGGGCGCGGCCAGGTTCGGAGGATGGAGAATGCCCAGGGCCAGCTGGCCCGGGTCATCGATCAGCAACGCGGTGAGATCGAACGCCGCTGGCTGACCCGCGTGCAGGAGAAGGTGGTCAAGACTCCTGGCGTCGAGCCGACCGCCCTGCGCGACGGCATGCCCGATTATCTGAATGCGCTGGTGAGGCTGCTGGCCGGGGACGCAGACCTGCCGGTGGAGCAACGCTCGCGCGAAGCCTGGACCCGGGTGGCGGGCGAGCACGGCGTGACCCGCGTGCGGCTGGGCTTCGACATCAGCCAGCTGATCCAGGAGTTCATCATCCTGCGCCAGGTGATCCGCGAGGTGGCCGCCGAGCAGGGCCTGGACGCACAGGCCGCCAACTCGATCCTGGCCGACATCCTCGACGCCGCCATCATGGTCTCGGTGCAGGCCTACGTCGACGCGCGCGACTTCCAGACGCGGGCGGCGCAGGCGCAGAACATCGGCTTTCTGACCCACGAGCTCAGCAACCCGCTACAGAGCGCCACCTTGGCCGCCACCCGGCTGCGCGCGCTCGCCCAGCCGCAGCAGGCGCGCCCGCTGGATGCCCTGGACCGCAGCCACGAGCAGCTGAAGCAGATGATCCAAAGCGTGCTCCTGACCCAGAAGCTGGAGTCGGGGCATGTCGCCGCCAATCGGCGCGAGGTGGTGCTGGCGCCGGTGCTGGATGCGGCGCTGGAATCGGCGCGCGCCGCCGCCGAGCGCAAGGGCCTGCAGTTCCGGGTGCAGCCGGTCGACCCGCGGCTGAAGGCGTGGCTGGACCCGGACCTGACCCGTTCGGCCCTGCAGAACCTGGCCGACAACGCCACCAAATACACCTCCGCCGGCCACGTCGACATCGCGGTGGAGGACCGCCCCGACCAGCTGCTGATCCACGTGCGCGACAGCTGCCACGGCCTGTCGCCCGAGGAGCTGCGCACGATCTTCGAGCCGTTCCGCCGCGGGCGCACCACCCAGCAGGGCACCGGCCTGGGCCTGGCCATCGCCCGGCGCGCGGTGGAGGCCCAGGGCGGAAAGATCGGGGCCGAGTCCCCCGACCCCGACGGCTGCCACTTCTGGATCAGCCTGCCCAAGTCGCCGCCCTCCGGCGCGTGACCGGAGAGGCAGATCGACCCGCGGGGGCGGGCGTCAGAAACGGCACCACTTCACGTAGCCGTCGAACGCGCAGTGCAGCCCGGGACAGCACTGGCGGCTCGCGCTGGGTCCACAGGTCTCGCCCCACGGCCGGCACTGCTCGGCGCTGGCCGGAGCGGCAACCGCGCGGCTGGCCCCCGGCCAGCAATAGCCCGAGAGCAGCCCGATGCCGGCGCATGCGAACAACACGATCGCTCGTCCCATCCGTCTCTTTGCGATGTTCATGTGCAGACCTCCCCTGGCCGCCGCCGGTGAAGGTCAACCGACCTCCGATCGCGACGGCCCTCTCCCGGAAACGAGCGGGCGAAAACGCCACGACGAACCGGCCCGCCGGCCGGCGTGATCGGGACGGCACGATCTCGCCAGATAATCGCCGCGCGAGGCGTGCAATAGTCGGCCGGCATGACTTGCACGGCGTGCGTCCACGGGTGACACGGGCAGATGGTGAAACGACTGCGCTGGTACATCGGGGGACTGCTGTTCCTCTCCACCGTCGTCAACTACATCGATCGCCAGACGCTCAGCGTGCTGGCGCCGTTCCTGCGGCGGGAATACCGATGGTCGTACACCGACTACATGTGGATCATCATCTCGTTCCGGGCGGCCTACGCCATCGGGCAGACGGTGGTCGGGCCCTTTCTCGACCGGACCGGCACCCGCCGGGGCCTGTCGATCACGGTGCTGTTCTACTCGCTGGCGGCCCTGGCCACCTCCTTCGCGGTGGGGCTCAAGAGCTTCTGCGCCTTCCGTTTCCTGCTGGGCGCGGGCGAGTCGGCCAACTGGCCCGGCGCCACCAAGGCGGTGTCCGAGTGGTTTCCCCGCCGCGAGAGCGGCTGGGCGGTGGCCCTGTTCGACAGCGGCTCGGCCATCGGCGGCGCGCTGGCCCCCTTCATCGTGCTGGCCAGCTACCAGGCGCTGGGCGGGTGGCGGCCGGTGTTCGTGGTGACCGGCACCCTCGGGCTGCTCTGGCTCCTGCTCTTCCGCGCGGTGTATCACCCGCCCGAACGCCACCCCTGGATCGGCGCCGATGAACGCGCCTTGATCCTGGCCGACCGCGAGTCGCCCACCCCGGCCGCACGCCTGAGCCAGCGCGCCCTGCTGCGGCTGCCGCAGACCTGGGGGTACATCATCGGAAAGTCGCTGACCGATCCGGTCTGGTTCTTCGTGACCGACTGGTTCCCTCTGTTCCTGGTGGCCCGCGGCTTCCGCGTCGAGGAGAGCCTGGTCGGGTTCTGGGTCCCCTTCATGGCGGCGGACCTGGGCAACTTCTTCGGCGGCGGTCTGTCCAGCGCGCTCATCAAGCGCGGGTGGTCGGTGGGGTCGGCGCGCCGTCTGATCTCGGTCATCGGCGGCCTGGGCATGTGCACCCTGGCGCTGTCGATGGTCTGCCGTTCCCTGCCCGCGCTGGTGGCTTGTTTTGCCTTCTCCACCTTCACCTACGCTGCGTTCTCCACGGTGATCCTCAACCTGCCCGCCGACCTGTTCCCCAGCGGCCGGGTGGCCTCGGCCAGCGGCCTGGGCGGCACCGGCGCCGGCATCGGAACCATCCTTTTCACCCTGTTCACGGGAACCATCGCCGAGCGCTATTCGTTCCAGCCCATCCTGCTGGGCGCGGCGTTCATCTCCCTGCTGGCCATGGCGGCGGTCCTGCTTCTGGTCCGCAACAACGCCGCCACCACCCGCGGCCTGGTCCGTCCGATCTGACGTCGCGGGCGGAACTTTCTGGCGAACGAGCAGTGTAAAGAACGCCATGAAGACGCTCGTCATCGCCTGCTCGCTGCTTCTGGGATGCGCGGCGCGCTCCGCCAACCCCGGCGCCGCACCGGCCGAGGATCCGATCTCGGCCGCCGCGCCGCTGGACCGATATCGGTGGGAGCTGCCGTGCCAGAACCCGGACCCCGACGCCTACAAGCTGCGGGACACTTGCCCGTGGGACCCGGCCCTCCTGCAGCGCGGCCGCGCCGAGGAGCCCTGGAGCCTGAAGATCGAAGACATCAAGACGTTCGGCGGCAAGCCCGACGTGATCTACGAGGTGACCTTGCGGTTCCGGGGCGTCTCCGAGCCCAAGAACTACGAGGGCGGTCAGGCGCTGGGCGACCACTTTTACGTCGGTGGCCAGGAGAAGCGCGACAACTACAACATCTACAGCATCACCGTCTCCGACCCGCCCCAGACTTATTACCTGAACCGGGACGAGCGCAAGACCGGGCACTTCACCTTCGCATTCGACTACACCTCGACCATCCAGGTTCGCGGCGGAGCCCGGGTGACCCTGGGAACGTACGATCATAACCAGGAATCGATCGCCAACGGCGAACACCACGTCGTCCAGGGAATCGCCCCCGCCCCCCGCCCGTTCGCCGGGCACTTCATCCAGATGGACGTGCTGGGGGTGAAGGCGCTGCCCCCGACACCGACCTCGTAGGCGCGCCCCGCCCGGTCGCCTGGCTAGGCGATGATGTCGGTGATCAGCCCGCCCGCCGCGGGATCGCCGAAGTCGTCGATCGGCTCGCCGCCCGGTTTGCGCACGCCCGCGGCGGTGATCACGGTGTTGAGGATCTTGTTGGTGAACCCGGTGGTGCGCAGGTGGATCCCGGTCTTGAGGAAGCCCCCGGCGCCGCCGCCGATGATGGCGGGGATGTTGTTGCCGCTGTGGGGCGGGCCGTCGGACACGGAGTTGGTGAACAGGTTCACGCTCGAGTCCAGCAAGGTCCCGCCGCCCGGCAGAGCGTAGGCGGACAGGCGATCGAGGAAGTGCTTGAAGTAGCGGGCGTGGATGCGGTCGATCTGGTGGTGCAGCTCGACCGCGTTGGGGATGGCGGTGCCGCTGCCGCCGTCGCTGAGCACCCGGTGCGAGATGAAGTGGAAGGGCGGCACCTGCACGCCGTTGATTGTGTATTTGGTGTGGTCGTTGCAGCCGCCCACCTGCAAGGTGGCGGTGCGTGCGCGGTCGGTGGCGAAGGCGAAGGCAATCAGGTCCAGCTGCATGCGCACCACCTTCTCCATGTTGTCGTCGGTGGTGTGGGTGCCGCTGACCGCTTGCATGGCGGCGGTGTCCAGGCCGGCGGCGGCCATGGGCCCCAGGGTGCCGCCCATGTTCATCTCCATGTCGCGCACGCTGGTCAGGTGCTGGTCCAGCCGGTCCCGGTCGGCCTTGCTGAGGTCCCCGCGCGCCAGCAGCTGGCGCAGGTCGCTGCGGACCAGGTCGTTGACCGACATCCGGCGGGCGGCGATCTTGGCGAACAGCGCCGGATCGTTCTGCATCACCCCGGCCAGGCCGGAGAGGCGCTGGTACACGTTCCAGGGGTTGTTGTCGCCGATGCGCAGGGTGCCGCCGGTCGAGAACGACAGCGCGTCGTCGCGGTAGGTGCCCTTGCGCCCGGCGTACAGGGTCAGCGGCTCCTGCCCGGGCGACATCTTGCTGGCGATGAAGAAGTCCATCGACTCGGACACCGGCAGCTGCTTGGTGTCGGACCCCTTCACCGGCGCGCCCGTGCTGGCGGCGATGGGGCCGCCGCTGTGGTTGCGCGAGTTCTTGAAGTTCAGGCCGCGCACGAAGATCAGCTTGCTGGCGTAGCCGCGCAGCTCGCTGGTGGTGCGGTCCATGTCCACGCCGGCCATGGCCATCTCGTTGATGGGCCCCATCGACCGCGGCCAGTACATGTCCGGGTCGCCGCCGTTGCCCTGGACGGCGCCGTTCTGCTGCAGGATCAGCGCCGAGTAGATCTTGCGGGCGGTCTGGGCGCGGGCCGGCTGGAAGATGTCCAGCGCCGGCAGCCCCAGCGCCACGCCACCAGCCCCACGGAGAAAGCGACGTCGACCGTAGCGGGTTTTCAGCATGGCATGCTCCTCAGGGTAGCCGGCTGGTGAAGGCGTCGGTGGCGATGAGTTGCAGGATCAGCTCCTTGACCGGCAGGTCGGCACGCGAGCGCGCCCCCGCCTGCCTGATCAGGTTGCGGTCGGCGTCGTTGTTGACGTCGAGGTCGCGGCCGTAGAGGTATTCCACCCAGCGACGGGCGTAGCAGTCGTGGGCCTGCTGGCTGGCGGCCATGGCCTTGATCAAGCTGACCGCACCGTCGAAGGGCACCTCGGCGCCGTCCAGCGAATAGGTCCCGCTGGCATCGATCGGCCGCCCGTTCTCCTGGGTGCGGAAGCGGCCCAGGCCGTCCAGGTTCTCGAGGGCGTAGCCCAGCGGGTTGATGGCGGTGGCGTGGCAGCCGTTGCACGGCGACGGCCGCGTCAGCTGTTCCACCCGCTGGCGGTTGGTCGAGTTGGGGGCAATGGCGGGCAACGTCGGGACGGCGTCGGGCGGGGGCGGCAGGTCCAGGCACAACACGTCGTTGGCCAGCCGCACGCCGCGGATGATGATGTTGGGCGTGTCGCCCTCGGCGTTGCTGGCCAGAAAGCCGATCTGGGTCAGCAGACCGGCCCGCTGCCCGCGGTCGAGGTCCACGCGCGAGAAGGTGGTGCCGGTCGGTCCCGACAGCCCGTACAGCTTGGCCACGCGGGCGTTGGCGAAGGTGTAAGGCGCGGTCAGCAGCTCGACCAGGCCGCGCCGCTGGTTGACCACCACGTCCTTGATGAAGGCCAGCGACTCCTGCTTGAGGTCGGCGCCGATGCCGGCCGGGAACAGCGGCGTCAGCTTGGGGTCCTTCTTGACCGCCTCCCATTCGCGCATGCGCAGCAGCTGATCGTGGAAATCGCCCAGGGTCCGCTCGGCCGCGGGGCTGTCCAGCAGCCGGCGTGCCTCGCCCAGCAGGGCGTCGCGCTTGGTCAGCCGGCCCTCGCGCGCGGCCGTCAGCAGGGCATCGTCGGGCATGGTGCTCAGCAGGCCGTAAGACAGCCGGCTGGCGATCTCGAAGTCGTCGAGCGCGACCTTGCCACCGACCACGGTCGCGCTGGTCTCGGTCCGGTAGAGGAAATGGGGCGACTGCAGAAAGGCGGTGAGCGATAGCTCGACCCCGTCGGCAAAGGCGTCGCCGCTGGCGATCAGCGCTGCGCCCTTGTCGAACAGGGCCAGGTAGCGGGTCACCTCCGCGTCGGTCAGCGGGCGGCGGAAGGCACGCAGGCCGAAGCCCTCGACGAAGGCGCGCGGGCGCGCCGCCGGATCCCCCGCCGGCGCGATGGCGGCCAGCCGCTTGGCGTCGCGCGACACCTGGCGCGCCAGGGTCTCGGCCGCGGTCTGGTAGTCGGACCACAGGTCGGGCGACACAGCGAGGATGCCGCCGTTGGTGTCGAACGAGCTGCGCAGCGGCTCGGCCACGAACGCGCTGGACAGCCCCGCCGGCGCGGACAGCCGCAGCAGGTCGCGCACGGTGTTCTCCCACTGCTGGTGGGTCAGCCGTGCGAACCGCGTGCTGGGCCCGGGCGCGCTGGCGATGGGCCCGGTGGGCGAGCCCGGCATCGACGGCGCTCCTCCCGGTCCGCCGGGTGCACCGGGCGCTCCCGGCCGCGGCGCCGTCGCGCCGGGCGAGCCGGGATCGTCACCGGTCAGGCCGCCGGTCACCGCGCCCGTGCATCCCAGCGCGAGCAGCAGGGTGCAGGCCGACAAGAGTCTGGGACCCACCGTCGGGTGTCTGTTGGTACTCATCGGACCTCCGGGGTTGCGACGCGGGCACTCGATGGGGCGCGGGCACACGGCCGGGCGAACGTTTCCATCTTAGGAGCGCCCGCGCGCCCCGGGGGTCATCGATCGGTAAAATTCGGTTGCCCGATCACGCCGGGAATCCGCGATTTACGCGGTCTTTACGCGCTTTCCTGGCGCGGGCCGTCGCCCACATCGCCGCGCGGGCGCCCGCACCATCGCGCGCTCGACGCCCCGACACCCGCCCCCCGCGTGCGAGCCTGACCGTCAGCTGCGCATGGTGGACCGGACCGGGCGATGGGTCATTCTGATCCCTATGTAGTTTTGCCTATGGGCCCGCGCTGCGCGCCGACGTTATGGCAGACCGCATGCCTTCCTTTCTTCACGCGCGCGGCGCTTTGCTGGCGGCGCTGGGTGTGGTCGCCTGCGGATCGCCGGAGGTGTCGCCGCCCGCCGGCCCCGCCGAGCCTTCGGTTCCCGTCGGCACCACCGCGCCCGGCTCATCGGTACCAGCGGGCACCGGGGCGCCTGCGCCGGCTCCGGGCGCGTGGCAGATCGACGAATACGTCCTTCCGCGCGGCACCCAGCCCTACGAGATCGCCGTCGCCAGCGACGGGACGGTCTGGTTCACCGAGCTGGACAGCCCGCGCATCGGGCGATTGACCGCGGGCATGCTGCGCGAGCTGACCGTCCACTCGGGCGCGCGGTACGACCAGGTCGCCGCCGGCACCGACGGGCAGGTCTGGTTCTCGTCGTATTGCGACCGCGTCGTCGCGCGGGTCACGCCGTCCGGGGACATCCACGAATACCAGGTCCCCGACCACATCGGGCTCCCCGCCGACATCGCCGCCGGCGCCCACGGCAAGTTGTGGTTCATCGGCGCCGGCGGGGGCGGCGGCGAGGCCCGCGACCACATCGGCCGCCTGACCCCGGGCGACGGCTTCCGCTCCTTCCGTCTGCCCGAGGCCGTGAACGCCTCGAACC
>JBKPRZ010000743.1:0-2664 GCA_046734815.1 Myxococcota bacterium | reverse complement strand
TCGGGCCGCCTGCAGGACGGCAAGCACGGGCTGGAGGAGCTGCGCCGGGAAGGATACATGTGATGGGCGCCCCCCAGGCCGCCCCTGCCCCCGCCCCGGCCCTGCCGCTGGGCCCGGATCGGCAGCAGATGAACGTGGTGGTGGTGGGCCACGTCGACCACGGCAAGTCCACGGTGGTGGGCCGGCTGCTGGCCGACACCGGGGCGCTGCCCCAGGGCAAGCTGGAGGCGGTCCGCCGCGAGTGCCTGCGCACCGGCAAGCCGTTCGAATACGCCTTCCTGCTGGACGCCCTGTCCGACGAGCAGGACCAGGGCATCACCATCGACACCGCCCGCTGCTTCTTCAAGACCGCCCGGCGCGACTACATCATCATCGATGCCCCCGGGCACATCGAGTTCTTGAAGAACATGATCTCGGGCGCCGCCCGCGCCGAGGCGGCCATCCTGATCATCGACGCCAAGGAGGGCGTGCGGGAAAACAGCCGCCGCCACGGCTACCTGCTGGCGATGCTGGGCATCCGGCAGGTGGTGGTCTGCGTGAACAAGATGGACCTGGTCAGCCACCGTGAGGCGGTCTTCCGGGACATCGAGCGCGAATACCGCGCCTTCCTCCAGGAGATCGGGGCGGTCGAGCCGCGGCTGTTCATCCCCATCAGCGCCATTCTGGGCGAGAACCTGGCCGAGCGCGCGCCCGCCAGCATGCCCTGGTACGACGGGCCCACCTTGCTGGAGACCCTGGACGCCTTCCCCAAGGCCCCGCCCCGGTCGGACCAGCCGCTGCGCATGCCGGTGCAGGCGGTGTACAAGTTCACCAGCCACGGCGACGACCGCCGGATCGTGGCCGGCCGGATCGAGTCGGGCCGCTTGAAGGTGGGCGACCCGGTGGTCTTTTCGCCCTCCAACAAGAGCACCACCATCCGCAGCATCGAGGGCTTCAACACCCAACCCCGCACCGAGATCGAGAGCGGCTGGTCGACCGGCTTCACCCTGACCGAGGAGATCTACGTGACCCGGGGCGAGGTGATGAGCCACGCCGCCCGCCCGCCCATGGTCAGCACGCGCTTCCGGGCCAATTTGATCTGGCTGAGCAAGCGCCCCTTCGAGAAGGGCCGCGACTACAAGCTGAAGATCCACACCACCTCGGTGGGGGCGCGCATCCTGCACATCAACAAGGTGATCGATGCGTCCGAGGCGGGCAGCCAGCTGCAGCGCGATTCGGTGGGGCGCCACGAGGTGGCCGACCTGGTGCTGGAGACGCGCCAGCCGATCGCCTTCGACCTGACCGTCGACTCGGAGGCCACCGGGCGCTTCGTGATCGTGGACGGCTACGACGTGGCCGGCGGGGGCATCATCGTCGAGCCCGAGACCGACGATCACGCCGAATCGCGGGCCGAGGCGCGCCTGCGTGACTTCAACTGGGTGCGCGGCGGGGTGACGGCGGAGGAGCGTGCCGCTCGCTTTCACCACCTCCCCGCGCTGGTGATGTTCGTGGGGCCGGCCGGCTCGGGCAAACACCGCTACGCCCGCGCGCTCGAGCGGGCGCTGTTCGCCGAGAAGCGCACCGCCTACATGCTCGACGGCACCAACGTGCTGCTGGGGGTGGACCGGGACCTTTACTGGGTGGACGCCACCCAGCAAGAGCTGGTGCGCCGGTTCGCCGAGGTGGCCCACCTGATGTTGCACGCCGGGCTGATCGTGGTGTCCACCACCAACGCCATCGGGCTGGCCGACTACGGCCAGGTGCAGGCGCTGATCCCCGACTTCGCCAGCCTGGTGATCGACGTCGACCCCGACGGCCACAGCGTGGCCCCCTGCGATCTTCGCATCCGCGGCAACGAGAGCGAAGACGAGGTGGTCGCCCGCGTGCGCGACCTGCTGATGGCCCGCCAGATCACGTCGCTGTGACAATCGGGCGATGACACCGGAGCGCGGGCGGGCGGGGGCGGGGGCCGGGGGTTCGCGATGAAGGCGCGTCGATCGCCCGAGCGGGCGTTCTCGTACGCGCGTGGGGTGCGGGTGGCGGGGACCAACATCGTGTGCGACTCGCTGGGCGGGGGCGAGCTGCTGGGCTTTCTGTCGCACGCCCAGGCGCTGGGCGCGCTGGTGCATCCCCATCCCACCGTGGCCTCGGGCCGGCACGAGCTGCTGGTCACCGACACCACCCTGGCGCTGATGGGCGCCCCGGGTGCGCGGCTGCGCAAGCAGGCGCTGCCCGCGGTGTTCGGCCGTCCTTTCGCGCTGGGCGGCGCGCGGGTCGAGCTGTTTCCGTCGGGCCATCTGCCCGGCTCGGCGTCGCTGCTGGTCGAGGTGGGCGGGCGCCGTCTGGTCTACGCGGGATCCGTACGCACCGGCCGCCCCAGCTTCGGCGCCACCCTGGCCGAGCTGCGCCCCGCCGACGGCCTGTGCATCGACGGCACCTTCGGCGATCCGCGCTTCGCGCTGCCGCCGCCCGAGGAGGCGCTGGACCACCTGCGCGCGTTCGTCGAGTCGACGGTGGCCGCCGGGCGCCCGCCGGTCCTGCTGACGCCGCCGTTCGGCACCGCCCTGGAAGCGGCGGGCTTCCTGGCGCGCGCCGGCCACGCGCTGCGCGCGCACCGATCCATCATCGCCGCCGCGGTGGCTTTCCGGTCGGTGGGAGCGGAGGTGCCGACCATCGCGCGCTTCG
>JBKPRZ010000742.1:0-6202 GCA_046734815.1 Myxococcota bacterium | reverse complement strand
CGTTGTAGGCGGTGGTCCGCACCGGGGCGTACGTCACCGGGCCGGCGGGCGGGGTGGTCGTGGTGGGAGCTGGAGTCGTGGTGGCGGGGGGCGGGTTGGTGGCAGGGCCCGGGACGGTGGTGGTGGGCGCCGGGACGGTGGTGGGCGTCGGGAGAGTCGTGGGCGCGGGGAGAGTCGTGGGCGCCGGGACCGTGGGCGTCGGGACGGTCGGTGCCGGGACGGTGGGCGCCGGGACCGTGGGTGCCGGGACGGTGGGCGCCGGGACCGTGGTGGTGGGCGGCGAGGGCGGCGGCGTGGGCTGCTGCTGCGCGCGGGCGCCGGGCGCGCGCGCCACCAGGAGCACGGCGCCGACGGCGGTCAAGCGAATGAACGTGCGCATGTCAGTTGCCTCCGCTGGTGGTGCCGGTTTCCGACCCCTTGTCCTGGGCGGTGCTTGCCGGTCGCGTCCGGGTGCTGCGGGCGGCGAACACCCCGCCCCCCAGCCGCTTGACGATGGCCTCGATCGCCTTCTGGCCGCGCACGCTGTTTCCCGAGTCGTCCAGCCGGGGCGAGAAGGTGCCGACGGCGTAGCGGCCCGGCAGCACCGCCACGATGCCGCCGCCCACACCGCTCTTGGCCGGCACGCCGGCCGAGACCAGCCAGTCGCCCGAAGTCTCGTACAGGCCGGCGGTGGCCATCACCGCCAGCACCTGGCTGGCGGTGGCGGGCGAGACGACCTGCTGGCGGGTGAGCGGGTTGCGCCCGCCGTTGGCCAGGGTGGCGCCCATCACCGCCAGGTCGCGCGCGTTCACCTTCACCGAGCACTGCCGGGTGTAGAGATCCAGTGCCTCGGCCGGATCGCCCCGCAGCACCTCGTAGTCCTTCAGCAGCTGGACGATGGCGCGGTTGTGGGTGTTGGTCTCGCTCTCCGACTGGTAGATGGTCTCGTCGACGGTCAGCTTGCGGCCGGCGAAGGCGGAGTACATGCCCAGGATGACGTCCCACTTCTGGGTGGCGTTGGCGGCCGGCACCAGGTCGACGGTGGCGATGGCCCCCGCATTGACGAACGGATTGCCGGCAGGCGGGCGCTTCTGACTCTGATTCAGCTCGATGGCCAGGATCGAGTTGAACTTCTGGCCGGTGGCGTTCACACCGATCCGCTTCTGCACCTCCTCGATGCCCAGCCCCTCGACCGCGCGGGCGAAGGTGAAGGGTTTGGAGATCGACTGGATCGAGAACTCCTCCTTCGAGTTGCCGATCTCGTAGATCGCGCCCTCCACCGTCACCAGCGTGATGCCGTACAGATCCGGATTCACCTGGGCGAGGGCGGGGATGTAGTCGGCGTTCTTGCCCTCCGAGGTCTCCTTCCACTCGCGGTATGCGCGGGTGAGCGCATCCCGGTAGGCGCCGGCGGCCGCGACGTAGGCCGGACCGGCGGGGGCGGCGGTAGACGTCTGCGACGCCAGCATCATCCCGCTGGGTGCGACCGCCGCCGGGGGCGCCGGCTGGTAGCTCGCCTGCGCGTTGCCACCTTTCTGGCCGTTGCCGCTCGCACAGGCCGCTGCCGTCGCTCCCACCAGGAGCAGGGCCGCGGCGCGAATAGTCGCGTAGCCTGAGTTGAAGGGCCTCATCAGCGCACCTCCTGCATTCGTGCCGTGCCGTGGCACGCGGCCGAACATGGGGCGGCCCGATCCCGAGGGCAATCGGGCGCCCCGAAATTCCTGCCGGGCGCGCCGCCGGTCGCCGCGATGAAGAGCGCGGCTGACAGTCAGACCGGCGCCGACGAGGAGGAGGTGCGCGCCGCCAGGATCGCCGTCCGGCCCGCCTCGGTGTGACGGCTCGAGGACCGGACCCTGTCCGGCGCGCTCGGGACCCAGCGCAGCTTGCGCAGCAGCAGGTATTCGACGCTGCCCAGCCCGACCAGCAGCAGGCACAGCAGGGCGAAGCCCCAGGGTGAATCTTTCGCCGGGATGCCGCCGATGTTCACGCCCAGAAGGCCGGTGACGAACGACAGCGGCAACATGACCGCCGAGAGGATGGTCAGAAGGTACAGCCGATCGTTCAGCACCGTCGACAGTCGGTTCTGGACGAAGTGCTGCAGGTTGCGCAGGCGATCGAGCAGACCATCGGTGCCGTCGACAAGCTCGTTGCAGCTGGTGAGCGCCGTTCGCCAGGGCTCGCGCCGCGTCCCCATCAGCCAGGCGGGACCGTTGAGCTTCAGCTGCAGCAGCGAGTCCCGGTGGGCGGCCAGACGGCGGCGCAGGGCGATCCCGCGTTGCTGGGCCTCGCGCAGCAGCGGGGGCAGCTGGCCGAGGTCGTGTTCGGCGATGTATTCCAGCTCGGCCACCGTCTCGTCCAGCGCCACCATGGTCACCTGATCCAGATCCGCGGCGGCGCGCACGCTGGTGGCGAGGATCTCGGCCACCGTGCGCGGGCCCTTGCCGGTCCCCAGCCGGGTCAGGCAGCTTTCCAGGGCGGGCAGCCGATCGGAGGAACAGGCGATCAGGCGATCCGGTCGCACCCAGCCCCGCATCTGTCTGGACAGTCCGCTGTCGACGTCGAAGGTCCGGATGGCGATGATCAGGGTGCCGTCTTCCAGCACCTCGAACCGGGTCTGGCCGGCCGGTCGCAGGAGCTCCTCCTGGTCCCCCGCCGGCAGGCCGCTCTCCTCCGCCAGCCAGCGCCGGCTGCCGTCGCCGGCCGGATCCAGCTGCACCCACAGCTGCCCCTGCTCGGGGGTCCAGCGGCGCAGCTGCTCCCTGTCCAGCCAGCGCGCCTTGCCGGTCCCATCGAGGACCAGCGCCACCACACCCTCGTCGGCCATCGCGTGCAAAGAAGTTGCGGCGGGGCAGGGGACCGCCGCCGGGCGGCCTCGCCGAATCCGGCTCCGGCTGACCCACCCGCCGCGTCGGTCCGCACCTTTCCGCGCGCGCCTGACAGCCTCGCAACGGTCAGCCCGCTTGTCCATCCAGGGCGGCAGGACCAGGTTGCTCGTGAAGGGGCCGGGTGGCCCGGGGGCGGACGGCGATGAAAACGTACCTGGACATCTTTCGCGTGGTGGTCTCGGTGGTGGTGCCGCTGGCCGCCTTCGCCATGGGGCTGCGCGCCCCCCGGACCGACGGGCTCTGGCTGTGGCATCGGCCGGGTCTGCTGCTGCGCTCGTTGCTGACGATCATGATCCTGGTCCCGCTGGCCGCCGTGCTGGTGCTGCTGACTCTGCACATCCAGCCTCCGGTTCGGGGCGGCCTGATGATCGCCGTCCTCGCCATCGGCATCGGCCCCATCGCCGCCTTCCGCCGCGGCAACGCCTCGCACTACGAGACCGGGCTGATCTTGACCTTGCTGATCCTCAGCATCGGCTTTCTGCCGGCCGCGGTCGGCATCATCAGCTCGGTGTTCGGCCTGCCCATCCCGCTGGGGGCCGGCCAGGTGGCGGAAGTGGTGCTCACCCGGGCCCTGTTCCCCTTGCTGCTCGGCCTGATCGTCTCCCGCCTGGCGCCCTGGTTCGCGCGGCGGATCGGCCGCGCGAGCGGCTGGCTGGTCAACATCGGCACCCTGATCGTCGTGGGCATGGCCGTGCCCATCATCTGGAAGCAGGCCTCGACCCTGGGCGCGAGCGCCTGGTTGATCAGCGCGGCGGTGGCGGCGGTCGCCATCGTGCTGGGCCATCTGCTCGGCGGACCGGAGCCGGAGACCCGGGCGGTGCTGGCCGCCTTCAGCGCCCTGCGCTTCCCCGCCCTGGCCCTCCTGCTGGCCTCGGTGGTCCCGAACGGCCGCACGATGATTCCGGAGATCCTCGTCTACGTCGTGGTCAGCGCCGTGCTGGTGGGCGTGTACAGCGCGGTGATGGCCCGTCGCCTGCGGCGCACACCCGCCCCCGAGCCCACCCCTCTGCGCGCCCCACCGGAAGTGCTGCGGCCGGCCTAGCCGATCCGATCAGAACGAGCCCGCCACGCCGAAACCGAAGCCTCGCTCGGTGGAGACCGGCGTGAAGGCAAAGCGGGGCCGAAGGTCCGGGTCCTCGCGGTAAAGCCGCAGCATCCGCTCGGAGAAGGTCTCCGCCGTCAGGATCTGCCAGGCGGTCAGGCCCAGGAGCGCGGCGGCGCCGTAGCCCACGGCGATGCTGGCCGGCTGGTGCTGCAAGGTGACCCGGTGCTCGGCGATCTCGAGGGTGGTCCGGGTGGCGGCGGAGATGGCGAGCCCGACGAACAAGCCGGCGGTCCACCGCTTGGTCAGCGCCTCGCGAGCGGCGATCCGGTCCAGGAACGACTCGGTCCGGGCCACCGCCAGCGCGTTGTTCTCCGGCGCGGCCCGAAGCTCCGCCTCGAAAGACTCCAGCGCACTCTGCCCCCAGGGCTTGGACAGGATCATGTTCAGGCCAATCCCCATGATACCCACGCCCATGGCGCCGGCGAGCACGGCGGCGTCGCGCTGGCCTTCCCATCGAGGCATGGCGAAATACGAAGCGCCGGACCCCAGAAGCAGGAACCCTCCGGTGGCCATCAGCGCCCGGGAGAAGCCCCTCCACACCAGCTTCTCGCTGTCGGCGATGAACGTGAGATAGTGACGCATGCGGCTCTCGTCAGCCGCGCCCAAGCCGTAGACCGGCTCGGGGGCGGCGGCGCGCTGGCGCTGCCACTGGGCGAAAGCGCGGGGCCCGTAGGGGGACTGGAACAGGTTGGCAAACATGGCCGCCCCGCCACGGGCGGCGCTGCTGACCGGACGCGGGGCCAGCGCCGCCAGCGAGACCACACCCGAGCCGCCGGGGATCTCGACCTCGCTGATGGTCGGAGGCGCGTCGATTCTGGCGCCCGGCCGCCACTGCACCACCGACAGGCCCTGCTCGCCGGCCGGGACCAGCACGGTCAGCGGGCCGCCCTCCTTGTGCAGATCGATCAGCCGATCCCCGGCCGGACCGCGCACCCAGGCCCGTTGCTCGGCGGGGTCCAGCACCAGACGACGTCCCTGGGCGCCGGCGGTGGTGAACAGCGAGGCGCCATCGTCTCCGGCCGGTCCACGGAAGAAGATGTGCGGGCGCAGCTCGCCGCGCGCCAGGCCGGCGTTGGCCTGCTCGACGAAGCCGGCCAGCTCGAGGTAGCTGACGCGGCCGTCGCCGTCCACATCGGCGGCGCCGCTGAGGCCCGAGCGCACCTCGTGGCTGAAGATGCCCGACTCCAGCTCGGACCACTCGTAGACCTCCGCCTCGGTGTTGGTCGACAGGAACAGACCCACGTTGTCGTGACGGCGGGCGAAGCCCAGGGCAAGGTCGCGGGGCGTGGCCCATCGCCGGCCGCCCGGCTTGCGCGGGTTGACCACGAAGAACGAGTTGCAGCTGTCCAGCACCAGGTGCTGGACGTCGGCGGCCACCTGGTCGACAACCTGCCGCTCCAGGAAATCCGAATCGATGCGCGCGTCCTCCAGGTCCAGGTAGCCCTTGCCCAGCTCGACGTCTCCGTGTCCGGCGTAGACGAAGTAGAACTGGGTGCGCTGGCCGCGCGCGCGGGCCTCGGCGACCCGGCGCCGCAGCTGGCCCAGGGCGGCGGCCAGCTCGGCCTTGCGCGGCGGCGCGGCCAGCGACGCCAGATCGGGATGGGCGGCGGCGCTGCTGCGATCGAAGCGGGTCAGCAACATCACCGCCTCTGGCGCGGCCACCGCCCGGAACAGGCGGTAATAACGGGCCCCGTCGTCGTCGGCGTATTGCAGGTCGGGGCGATCCAGGCGCGTGCTGCGATTGTTCGTGACCACCAGGGCGAAGACCTGCGCGGTCGTCGCCGCCGCGGGCGTCGACGCCGGGGCGGGGGTGGCACGCAAGAGAGCGAGCACGAGCGCGCCCGTCGAGAGGGTCCGGGCGGTCATGGCGCCTTCCCTTCGCGTCTCACGTTGTCGGATACCTCGCCAGTCCCGCCCTCCCAGCGGGCGCTCCACTCCCGGACCGTCGCCTCGGGCAGCCGTGTGCCCAGCGGCGCCCCGGCTGGCGCGGAGGTCAACCGCCGCTCGATCTGCTTGACCGTCGTCGGCGCCCGGAACAGCGCCGTCACCAGGCGCAGCGGGCCCTCGGGGGCCTGGTCGGGCGACACCAGCTCGGGCAACACCTGCCAGGGCGAAGCCGGCTCGATGGCCACGGCGGTCGGGTCGGCGCCCGGGTCGCGGTACTCCGGATAAAACCAGTGCACCTCGCCGGCCGAATCGAGGGCGAAGGCCATCAGATAGACCGTCCGCGGAC
>JBKPRZ010000741.1:0-7256 GCA_046734815.1 Myxococcota bacterium | reverse complement strand
CCCTCCATGGCGAACACGCCCTGCGGCCAGGCCGGCGAGCGCATCGCCACCGAGGGGCCGCCGTTGGTGAACACCCGGGTCTCCTTCTTGTACGACTCACCCACGTCGTAGATGACCGGGTTGGCCGCGCCGGTGCCCCGGGCGGTGACCCCGCCGGTGCCGGCCACCTCGATGTGGTAGCCGAGGATCTTGCCGTCGGGCGCGAGGCCCGCCTTCATCTTCTGCAGCGAGCCCGGGCGGTTGCCGCCGGTGGTGTGCTCGCCCTCGCGGTCGAGCATCAGCTTGACCGGCCGCTTGGCCAGCTTGGCCAGCGCGATGGCCGCCCGTCCCGAGGGGGCGATGTTGAACTTGCCGCCGAAGCCGCCGCCCACCATCTCGGCGTTCAGGTTCACCTTGTCGTCGGGCAGCTTGGAGAACTCGACCGCCTCACCCTTGCAGCCGTAGTTGGCCTGGGTGCTGATGTAAAGGGTCAGCGAGCCGTCCTTCTCGAACGTCGCCATGGCCCCGTGGGTCTCCAGCGACGAGTGGGTCTGCACCTGGGTGTCGTAGACCGCCTCGACCGTCCTGGGCGCGTTCTTCAGGATGGCCGCGACCTTGGTCGCCTTGGCGGCCTGCTCCTGCTTGGCCTTGTCGTCCTTCGGGTCGCTGATGACGGCGGCGTTCTTCTCACCGTCGAACACCGGCGGCGAATCCGAGTTCAGGCCGGCCTGGATGGTGGTGGTGACCGGCTTGCGCTCGAACTCGACCTTGAAGTTGCGGAGGGCGTCCTCGGCCTCCTCCTGCGAGTCGGCCGCGATCGCCAGGATCTCGTCGCCGTGGTACTGCAGCGGCCGGCCCACGTCCTTGAACACGTGCACCGCGCGCACGCCCGGCGCCTGCTTCAGCGCCTCGACGTCCATCGCCTTGATGCTGGCCGCGCCCCAGGGCGAGTGCAGCATCTTGCCCCAGAGCATGCCCTTGGGGTGCTGGTCGTAGGTGTATTTGGCGCGGCCGGTGACCTTCAGGACACCGTCGATGCGCGGGACGTAGGTGCCAACCACCTTGAGCTTGCTGTCGAGGTCCCAGGGAGGCGGCTCACCTTCCGGGATGTTGACCTCGATGTCCTTGGAGACGCCGCGGGGGCCGCGGAAGCCGAGCTTCGCTTTCACTTTCGGCATGACTGATTCCTCCGCTCGCTCAGGCGTTCGTCTTGGAGGCGGTCTGCACCGCCGCGAAGATGTTGTTGTAGGTTCCGCAGCGGCAGATGTTGCCGGACAGGCCCTTCTTGATCTGCACCAGGTCGGGCTTCTTGTTGGTCTCGAGCAGGGCCTTGCACGCCATCACCATGCCGGGCGTGCAGAAGCCACACTGCAGACCGTCGTGCTGGACGAAGGCGGCCTGGATGGGATCCAGCTTGTCGCCCTTGGCCAGCCCCTCGATGGTGCCGATCTTGGCGCCCACCGCGTCCACCGCCAGCATCATGCAGCTGTTGACCAGCTTGCCGTCCAGCAGGACGCTGCAGCCGCCACAGGCGCCGCGGTCGCAGATCTCCTTGGTGCCGGTCAGGTCCAGCTCGTTGCGGAGCGCGCGCAGCAGGGTGATGCGCGGCTCGACCTTCAGGCTGTGGTTCTTGCCGTTCACGTTCAAGGTGATCGGCACCTTCTTGGCCGGCAGCACCTTGGCCTTGCCGGCAGCCTTGGCCTGCTTGCCGACGACGGCGACGCCGCCGGCGACGCCCACACCTTGCATGAACCCACGGCGGGTCAGCCCCGCCGCCGGCGTCTTCTGCTGGTCCTGGGATTTAACCGACAGACTGGATCTGCCGGTCGCCTTTCCGGGCTTCTTCTTCGACATCGCTAGCCTCCAGGGATGAGGAACGCTCGGTCTGCGCGCTTACGCCTTTGTGGTGGGCAATGATTCCGCCCATGATCGAAACCGCAATCTCGGCCGGGGTCTCGGCGCCGATGGTCAGCCCCAGCGGGGCCTTCACCCGGGCCAGCTCCTCGTCGGTCACCCCGCGCTCCTTCACGCGCGCGAACATCTCGCGCCGCTTGAGCTTGCTGGAGATGACCCCGATGTAGCCGCCGAACCGCTTGCAGCAGTAATAGAGGATGTCGGTGTCCACCCGGTGCGAGTAGCCCAGGATGATGAGGTGGGAAAACGTGCCCAGGTCCGCCGTCGGCAGGTAGTCCTCCGGGCGGGCGACCATCAGCTGGCTCGCGGTCGGGAACCTCTCGCGGGCGGCGAATTCGGCACGGTCGTCGAGCACCGAATAGACGTATTCCAGCTGGTCACACAGGCGGGCCACTTCCAGGCCCACGTGACCGCCGCCGCAGATGAGGACGTGAGGAACAGCGCCCATGTACTCGACGAGCACTTCTACCGTCCCGCCGCACAAGCTGTCCAAAGCTCCCGGGCGGAAATAAGCCAGATCGAACTTGGCGGTGGCCGACTTGCGCTCGGCTATGCACTTGACCGCCAGGGCCTTGGTCTTCTCTTCCAGGCCCGCGCCGCCGACCGTGCCGAACTGAGCACCGGTCCGGTCGACGATCATCTTCGCGCCGACCTTGCCCGGAACGCTCCCGCGGGTCGCCGTGACGGTGCACAGGGCGAAAGGCTGCCCGGCGTCCGCCAGCTCGGCGGCTCGACGGAGAACCTTGCGGGAAACCTCCATGGGCCGGCGAGCATACCCGAGCACGGGTAGGACCGCGACTGCCATGTGCGCCTCGCTGGACCCGCGTCGCGCCGCCTCGACTGCGCTTTTACTCGGCTTTTTCCTGGCGGATGGTGAACGCTGAGCGCCGCCCCGGGCCACGCGCGCACCGGTTCATGGATCATCGAGGACGACACCAGTTCGCCAACGCGGTCGAAAAAACTCTGACAATCTCGTTCGCGCCGGGTGAATTGGGCGGGTTTGTCATTCTGGACGTGTTCGCCCAGGAGCTGCACGCCGGGCGGGAACATCGTCCGGCTCGTCTCCCGATCGGGCTACCTCGCGTGCGCGATCGGACTACGTCGCGCGCGAACGAGGTCGGTGTCGATCGGATTCCGCTACGACCCGAACGCGTAGCGAGCCAGGCAATGGGCGTAGTCTTCAGGGGTGTCCATGTCGACCAGGACGCGGTCGTCGTCGAAGTCGACGTACCGGGTGCGGCCCGCGTGGCGGGCGAGCACGTCGCGGGCGGAACCACCCGGCGCAAGCGCGAGCAGCTCGGGCGCCAGCGAGGCATCGACCAGCACGGGATGCCCGCGTCGTCGACGGAAAGAGGGGGCCACGATCAGCGGCGATTCGCCGAGGCCAGATCCGGAACCCGCGTCGGATCGGTCGCCTGTCGGTGAGGACGCGGACTCGCCCTCCCGCATGGGTTGCGCGTAGGCCTCGTACAGGCGATCGAGGTCACCGGCACGCACCAGCGGGTAATCGACGGGGTAGATGAGGAAGGCACACACACCCGCCGGCAACACTTGCAGGCCCGCGAGCAACGAAGAGGTCTGACCGAGATCCGGCTGCGGATTGATCGCGATCGACACAACAATCCGCTTTGTCAGAAAATCGGCCTCGAGCTCCTTTTCGCGCTCGGATCGGGTGGCCACGATGGGCGTTCCGAAGCCCGCTTCGACGGCGTTCCCGAGAGCGATGTGAAGACACGTAACATCGCAGAATTGCAGGCACTCCTTGCGCTTGCCCATGCGCGTCGAAGCACCCGCGGCGAGGATGATCGGGACCACGCGCGCGCGGTGCGCCACCGATTTCTGCGGAAAGCTCACACACACCGGTAAAAAGGGTGTAAAAACGGTCCGTAGTTTGGGTCGTCCCAAATTGGCTGAGGCCGACCCGAAGACGAGGCGAACGAAGCTACAGCCACCCGCCGGCCCCGAGAGCAAGGCCAGAAAGCAGAGAAGTAGCACATGAGCGCGGTACGAGACCTGGTCGATCTGGAACCTCCCCCACCGCCACTCCCGCCCGACACCCTCGACGGTTCATCTGGCCCGCTCCCCGGCCCCCTTCCGGGACGCCGCCGGCGGTTCAGCAACGAGGAGAAGCGGCAATTTCTTCGCGAGGCCATGGGTTCGGGCGAGAGCATGTCATCGGTCGGCCGCCGGTACGGCCTGTCGGTGAGCCTCCTGTTCCGCTGGCGCCGCCAGCTGGACGGAGCCAACGCGCTCCCACGCAAGCGCGAGGACGACTCGCGCGCCGAGGTGCGCGACCTGCGCGATCGCGTGCGCGAGCTGGAACGTCTGCTGGGCCGCAAGACGCTCGAGGCCGAGCTGCTCAAGCAGGAGCTGTCGCGGCTGGGTCACAACCCATCGCTGGCCCTGACGGCGCTGGACACGGCGCTGGCCGGCCGCACGCCCTGATCCGGGTACGCCCTTCTCGTACAGGTCCTCCGCGTACAGGTCCGGTGGTGCTCCCGGCGGGGCGCCACCGGGTCATGGCCGTCGAAGGCCTTGCGAGCCGGTTTCGCAGCGCTCGTGGTTGACCACCAGCGCGTAGCCGCCGTGCAGGAGCGCGGTGGCGTCGGCCTGGGCGCGCGGGTCGGTCTCGGGAACCCACAGCCAGCGGGCGCGACAGACGTTCTCGCCCAGGTAGCGGTCGAACCGGGTGCCGTTGACGATGCCCACCATGTGGCTATCCAGCGGCGCGACCACCAGAAAGCCGGCGGTCAGCAGCAGCTGTGCGCTGCCCCGGTCGGTCGCGATCAGGTCCCGAGGCCCCACGCGCGCGCCCAGAACCCGGCGCAGCTGCGCGTAGGGCCGTTCCGCGCCCGACTCCACCGGCCGACCCCGCTGGTCGGCGAGTCGGTGGGCAGCGACGGGCAGACTGCCCGCGGTCACCAGGGCCGCCAGCGCGACGAGGGGCCACGGTCGGCGCGCGCCGAGCAGCCGCGGCGGCAAGAGCACCGGGGCGGCGATCCAGCCCAGGTTGGATGCGCAGAACACGAACCGATCGAGGTCGGCGCGCGGCCAGCCCCGCAGAGTGAGAAAGCAGGCGGCCACCAGGTTGCCGATCGCGAGCGCACCGACGATGCGGGCGGCGGGTGCGCGATCATCCGGGACGACGGCGCGTGAGCGGCGCCCGAGGAGAACCGCGGTGGCCAGACAGAAGATCGGACCGAGCTCGAGCAACGCCACCTCGAGCGCCTGCCGGCTGAGCAGCGGCCAGCCAGATAGCGGCTCGGCCCAGGTGGGCAGAAGCGGCGGCCAGGCGAGCGCCAGGTGCGGCGTCGCCATCGACGCCGGCGCGAAGAGCCCTCGGAACACACCGGACTGGATGAGCCCACCGATTGCCCCCACCCCCGCACACGCGGCGGCGCCGAGAGACAGGCGGCCGACGAGCAAGAGCAGCAGCACCGCCCCCCCCAGCAGCAGCAGCTGTTCCTCGGCGAGCTGGGGCAAGAGAAAGAAGGGCGGCACCAGCAGCAAAGCCCGCACGCGATCAGCCGCGGAAGACGCAACCGACGTCGCCTTCCGCCGCACCCGCGCCAGGCGGATCAGCTGCACGATGATCGAGGCGACGACGGCGAACCCCAGTGCGTAGGGCCGCCTGAGCACCTGTTCGAGGAACGCCTGATCGGTCCGCCCCCGCAGCAGGTCCACGACCTCGGCGGGGGCTTGCCACAGCAAGCGCAACGGCGTCGGCCCGAACGCAAACAGCAGACAGAACACCGACAGCCAGACCACGCGCAACCCGGCGGGTCGTGGCTGCGCGCGGGACGGCTGCAGCTCGCTGGACAGCGCCGCCGCGGCGCAGACGCACGCGCCCACGGCGATCATCGACATGAAGTCGAGCCCCTGCTCCAGGGTCAGCCCCAGCCCGCGCGTGAACAGCGCCGCCGCGGCGTCGAACAGCGGGTGGTACACCAGCGGCGCGGTCGCGTCGTTCAGGGCGGTCGGCGGGATGTTGCCGCGCAGGTACTGGCCAAGGACAGCGAAGTGGCAAACGCCGTCGAAGCCGACCACCGCCGCCACGTACACCATCACCGCGCCCAGCGCGACAGCCACCGGCCACCCCAGCCGCGGGCCCCGCACGCGGATCACCCGCGTGCGCCCCGCCACCAGCGCCACCACCACCAGCGGCAGCGCGCCGCCGGCCGCCATCAGCACCAGCGACCCGCCCAGCTGCCCCAGCGTCACGCCCGTGAGCCACAGCGCCAGGCACACCACCGGCGCCAGCCACCGCCCCCGCCGCCCCAGCACGAACACGATCCGCCGCCGCCCGATCGCAAACGTCCCCACCGCCGCCAGCACCAGCGGCAACGCCACAGCGGCGCGTTCCAGGGTGGTGATCATGCGCTGCCTCGGAGGCCAGGCTACCTCACGTGGCGCCCCGGACCCGGATCTCGATGTCTACGCGCTCTTGCGCAGTCGGCGGGCGAGTTCGAGCTCTATCTCGTCACAGGCCGCGACGCCATTTTCGCGGGCGATGACGAGCGCCTCGAGCAATTCCTTGGCACGTGCTTCCGAGCCGTCGTACTCACGGACCAGCTGACGAAGGTCGCGCTCCATGTCCTCGACCATCTGCTGGACGACACCGTCCTGCGAGACCCCACCGGCCGAGCGCATTTGCTCGAGGCGCCTCGCCAGCTCACGGCCGTGCTCGGCGGTGTAAGGAGACTTTGGTGACTTCACAGGATCTCTCCAGTGGTGCGCGTCCCTTTGAGTTTAACGCCAAGAATGCGGACTGTCTCTTGCTCGACCGTGTAGAAGACGCGATGCTCCCCCACGCGAATTTCCCAGGTCGGAT
This sequence comes from Myxococcota bacterium, assembly GCA_046734815.1. GTDB lineage: Bacteria > Myxococcota_A > Polyangia > Fen-1088 > Fen-1088 > CAVYGB01. Next base: position 532 of record JBKPRZ010000741.1, on the reverse strand, counting down.
CGGGGTATTCGGGCGGCAGCTCGGTTCGTCGTAGCCGCTTGCGGTTTCGGGTCACGGTCTCGGCCTGATGGATGAGCTCGGCGACAGCGACGAGGATGGGCGGCCGGTGGAAGGAACGGAAGGTCCGGAGCTCAGCCCGGGCATCCGCCGACCAGACGATGGTGTACATGACGATCGTGTCCCTCGACGCCGGATCGTGAGCCGGGTGCGAGGGTGGTTCTTCGGTCGCGGCCGCCATTTGGGTTGCCGATCGCGATCTCGATCCGTCCGAGATTCGGGTCATCCTCCGGCCGAGCTCGGACCGGCGCTGGTCGTGGGGCCCATCGTCGAGCCTGGATGACTCGTCGGGCGTCCTGCATCGCGTGCGACTGTGATGTGAAAGCGGCTGAGCCGCGCGGGGCGCAAATGGCACGGCGATCCGAGCGGGTTTGAGCGTTGATGGGTGGGGCGGGCGGCGTGTAGCATCCGGGGCGTCGAGACTGTCAACACGATGCCCACGCCCTCGCCCCGAACCTGGTTGCTCTGTCTCGGC
>JBKPRZ010000740.1:0-25293 GCA_046734815.1 Myxococcota bacterium | reverse complement strand
CCTCCACCTCGGCAGCGGGGACACCGGCGCGCGCGGCCAGGGTGGCCGCCGCCTGGCGCAGAGACCGCCGCCGGGCGGGGTTCTTCTCCAGGCTGGCCGCGCCGGCGTACGCGGCCAGCGCCTCGCTGAGCTGGCCCTGTTTTTCCAGCGCCTGCGCCCGTCCCACCCGCGGGGCGGAGGCCGACGGTCTGAGCGCGGCCGCCCGCTCGAACGCCTCGGCTGCCTCGACCGCGCGGCCCAGGGCCGCCAGCAGCTGGGCGTGGGCCAGCACCGGCGCGTAACCGGCCCGGGGCTCGGCCGCCGCCCGGGCCAGCTGATCGAGCAACCGGTCGCTCTCCGCCGGTCCGGCCCCGCGCAGGGCCCGCACCGCCAGGCTGGCCTCCTCCGGTCGCTCCAGCAGTGCACGCACCGCCTGCTCGCGCAGGGCCCGTCCGCTGTCGCGCTTGACCTGCCAGTCACCGAAGGCGGGCGCCAGGGCCGCCATCCACGTCCACAGGGCGGCCAGCGCCGCGACCCGGACCGGGGTCAGGGACCGCATCGGGTGCGCAGGTAGTTGCGAACCGCTTCCTTGACCTGCGCGGGCATCTCGGTCGCCAGCGCCTGCCGGGACAGCTCCGGGGTGCGGCGATAAGTCTCGAAGAACGTGACGCAGGGAGCGCAAACCGACAGATGGCGCCGGAAGCGGCTCTGCTCGTCTTCGGGGAGTGCTCCCTCCAGGTAGTCGAGGCAGAAGTCCAGCACTTCCTGACAGCCTGTCATGCACACACTCCCAAAGGCCGGGCGAAATATAACCGACAGCGCTGGATTCCGCACAACCTCCCAGCCCGACTTCCGATAAGGTTGCATGGTGCAGCGAATCGGTGGCAACGACGCAGCCGGGTCGTCCAGCGCGGCCCAGGGCCCAAAGCGTCAAGACGACCGTCATCCGGAGCGTGCATCCAAATTCAAGTCGATGCTCGGACAGGACAAAGGTTCCGAGGCATTGGAGGCTGCCCGCCGTGCTCCCGGTGGCGACCTGGCCCCGGCGCAAAATCAGCAGGCCGGGCAGGAACGCCCCTCCCTGGAGGAGGCCGCCCGCGACCTGCAGGCCGCGCTGGATCAGATGGGCATCAAGGCCGCTCGCGCGAACGAGAAGACGGACGAAGCCGCCCAGGCCGACGCCGACGCTGCAGCGGCAGCGCAGCTCACTTCCGCCGCCCCCTCCTGGGAGCGGCCCGAGGGTCCCGCCCGGCTGGAAGGCGCCACCCGGATCAGCCCGATGGAGCTCGAGGGCATGGAGCGGATGCACCGTCTGATGGTCGGTCAGGGCCCTAACGGCGCCGAGGCCCGACTGGCGATCACCGACGGGCCGATGGCCGGCGCTCACATCCACCTCAAGACCGGCCCGGGCGGGCTGGAAGCGTCGGTATCGACGACCAACGCCTCGTCCCGGCAGACCCTGGTCACCGCGATGGACGAGGTCGCCCGACGCATGAAGGACAGGGGTCACCAGCTCAAGGTGGACATGAAGCCCCCGCCGCAGACCAACCGCTGGCAAAATCAGGATCGAAGCGGGCCGTTCTGAGCGCCCGCCTCTGAATGGGCAAGCAAGTCAAGGCGTTCGCATACGAAGGGTTGCCCACCGTCCCCGCCGTCGCGGTTGACCGCTCGCGCGCGCTGGCCCGGGCGATCGCGGGCCGCGGGTTCCAGCACACCCTGAACGCGCGGGGGCTCGGCCGGCTGCTGCTGCTGGTCGAACGGATCGACGTCAGTCCCTGGCGCGAGGACCCGTCGGCAGCCAGCGCCGAGTCCAGCTTCATGCTGGTGGGCACCGACGGTTCCTGGGCCTGTGTGACGGTCGAGCGTTTCTTCGCGCTCGGTCTGGTGCGGCTGGCCCTGGGCGCGCCCGCCCCCCCGGTGGTGCGCGCGCTCAGCCCCTCCGAACGCGGGGTGCTGGCCGCCATCGTGGCCTCGGTGCTGCTGGCCGCGGGCGTGAGCGCCCGGGTGTCGCTGGACCGGCCCCGGCCGCTCGAGTCCGACTACGTCGGGCTGAACCTGCTGGCGCGCACGCCCACCCTGTCGGGCGCGGCCCTCCTCGAGCTGCCACGGCACTGGCTGCCGTCGGCGGCCACCTCTCTGCCCGGCGAGGCGGCCTTCCTGCTGGAGACGGTCCTGGCCATCGAGGTCGGCCGCACTTCGCTGGCCGGGGGCGCCTTCGTCACCGCGGAGGTTGGCGACGTGGTGGTTTTTGAGGGAGTATCTGCCCTCCGCGATGATTCCTCCTGGCTTTGCGAGCTGCGCCTCGGTACCAACCACGCGCGGGCGCAGCTGTCGCCCGACGGACAGCTGCGACCCGAGTCCGCCTTCGTGCTCGGCGTCGCCTCCGATGCCCCGGTGGTCGCCATGAGCGACGACCAGGATCCGCGCGGCGGTCAGCTGGGGGCAGAGGGCGCCGCGGTGCTGGCGGCGACGCCGGTCGAGGTGGTGGCCGAGCTGGGGCGGGTCTCCCTGCGCGGCGACGAGGTGCTGGGGCTGATCGCCGGATCGGTCCTGCCGCTGGGGCCACGTCGGCGCGACCTGGTCACTCTGCGGGTCGGTGGCCGGGTGTGGGCGCGCGGCGAGCTGGTCAACATCGAGGAGGAGCTGGGCGTGCGGATCACCGAGGTCCTGCGACCTCGTTAGGCTCCGACGGTCGGGACCGCCAGGGCGGAGGCCGGATCCTCTACCGGCGGGGCGGTCAGGGTCTCGAACAGGGTGGCCGCCGAGGACCACCGGGGCGCATTCCGCATCAGCAGGGGCGGCAGGGCGGGCCACAGCTCGCTGTCCGACCGCAGGCCGATGGCCCGCCTCAGCGCCCCCAGCAGCTCGAACGAGCTGCCTGCGCCGTACAGCAGCCCGGTGCCCGTGCGCGAACCGGGATCGAAGTCGACAAGGAAATCGGCGTAGGCCCAGGCATCGGGCGCGATGGGCAGAGTGCCGTAGCGCTGGGCCAGCCCCAGCGAGCGGCCGGTCAGCTCGCCGTCGGTGTTGAGCAGCAGGGCATCCGCCGCCGCCAGCAGCTCGCGCCCGGCCAGCGGATCGCTCTCCGGCACGACCGCGATCTTTCCCGGGTTCTGGATGGCCAGCAGCTTGGCCTTCTCGGCGACCACCCGGTCGCTGCCCGTGCGCACGATGACCGACACGTCCAGGCCCGACAGCTGGGCCAGCGCGGCCAGCAGGGCCTGCGATTCGCGATCGGGCAGCAGGGGCATGGTGGCGACCAGCAAGGTCCGCGGACCGACCGCCAGCGACAGCTTCCGGGCCAGCGCCTTCCGGCACTCGGTCTTGCCGGCGATGGCCTCGGCTGAATAGTGAAAGGAGATGCCGGGATCGCTCTGCGGATCGTGGGGGCTGTCGTCGCAACCCATGCGCACGACCGCGATCGGCTGATCAGAGGCCAGCGCGGCCAGGGCGGGGTGGCGGGCCAGCGAGCTGGCCGCGGCCGGGCTGGGGACCACCAGGCAGTCCGAGGACATGATCCCGCGGGCCAGCAGCCAGCCGCCGGCGCCCAGGTCGTCCACCTCGGCCAGCGCGGCCATCTCGTCGGCGGGCAGGGGATCGCCGGCGGTTCCTTCGGGCAACACGAGGATCCGGCGCGGGTTGTCCGCACCGTGGATCGCGGCCAGCGCGCTGGCCGACGTCTCGCCCCAGCCCACGACCAGCGAGGGTCGGAACAGCCCGTCGGAGGCCAGCGCCGCGGCCGCGCTACCCAGCAGGGCGGCGGTGCGCCCGCGGGTACCCGTCTCCACGGCCAGCACGAACAGGTGCGGCGCGGAGCCGGCGGCGCGGCCTTCGTAGAGCGGGACCTGGACCGGCTGGCCGCCGACTGATGCCGTGACCGTACGCAGGCGCCGGGCCAGACTGGGCTGGCGAGCGGCCTGATCGGGCGACGCGTGGGACAACACGGAGACCCGCCGCCCGGAACTGGCGAATGCGGCAGCGAGACCCATGGCCCCGGAGGCCGCCGTGCCTTCGGCCAGCGGGGCGATCGCTTCAGCGATGATGACGTATTCAGACATGATGACAACCGGCCACGACCCGCAGGTCAGGCCGGTGTGTTGCTACCAGACGAGGTCACACGAGCGCAATGCGCCCGCGCGGGCAAGGTCGAATCGGGCAGCTACTCGTTCGCGCCGCGCTCGTCTTCTTCGCCGGGAAACTCGTTCACCGACGGGTACTTCATGATCTCCTTGCGGGAGATTTTCCAGGCCTTCTGCACTATCCAGGAGAGCGACCGATCCTGACGCGTCGCCTCTTCCTGAATCTCCTTCAACATCTCCTCTGGGAAATAAAGACTCTGCTTCCTCTTGTCGGAACCAGCCATGAAGCCCCCCCGGTGGTGGTGGAATGCCCTTGGGGTGTAGGCATTTACGTAGGTGATGCCCACACTGTCAAGGTCTGCGGCATCATATCATTGCCCGATTTCTTTCACTAGCCTGGTATTTTGCGTGGCTGTCTTTATTTGGGTGGATTTGGGCGTCTTTCGGCGCGGATGTGCGTCTCGATGCGCTCTTCGGAGATGTACGTGTCGGAGCGCTCGTCCGTACGGGCCGTGACTCCTTTGCTGTCTGTCACGTCCGTGGTCGCGCTCCGGCGCCGGTCCGGGCGTCATTTGATGGAAGGCGGTGTGGGATGTTCTCGGACCGTTGATTTCATTTGGTGTTGACCCGCGCTTCCGCTCCGCTGGAGCTGCGCTAGACTGGGCCCCTCGGTAGTTGCCTCAGCTCTCTTGCTCTCTTTGGGGTTAACCTCGGCAAAAGGGGCTTTATGGAAGGGTCAGGACTCAAGAAGAAGGATCTCAAGCGTTTTCGCGAAGTTCTGCTGGCGAGGAAACGGGAGATCTTGCGGAATGCGCAACGCACCCTGAGTGAGGACATGACACTGGAGACTGACGACCTGCCGGACGAGATGGACCTGGCGTCGTCCGAGTACCTTCAGTCGTTCACATTCAGGCTCAGGGGCCGGGAGAAGACCTTCCTGCAGAAGATCGATCACGCGCTCGAACGGATCGACGACGGCAGCTTCGGACTGTGTGAGCAATGTGGTGAGCCAATCTCGCTCAAGCGGCTCGAGGCCCGCCTGGAGACCACCCTCTGCATCCGCTGCAAGGAAGATCAGGAGCGGATGGAGAAGGCGTACGGCTGACCCTGAGCCTTCGATCCACCGACTCGGTCGCCTCAGCTGATTCCCGACCAGCCCTCACAGGGTCTCGCAGAACTCGATCTGGCGTGGGACCTTGTGGGGGGCCAGGTTCCGCGAGCAGTGATCGATGAGCTCCTCGGTGCGACAGCCCGGGCTGGCCACCACCCGGGCGGTCACAGCCTGAGCGCCCCCCTCGTCCACCACCACGCGCGCCTCCGCCTCGCGCACCTTCGTGAAGGACTCGAGGCAGGCGGCCACCTCGCCCAGCGAGACGCGCTTGCCGTCGACCTTCACCAGGTCGTCTTCTCGTCCGGCCAGGACCAGACGACCGGCCTTGTCCAGGTAGCCCAGGTCGCCGGTGCGGAACCAGCCCTGCGTGTCCGACTGGCCGATGGGCACGCTGTCACCGCGCAAAGGCACCCGCAGCGGCGGCACGAAGACACCGCTGCCACCTGGTGACTTGACCCAGATGGGCTGCGGCGTTTCGGGCGCAGTCGCTGCGCCGGCCGGACGCAGCTGGATCTCGACGCCGTCGACCGGTTTGCCCACCGCCCCCGGCTCCTTGCCCGTCTTTTCCAGGGCCACCGGTCCGGTCTCGGTGGTGTGGTAGCAGGACAGCAGCCGCAGGCGGAAGCGTTCGAAGAAGGTCTCGGCCAGCGCGGCCGGCAGCGGCGAGCCGGAGCTGAGAAAGCGCGCCTTCGGTCCGTCTTTCTTGGTGGTGAGCGGCTTGACCGCCACCTCGCGCGCCAGCGCGCCGAACAGCGGGGGGCTGCCGGGGAAGACGTCGATTCTCTCGTCGCGCAGCAGTTTCGTCAGCCGCTTGCTGGAAACCTCGTCTTCCAGGTACATCGTGGCGCCGCGAAGGAACGGGGCCAGCAGGCCGACATCCAGCCCGAAGGCGTGGTGCAGGGGAGCGGCGTCCAGCACGCGTTCTTCCGGTTGCAGCTCCAGCGCAGAGGCCACGATGTCGGCGATCGCTTGCAGCTCGCGCTCCGAGCGCACCACCCCCTTCGGGTCGCCCGCGGCATCTCCGGTGAACAGCACCAGGGCGGGCGCGTCGCCGGCCTGCAACTCGGGCGGCGGCCGCCGGTACAGGTGCACGTTCAGCAGGGTGCCCTGAAGGCGTCGGCGGCCTTCGGGCTGCACCCGCTGCGCGGCCCGCCGCCCATCGGTGCGCGCGGGCGACACCGGGGCAGGCGTGGGCGCGTCGCCCCCGTGCGGGCGGGTGACCAGTGCGCGCAGGGGCGCCGCCTCCAGGATCATGTCCAGCTCGCGACTGGCGGTGGTGGGGTCGAGGGGAACGAGCACCGCCTCCAGCTTGGAGCAGGCGGCGGCCAGGATGACCAGCTCGGGCACGTTGCCCAGCATCACCCCCACCCAGGTCCCCGGCACCACGCCCAGGGCGGTCAGCTCCTGAGCGCGGCGATCCGCCCGGTGGGCCAGCCCACGCCAGGACAGATAAGTGTCCCGGTACACCAGAGCGGTGCCGCCGCCTCCCTGGTCCTTGATGATCCGTTGCAACCAATCGTAGAGGAGCGGCATTGCGGCTCGATCAAATTTGCGTCGCGGAGTCTAGCGGCGCGCGCTCGACCCCACAAGCGACGGGCATTGGTTCCTTGCGTCGGTCATCACCCGGGCGGGTCCGCCGCAAGGCGAACCGGTGCCGCGCGCGCGGGGCCGCCACCGGCGACAAGGTGGGCGGATATGCACCGCTCTTCGTGCCGCCCCCCGGGCGATCTTGCTCCTCCGTGTCTTTACGCGGCGTCGTTCCTCCTCTAACCTTGGAGGGCGTCCCTTGGCTAAAACACCCCCTCGCCGCGAGACCGCCGAGTCGGATCATGTCCGGGCCAAGACGGTCGTCACGAGCATCAGCAAGATCACGGACCGGGCGCCGGGGAAGGAAGCCTGCCTGGTCGTCATCTACGGCAACGATCTAGGCAAGAAGTACAACCTGGACGCGGCCACCCTGGTCCTGGGGCGGTCCTCCAAGTGTGACATCCAGATCGATCAGGAGTCGGTCTCCCGCGCGCACTCGAAGATCATCAACACCGGCAAGTCGATCCGGATCCGCGACCTGGGATCCACCAACGGCACCTACGTCAACGACGAGCCGATCGAGGAACGGGTGCTGGGCGACGGCGACCTCATCAAGATCGGGCGCACCATCTTCAAGTTCCTGTCCGGCGGCAACATCGAGCGCGCCTATCACGAGGAGATCTACCGGCTGACCACCATCGATGGTCTGACCCAGATCTACAACAAGCGTTATTTCCTCGAGACCCTGGAGCGCGAGATCGCCCGGTCCAGTCGCTATCGCCGGGACATGTCGCTGGTGCTGTTCGACATCGACCACTTCAAGCGCATCAACGACACCTTCGGGCACCTGGCCGGCGACCAGGTGCTGAAGACCCTGGCCTCGACGGTGAAGACCAAGATCCGGCGCGAGGACCTGTTCGCCCGCTACGGCGGCGAGGAGTTCGCCATCGTGTTGCCGGAGATCGACGGTTACAACGCCCACCAGTTCGCCGAGAAGGTGCGCCGGATCGTCGAGGGCACCGAGTTCACCTTCGAGGACACGCGCATCCCGGTGACCATCTCGATGGGGGTGGCCACCCTGGACGCCGAGACCGCCGACTCGGCAGCGCTGATCAAGCGCGCCGACGATCGCCTGTACGAGGCGAAAAAAGGCGGCCGCAACTGCGTTCGCGGATAGTCGTCGGGGCCCGGTAGCTAGCAGGCGTCGAGGACCTCGACCAGCGAGGGCAGGCCGGCGCGCGCGCCCAGGCTGCGGCAGCTGAGGCCCGCGGCGGCGTTGGCGAAGGGCAGGGCCTCCTCCAGCGGCCAGGCGGCGGCGGTGGCGTAGGCGAAAGCGCCGCAGAACACGTCGCCCGCGCCGGTGGTGTCGGCCACGAACACGTCCAGCGGGTCCTGTTGCACCAGCTTGTCGCCTTCCAGGGCCATGGCCCCTTCCGCACCCAGGGTGATGACGGCGACGCGCGGGCCCAGCCGGGTGATCTCGCGCAGGCTGCGCTCGACGTGGTCCGAGGGGGCGAACTCGCTGGCGAACCGCTCGGACCCGATCACAACGTCGGCCAGCGACAGCAACTCGCCCATGCCCCCCGACAGGTAGCCGGCGTTGAGCAGCACAGGGATCTTCTTGGACCGCGCCTTCTCGGCGATCTGCGCTTGCACCGCGGGCTGGTGACCGTCCAGGACCAGCAGGCCGGATCCGAGCAGCAGGCGCTTGGGCAGATCCCGCGGCTCCAGCGGGGTGGTGCTGCCCCGGGTCTGCAACACGCGCTGCTTGCGGGTGAACTCGTCCACCTCGACGATGGACACCGGCGACAGCTTGCCCGGCTCGATCTGCACCAGGCTGGTGTTCACCCCGCTGTCCGACAGCCCGCTGAGGATGAAGCGCCCGAAGTGGTCGTCGCCCACCCGCCCGAAGTAGCGCGTGTTCGCGCCCAGCAGCGCCAGGGTGGCGACGGCGGTGCCGGTCGAGCCGCCTCCCTGCATCGAGAACACGCTGAGCTCGATCCGGCGGTCATCCAGGCGGGGCGCCACGCAGATGAGGTCCACGGTGGCCAGCCCGACGCCGACCACCACCCCGCGCGGTGCCGGGCGGGCGCGTCCACGGCGCGGGGCCGGCTTGCGTGCGCTGGGCCTGGAGGAGCGGGCGGGGCGGCGCGGGCGACGCGCGAGCATCGCCTTCATCGTATCACCTCGCCGAGGCGGGGAGGAGTGGCTGGCCGGCCGCGCGCTGCAGGTCGATGTATCGCTCGAGCGCGGCGACGGCCTTGCCGTAGGTGACGCTCGCGTAATGTGCGCGCCCCAGGTAGTAGAGGACCGCCGGACGTCGGCGCACATAGGAGTCGTCTTCAGCCAGCGGCTTCAGCTGCTCGACCGCGTCGGCGTAGAGCTCGGCCTTGTAGTGCAGGAAACCGGACACCAGCGCGAAGTCCTTCCCCAGGTGCCCGAAGACCTCTGCTGGCCACGCTTCGATGACCTTGTAGGCGGTGGCGTACCGTCGATCATTGATCAGGGCCTGGACTTCGCCGTATTCGCGGCTGATGCGCTCGCCGTGGCGGCGGGCCAGATCGGGCGACGGCGCCGGCGGCTGCAGATCGCCCGCGGGTGCGAGCGGGATCTCCGGATCGCGGTCCTCGCGCGTGTCCACCAGGTCCAGCAGCAGGCGGGCGCGCTCGGCGCCGGTGCCGCCGCCGGCCTCCTTCGCCTTGCGCGCCCACAGCTCGGACTCGCGGGCGCGGCCGTGTGCCAGCAGGCTGCGTGACAGGGCCGCGCGGGCCTCGGGCTGATCGTCTCCGTACCCCGTGACCAGCGGGGCCAGGCGACCGTAGGGCCACAGCGGTCCGTACACCCTCGCCAGGTACGGTTCGAAGCGCGAGTAGCCCAGCAGATCGCGAGGCGCGTTCAGCTCGATGCGGGCGTTGTCGTCGGTGTTGAGCGCGGCGCCGGCGGAGAACGATTCCACCTCCTCGGGGCCCAGCAGCAGGTGGGCGAAGACGTCGTGGGCCGAGCCCAGGCCGGCCCGGGTGGCCTCCGCGCCGGTGGCGGGATGGGCCAGCCGCTGCTCCAGGCGGAGGCGGTCGAGCGCGATCGGCGTCTCGCTGGCGATCAGGATCGTGTCCGAGGAGAGATCCTCCGGCGAGAAGGCCAGCACGTAGGGGAACTCGGCGCGCAGGGTGCGGTAGATGGTCTTCACGTTCCAGGGCGCCAGCTCGTACAGCTGGGCCCACTGGCAGAAGATCCCGCCCGGCGCCAGACGAGCGCGGATGGCCCGGAAATACTCGCGGGTGAACAGGTTCGAGACGCCGGTGATCCAGGGGTTGGAGGGCTGGCTGACGATGACGTCGAAGCGGTCGCGGCGCTGGGTGAGAAAGTTGCGGCCGTCGCCCACCCGGGCGGTGACCCTGGGGCTGGTCAGCGGGTGGTGGTTGACCGCCTCGAAGAAACGGGAGGCGCGGTAGATGGCCGGCTCCAGCTCGACCACCTCGAGCGAGTCGATGGGGAACTGGGTGATCGAGCCGGCGGTGACGCCCGATCCGAAGCCGACCAGCGCCACCCGGGGCGGGTGAGCCTGCACGTCGCCGGGGTAGAGCAGCAACGGAAGCAGGCCCACGGCGATCTGGGTGTTCATGTCGGCGTCGCTGGAGGCATCGACCTTGCCGTTGTTCTTCAGAGAGAAGGTCTTGCCCCATCGGTCCACCGAGACGGTGGTGGAGATCCCGTCTTCGTAGGACATCAGCTGGGGCGTCTCCCAGCCCCTGTGCTGCTCGCGCCGGGCGATGTAGTCGCGGGCGATCGACACGCGGAAGAAGCCTACCGAGAAGTTGATCAGGTTCCAGCGGGGCAGCAGCGGCCCGGCCAGCGCCAGGGTGGCGGCCAGCGCGGCTCCCAGCCAGCGCTGCCGGCGGGCCAGGCCGGGCGCCACCAGGAACAACCCGGCCGACAGCGCCAGGCCGACCAGGGCGGCGGCGTAGATGCCCCGCTGCAGGCCCAGCAGCGGCAGTACCACGAAGCCCGAGAGGAACGACCCGATGATGGCGCCGATGGTGTTGATGCCGTAGGCGCGGCCCACGTCCGCCCCCACCCGATCGAAGCGGGCAGCCACGATGCGGATGCTGAGCGGAAAGACTCCGCCCATCAGGAAGGTGGCGGGCAAGACGCTCGCGCAGGCGGCGGCGAACTGGCACAGCTGGATGGCGTCGACGCCGGCGTGGGTGGACGAGACCAGCGCCGCGAACACGAAGGGTAGATCGTCGGTGATGAGGTAGGAGAAGCCGACCGCGGCGGCGATGCCGAGGTGGAGCAGGGCCAGCGCCCGCACCGGCCTGGTGGTCCGGTCGGCCACCCGTCCGAAGACCGCAGACCCGATGCCCAGCCCGACCAGGAAAGCGAGCAGGATCAGGGTGAACGAGAAGATCGACGACCCCAGCACCACCGCCAGGGCCCGGGTCCAGAGGACCTGCAGGGTCATGGCGGACAGGCCCGAGAGCGCAAAGCCCACCAGCACCAGCCGGCGGGCCCGATCCGTCACCGCCACCGGCGCCACCGCGGCCGGCAGCTGGACCCCCATCTGCTCGGCCAGCTGGTCCAGGGTGGGGCGACGCTCGGCCCGCTCGAACAGCGGCCGGCCCAGCAACACCGCCGCGGCCAGGCTGATGTTGATCCCCGCGGCGGTGAAGTTGGTGAGACGGACGCCCAGCAGGGGCAGGAACACGAAACCGGCGAAGAACGAACCCGCCACCGCGCCGAACAGGTTCACGGCGTACAGCGAGCCGAGGCGCGTACCCAGGCCGCCCATCTCGGAAGGCCGCGAGACCAGGTAACGACCGAGCAGGGGCAGGGTCGCGCCCATCAAGGTGGTGGGAACAATCAGGAGTCCCGCGGAGGCCAAGAAGCGGAGCGTGGAGAGCAGGGCATAGCCGGCGCCGGATGTCCCCGACGAACGGCCGAATGTGGTCCAGAGCCAGGCGTTGAGCGCTGGATAGCGGGCGAGCACGAAGGGCAGCGCCAGCGCATAAAGCCCCACGCCCAGCTCGGCCAGGGCATAGGCACGCAGCGGGTCGCGGATGCGATCGGACGCCCGACCGGCGAGGGCGGAGCCCAGGCCCAGGCCGCCCATGAAGGCGGTCAGCACCGTCGAGATGGCAAGCGTGGTCGACCCGAAGACCAGGGTGAGGCCGCGGGTCCAGACCATCTCGAAGACGAGGCCCGATGCGCCGGAGAGGAAAAAGCAGGCCAGGGCCAGGGCCCGCAGGGGGGTGCGGTTCACGTCACGCATCGAAGGGGTGAGAGCGGGTGGGTCGAGTGGGGTGACGGAGCACAGCTGGACACATGGAGCGCTCCGGCACCGGGTGGGACAAATCGTGCCTCATGCACGGCCGGGCATCGGGCGTCCCGTGTCCGCAGTCGGGATCTGCTGCGCCGGTGAAGCAGCGATGGTGGTATAGTTGAATTTTCATGCGATACGGCATCCTCTCCGACACGCACGCGAACATCGAGGCGCTCGAATCGGTGTTCAAGGCGCTGGAAAACGAGGGGATCGACCGCTACGTCTGCCTCGGCGACACCGTCGGTTACGGCGCGAGCCCCAACGAGGCCTGCGCGTTGATGCGCCAGAAGGTGGCCTTCGCGATCCTGGGCAATCACGATGCCGCCGTCGCCGGGCGCATGGATTACTCCTACTACTACTACGCCGCCCGACACGCGCTGGACAAACACGCGCAGATCCTCGACCGCGACAACATGGCCTGGTTGAAGGAGCTGCCCTACGAGGTGCGGGAGCACGATGTGCTCTTCTGCCACGGCTCGCCCATCAACGCGCAGGAGTTCGACTACATCTTCGCCCGCGACCAGGCGGCTCGCTGCCTGTCGATCTGGGATTCGATCCCGCGGCTGACGGTCATCGGGCACTCGCACCTGTGCAAGTCTTTCGCCCTCAACCCCGATCATCCGGGGGCCCAGGAAGTGGTGGCCCTGAAATTCCAGCTGCGTCCGGGCTGGAAATACATCGTCAGCGTGGGCTCGGTGGGCCAGCCGCGCGATTTCGACCCGCGCGCCAGCTACACGATCTACGACACCGAGACGGCCACCTTCGAGTTCAAGCGCGTCGAGTACGACGTCAAGGCGGCGGCCAGCAAGATCCTGTCGTCCGACCTCGAGCCGAACTTCGGCACCCGGTTATTTCTCGGGATCTGAAGCGACGGTCGGCGGCAGCGCCACCTCGGCGCCGGTGGCGCGCGAGAGGCTGGCCGCGGCCATGTTCAGATCGAAGATCGCCTGCAGGGCCCGGATCCGGAACTGGAACGACGCCACCAGCGCGTCGGCGAAGTCCTTGGCCTCGGCCAGACCGGTGGCGAAGTTGTGCGCCACCGCCGTGATCCAGGCGCGGGCCTTCTTCTCGCCCGCGCGCACGGCGGCCAGGCGCTTGGTGGCCTCGCGCAGGGCCGCGTGGGAACGCTCGATCTCGAAGCCGATCCCGCCCAGGGCCTCGCGCCGGCGCAGCACCGCCTCCTCGGCGTCGGCGCGCAGCTGGGCGGCGCGGGCGTTGCGCACGCCCAGGTCGAGCGGCAGGCGCAGGGCCGCGGCCACGGCGGCACCGCGCGAGTTGAACGGGTCGTTGAAGAAGGCGTTGCGGGGGTCGTCGATCGAGTTGGCGTAGGCCAGGGTGGCGCTGCCCAGGAGGACCAGATCGGGGTATTGCTTGCGTCGCTCCAGGTCGGCCAGAGCCTGCTTGCTGGCCACCAGGTGGTCCAGGGCCCGCACCTCCGGGCGCGACAGGCGGGCCTGGTCCTCGTAATGGGCCAGCGGGCGTTCGGGCACGTTCAGCGGCTCGAGCGGCTGGTCGTCGATCTCGATGTCGCCCGGGGCATCGGGGCCCATCAGCGCCCGCAGGCCGCCCCTGGCCTCGTCGGCCCCCTTCTGCGCTTCCAGCAGGCGGATCTCCACCTCGGCCTGCACGGTCCCCATCCGCAGCTTGTCGGTCTGGGTGACGCTGCCGGTGCCGGCGGCCAGGTCCTTCTCGATCTGGGCCTGGGCCTCGTCCAGCCGTCCCTTGCCCTCGTTCAGGGTCTCCAGCACCGCCCGCGCCAGCTTCAGCCCGTAATAGGCCCGGCTGACGTTGAGGGCCAGCTCGGCGGCCACGCCGTCCTCGCGCTGGCGAGATGCCGAGAGGCCCTCCAGGGCCGCCTGCCGGCCGGCGGTCAGCTTGCCGAAGGTGAACAGCGGCTGGACCAGGCGGAACTCGGTGCGGGTGAAGACGCCCCGGAACTTGAGCGTCTCGCTGATGTCGTTCAGGTCCTTGATGCTGGTGCTGTTGCAGGTGACGGTGTTCGGCTCGCAGCGGATCTCCGGGACCGGGGCCAGGACACTGAGCACCTCGCCGGTGGGCAGCCAGCTGCGGTTGGCCTCGGCCAGCTGCGCTTCCACCCGCGCGGTGGCGCGCCCGCTGGCGGCCAGCCCGGGGTTGGTCTTGCGGACCAGCTCGATCAGCTGGGGCAGGGTGTAGGTCTTGGCCAGAGCGGGAGCAGGGGCGGCGGACAGCAGAGCTACACAGACCGCGACGGCGGTGACGGTTGGGGCCTGGGTTTGCGACATATCGGTGAAGTCAGCAGTGTACACCGCGGTTTGACCGACGCACCCTCGCGTGCTACCCGAACCGGTGATGGACCCCACCGAGGTAGCGCCGCCGTCCACCCCGCGGGCGTCGCGGGTGGAGACTGCCAACCTGGTGCTTCCGGGGCTGACCAACGTGCACGGCAGCATCTTCGGCGGGATGCTGATGCAGTGGATCGACATCGCCGGCGCCATCGCGGCGGGGCGCCACGCCCGGGGGCCGGTGGTGACCGCCTCCATGGACCGCTTGCACTTCCTGGAACCGGTGCGGCTGGGGGCGGTGGTGATCGTGCAGGCGCAGGTGAACTTCGCAGCGCGCACGTCGATGGAGGTGGGTGTGCGGGTGTTCGTCGAGGACCTGCGCACGCGCAGCCGGGTGCAGTCCACGCGCGCCTATCTGACCTTCGTTGCCGTCGACCAGAGCGGACAGCCGCGCCCGGTGGATGCGCTGGTGCTGGAGACCGACGAGGACCGGCGGCGGTTCGAGCTGGCCGCCAAGCGCCGGGAAGATCGGCTGGCCGAGCGGCGGGACATGGAGCACCGACATGACTGACGAGGAACACACCGACCCACCGCAGGCGCAACAGCTGCGCGCCGATGCGGCGTTGATCGATCCCGGTGGCTGGGAGGTGCTGGCGGCGCGGGGCAAGGACCGGGTGGGTTTCTTGCACCGGGTGCTGACCGGCAAGGTCGACGGCACGCCGGCCGGACAGGGCGGCCGCACGATGCTGCTGACCCCCAAGGGCCACATCGTCAGCGACCTGCTGTTCTTCGTGCATCCGGAGGAGGTGCGGCTGGTGGTGCCGCCGGGGGAAGCGGGCGCCACCGCGTCGGCGCTGGGGCGCTACGCGATCATGGACGACTTCACCGCCCAGCCGCTGCCCGAGCTGCGCCTGCTGGCCCTGTACGGAGCGGCGGCGGAGGCGCGGTTGCGGCAGGTGGGGGTTGCGGTGCCCCAGGGGTTCCTGGCCGGGCCGCGCTTCTCGCATCTGGAGCTGCCGGCCGGTGAGGGGACGGCGTGGCTGGTGCGCGTGTCGGGGTACGGCGCGCCCGGGATCTGGGTGTTCGCAGCGGCCGAGCTGCTGGCGGCGCTGCGCGCCCGGCTGGAGCAGGGCGGGGTGGGCGCGGTCGGGCCGGAGGCGGCGGAGGCGCTGCGGATCCTGGCCGGTGAGCCGAAGGTGGGCGCCGAGATAAGCGCCGACTATTTTCCGATGGAGGTGGGGCGCGGCAACGCGATCGACTACGGCAAGGGCTGTTTCCTCGGCCAGGAGCCGATCGTGCGTATCCGCGACCGCGGGCACGTCAACTGGCGGCTGGTGGGGTTGCGTTTTGCGGGGCCGGCGACGGTCGAGGTGGGTGACAGGCTGGAGGCGGACGCGAAGCCGAAGGCGGGGCGACTGACCAGCGTGGGCCGGCTGCCCGATGGGCGCCCGGTGGCGCTGGGGCTCTTGCACGTCAGCGTGCCGGTGGGCGCCGAGGCCCGGGTCCTGCACGGCGACGGAGCCCCGGCCCGGGCTTCGGTGGTGGCGGTGCCCGAGGACAGCTGACTCTTTCGCCGCCGCGACGAAAGCTGGTAAATAGTCGCCGCATGGGTAAACACGACAACCGCCGATCGTTGAAGATGCGCCAACGTCAGGGGCAGCGGAAGCTGAAGGCCCGGATAAAGCGTCGCAAGGCCGCGCGGGCCAGCGTCAAGGCCGGCCCGGCGTCCGGCGCGGCCAAGGCCGGGGCCAAGAAGAAGCCCGCCAAGGAGTAGGCGGCACGCGACGTGCCGGAGGCGAAGGACAGCGGGAGCGGTGGCACCGCTCTCATGCGCCAGTACCTGGAGGTCAAGACCCGCTACCCGGATGCGGTGGTCTTTTTCCGGCTCGGCGATTTCTACGAGATGTTCCACGAGGACGCGGTGCTGGTGGCCCGCCTCCTCCAGCTCACCCTCACCACCCGGGACAAGGGCAAGGAAGACCCCATCCCGATGTGCGGGGTGCCCCACCATTCGGCGCGCGCCTACCTACAGAAGCTGACCGACCTGGGCTACCGGGTGGCGGTGTGCGAGCAGCTGGAGGATCCCCGCATGGTCAAGGGGATCGTCAAGCGCGGGGTGGTGCGGGTGGTGACCCCGGGCGTGATCCTGGACGAGGAGTCGCTGGACCCCCGGGCGCCCCACTTCGTGGCGGCGGTCTCGGGGGACGTGCGGGAGGGCCTGGGGCTGGCGTTCATCGACGTCAGCACCGGTGACTTCCGCGCCACCGAGGCCGCCTCCTTCGAAGCGCTGGTGGACGAGCTGGCCCGGGTCGAGCCGCACGAGCTGGTGCTGGGGCGCGAGGACGGGGAGCTGGCCGCCCGGCTGCGCCGGGCTTACCCCCGGTTGCCCCAGACCCTGGTGGCGGCGGTGACGGCCGAGGCGGGCGGGCGGCTGCTGCGCGAGGTGGTCCCACCCGAAGGGCTGGACCAGGCCCAGCTCGGGCGGCGTCCGGCCGCCGCGGCGGCCGCCGCGCAGCTGCTGGGCTATGTGCGCGCCACCCAGCTGACCGCGCCTTTGCCGGTGTCGCGGCTGGAGATCTTCGAGCGGCAGGACTTCCTGGTGCTGGACGAGCAGGCGCGCGCTCACCTCGAGCTGTGCGAGGGCATGCTCGAGCGCAAGCGCGAGGGCTCGCTGTTGGATGTCCTGGACGCGACCCGCACGGCGCCGGGCGCGCGGCTGTTGCGGCGCTGGCTGCTGTTTCCGCTGATGCAGATCGCGCCCATCCGCCGGCGCCAGGACGCGATCGAGCGGCTGTGTGCCCGGCCGTCCGCCCGCGAGGGGATCCGCAAGATCCTGGGCGAGGTGAGCGACATCGAGCGGCTGGGCAGCCGCGCGCGGCTGGGGCTGGCCTCGCCCCGGGATCTGGTGGCGCTGGGGCGCACCCTCGCCCGCTTGCCCGCGCTGGCCGAGGCACTGCGCGGCTGCCGCGAGGACCTGCCGGTGACCGAGCCGGGCGAGGACCTGCTGTTCCTGGGCGCGGACCTGGGCGCGGACCTGCAGGCGAAGCTGGCCGACACCCTGAGCGACGACGCTCCCGCTGCCACCAGGGAGGGTGGGTTCATCCGCCCCGGATTTTCTGCCGAGCTGGACGAGCTGCGTTCGCTGGCCGCGGGCGGGCGCGAGCGGGTGGCAGCCATCGAGGCGCGCGAGCGCGAGCGGACCGGCATCGCCTCGCTGAAGGTCAAGTACAACAACGTCTTCGGCTATTACATCGAGGTCACTCGGTCCAACCTGGCCAGCGTGCCGGCCGACTACATCCGCAAGCAGACGGTGGCCAACGCCGAACGTTTCGTCACCCCCGAGCTGTCCGAATACGAGACCCAGATCGCCACCGCCGACGAGCGGCGGGTGGCGCTGGAGGTGTCGCTGTTCGAGCGGCTGCGCACCGAGGTGGGCGACGCGGCCGCCCGGCTGCAGCGGCTGGCCGCCCGGGTGTCGGCGGTGGACGTGCTGGCGGCGCTGGCCGAGGTGGCCCACCGGCAGGGTTACGTGCGACCGCTGGTGGACGATTCGGCGGTGCTCGCTCTCGAGCAGAGCCGACATCCGGTGGTGGAGCGGCTGGCGGCGGACGGCGGGTTCGTGCCCAACGACGTGCGGCTGGATGCCGAGCACGAGCAGATCCTGCTGGTGACCGGCCCCAACATGGCCGGCAAGTCGACCCTGATCCGGCAGGTGGCGCTGACGGTGATCCTGGCGCAGATGGGCAGCTTCGTCCCGGCGCGGGCGGCCCGCGTGGGGCTGTGCGATCGCGTCTTCACCCGGGTGGGCGCGGGGGACAACCTGGCCCGCGGCGAATCGACGTTCATGGTGGAGATGCGCGAGACCGCGCACATCTTGCGATACGCCACCGCCCGCAGCCTGGTGGTGCTGGACGAGATCGGCCGCGGCACCTCGACCTACGATGGTGTGTCGATCGCCTGGGCGGTGGCCGAGCACCTGCACGAGCGGGTGGGCGCGCGCACCCTGTTCGCCACCCACTACCACGAGCTGTGCGCGCTGTCGGAGACTCACCCACGGGTGGTGAACGTGAGCGTCGCCGCGCGCGAGTGGAAGGGGGAGGTGGTCTTTCTGCGCAAGCTCACGCCGGGCGGCGCCAGCCGCTCGTTCGGCGTGGAGGTGGCGAAGCTGGCCGGGCTGCCGCCCACGCTGGTGGCGCGCGCGCGCGACATCCTGGCGGCGCTGGAGCGGGGCGGTCCCAACCGGGGAGGGCCACGGTCGGTCGCGCCCGCAGGGGTCACGCCGCAGCTGGACCTGTTCGATGGTGCAGCACGCGCACCCGCTGCGGCGGAGCCCGAGCCGGACGCCGAGCGGGACGGCGCGGCGGCCGTGATCGAGACTTTGCGCAGCGTCGATCTCGACGGGGTCTCTCCGCGATCTGCCTGGGAACTGCTCGCCGAGCTGCGAAGAAAGTTGACGGACCCGACGTCCCAAGGCCCATGATTAAGCATGGCGAGCGGTAGACCCGTGCCCCGGGGTCCGCAGAAGCACAGGGGCAACGCGCGTCGGACCGCCGCTCTCGGCGCCAGCGCTGTCTTCTTCCTGGTCCTGGCCACCCTGGGCAGCACCCGGTCCGCCACGGCGGCCAGTCTGCCCGGCGGGGCCGCGAACGTCCGCCCCTCGGCCGCGGTCCGCAAGTCGCGGCTGCGCGCGCCGACGGTCGAGCTTTATCACGTCAACCGCCACGAGACTTATCGGCTGCGACTGGCGGACGACAAGGGCCGGCCCATCAGCGGGCTCAACCGGCGGATGATCGATTTTCTGCGCTGTCATCACACCGGCAAGCGCCACGCCATCAACCCGCGGCTGATCCGCCTCATCTACGAGACCGGCCGGCACTATCCGGACCGGCGCATCGAGGTGGTCTCCGGCTACCGGCACCCCAGCGTGGCCAAGAACCCACGCAGCCCGCACATGAAGGGGCTGGCCTGCGACCTGCGCGTGACGGGCGTGCGCAACGCCGACCTGCGCGATTTCTTGCGCCAGCGCTTCCACAACGTGGGCGTGGGCTATTACCCCAACTCGTCTTTCGTACACCTCGACGTCCGGCGCAGCACGTCCGCGTTCTGGATCGACTATGCCGGCCCGGGTGAAACCGCGGTCTATTCCGACGATCCGGACTTCGACCTGAAGAGCGGCCGGGCGGATAGCTGGAAACACACCACCATCGATCCGCAGTGGGCCGAGGTCGAGGACCCGGAAGCAGACCTGCAGGACCCGGACGAGCCGGATCCGACCGATACCGAGCCGCCCCGCAGCCGCACGTTGCCCTGAGCAGCGCCGTTGTGGCCTGCGGGGGCCGATGCTAAAAAAGGGGCCCCCCGCCCCGTGAAGGAGGCCGCCACGATGACTCGTACAGCCATCGCTCTTTGCACCCTGCTGCAGGTTTTGCCGGCAGCAGCGGCCAGCAAGGCCGAGAAGACAAGCAAGGTATCCGCGCCGGCGGCCTCGAGCTCGGAGCTGAACAAGCTCAAGGGCGAGTTCAAGTGGGGCATGTCGAGCGACGAGGTCGTCGCCAAGGTGCAAGACCGGGTCCGGGCCGCCTACCAGGACCGGCTCAACAAGTCGGCCAACGATCCCACCCGCAACGATCGGCTCCGCAAGGAGATGATGACCGAGCAGGAAAAGGTGAAGAACAGCCTGGTCAAGTTCGACGAGCAGAAGACCGGCTACGACGTCTCGATCGTCGACCGCGAGTTCCTGCGCAACGCCGGCGAATCGATGCTGGTGGCGAAGGAGGAGAGCGCGACCCGCTACTTCTTCTTCGACAACAACCAGCTCTACAAGATGTTCCTGGCCTTCGATAAGGAGATCCTGCAGGGCAAGTCGTTCCGCGAGTTCGGCAAGCTGATGCAGAAGCGGTTCGGCAAGGCCCGCGAGGTGACGGTCGAGGACCGGACCAAGGCCGGCGTGCGGGTGAAGCTGGATCACTTCATCTGGAGCTCCAAGGGCGGCGACACGCTCCGGCTGGTCGACCGGTCCGAGTTCTACGACGTGTATTGTCTGGTGATCTACGACAGCGCAGTGGCCCAGAAGCAGGAGCAGCTCCGTCAGGCGCGGACGGGCGGACCCAAGAGCGACAGCCTGATCGAGGCGGTGACCGCTCCGGCCGGCAGCGACCGCGACCCCAACGACAACATCATCGATCGCATCAGCGGCAAGGAGACGCCCAAGCCGGGTGACCAGCGGGCGCCCGACGTGAAGGTCCCGCCGGTCAACCAGCCGGCCACCAGCCCCCCGCCCACCACGCCGCCTCCGACCACCACCCCCACCCAGGTTCCAACGAACGTTCGGCCGCCCAGCCCGCCTGCCAACAGCGCCGATCATCGCGGCGGGGCTTGACACCCGCGTCGGCGGCCAGCATCATCTGCTGCTTTCGAGGAACACCCGACCGTGGCCAATATCGCTTCATCCGAGAAGAAAAACCGTCAGCGGATCAAACACGAGGCGCGTAACCGGGCCAAGAAGTCCGAGCTACGCACCGCCGTCAAGAAGCTGCGGGCCGCTCTGGCCGGCAAGGACCCCAAGCAGGCCCAGGCGGCCCTCAAGCCCGCGGTGCGCCTGCTGGACCGGGCCGGCCGCCGCGGTCTGGTCGAGCGCAACTCCAGCTCGCGCAGCATCTCTCGACTGACCCGCGCCGTGGCCGCCCTGAAGTAGGGCGGTCGCGCGGTCAACCGCGCGCGGAACGGGCCGCGGCCAGCTGCGACAGGCCGCGCACCAGCCGCGCCACCTGCAGATCGGCGTCCACCCGGGAGGACTTCAGGGTTCGATCGGCCTGGTACAGCAGCTCGAAGCTGCGGGCCAGGGCCCCCTCGGACATCCGCCGGGCCGGCACCAGCACGTCGTCGAGGAAGTGAGGCGACAGGCCCACCCGCGCGGCGATCTCGGGGCGGGGCGCGCCCGCTCGATCCAGCTCCTTGGCGCGCCAGATCTGGCGCAGCTGGCGCAGCAACATGAACTGGATGCGCAGGGGCGGCTCGCGGTTGCGGAGCAGGTTGGACAGCAGCAGCAACGCGCGTTCGGTCTGCCCGGCGCCGATGGCCTTGGTCAGCTCGAACACCCCACGCGCGCGGCTCTCGGGGACCACCGCCTCGACGTCCGCGGCGGTCAGGGGGGCGTCGCGGCCCACGTACAGGGCGACCTGCTCGAGGCAGAGGGACAGGCGGCCCAGGTCGGGGCCGGCCGCATCGGCCAGGGCGCGGGCGGCGTCCGGATCGAGCTTCAGCTTCCGTCGGCGCGCCTCGGCGGCCAGCCAGTCGGCGAGCTGCCAGTCGCGAAGGGCGTTGAACTCGTGCAGCCAGCCGGATTTGCGCAGGGCCTGGATCAGCTTCAGCCGGCCGTCGATCTTCCCGGCAAGCAGCAGCACCAGGCAGCTGCTGGGGTTGGGGTCGGCCAGGTACTCCAGCAGCGGCGCCTGCTGGTCGGCGGACACCTCGCCCAGATCGCGGGCGATGACCAGGCGGCGGCGGGCGAACATCGGCAAGGTGCGGGCGGCGTTGAGCACGTGGCTCAGCGGGTGCTCGCGCAGGTCGTAGACGTCGAGGTTGAGGCTGGGGCCCTGGCCTCCCTCTTCGCCCAGCACCGCCCGGCGCAGGGCGGTCACACAGCGGAAGATCAGGAACGGCTCGTCCCCGCCCAGCGCGTAGACGGGGGCCAGCTCGCCGCGCTCGATGGCGGCCACCACATCGCCCGTCTTCGCAGCGGGAGGCACGACCCGCCTTGTACTACATTGGGCCGGTCCGGTTCGCCAGCTGGGCGCGAACGCAGCGAGCGAACCCGGCTGTTATTCTGGTCTGGAAACCGATGAAGCGGGATTTCGCCCAGGCGCTGCTGGAGTTCTACGATCGGCGGCGGCGGGATCTGCCCTGGCGCGGCCCGCGGCCCGATCCCTACCGGACGCTGGTGAGCGAGCTGATGTTGCAGCAGACGGTGGTCAGCACGGTGGTACCGTATTTCCAGCGCTTCGTGGCGCGTTTTCCCACGGTGCAGGCGCTGGCCGCGGCGGAGGAAGACGAGGTGCTCGCGCTGTGGTCGGGGCTGGGCTACTACAGCCGCGGGCGCAACCTGCACCGGACCGCGCGCGCGGTGGTGGACCAGCACGCGGGCCGGCTGCCGCCCGACGAAGAGGCCCTGACCCGCCTGCCCGGGCTGGGACCCTACACAGCCGCGGCGGTCGCGGCGATCGGTTTCGAGGCGCGCACGTTGCCGGTCGACGGCAACGCCGCCCGGGTCCTCGCGCGCATCTTCGCGGTGCCAGAGCCGATCGATCAGCCGGCGGCGCGGGCGCGGCTGCGGCAGCGCGGGCTGGCGCTGGTCCCCGAGCGACGCTGCGGAGACTTTGCCCAGGCGGTGATGGAGCTGGGCGCGCTGGTCTGCGTCCCGGCCAATCCACGGTGCGCCGAGTGCCCGGTCACCGACTGGTGCGAGGCTTTCCGGCAGGGCCGACAGGGCGAGCTGCCGCTGCGCTCGGCGCGGGCGCCCAAGCGGAAGGTGAAGGTCGTGTGCGCGGCGGTGGAACGCGAGGGCCGCATTCTGCTGGTGCGCCGGCCGCACGGCACGTTGCTGGGAGGCACCTGGGCCTTGCCCTCGGCGGAGCTGGCGGGCCCGTCAGAGGCCCGCGCGGCGCGGGCGTTGGTCGACCGGGCGCTGGCGGAGCTAGGCCTCGCCCCCGAGGGCGCTTTCCAGCGCGTCGGCTCCGTGCGCCACGTGTTCACCCACCGCGACGTCACGGCGGTGGTGGTGCGGCAGAAGGCGACGGGCCGCCTGCGCCCGCCGGCACGCTGGGTGGACGGCGGGCAGCTCGGGGCCCTGGCCCTGTCCAGCTTCACGCGCAAGACGCTGTCGCTGCTGAGTCGCTGAACAGCAGCGCCAGCGGCCTCGTGGCACGGGACTTGATGATCCCCAGGCGTCGAAACCAGTCATGAGGGAGGAACGGCGCATACCCGGTCTCGAGGAGGCTGTGGTGGTTACCTCCGGCGGACGCGTCGGTCACGAAAGGGTGACAGGATCGCCGCGCCGGAGATCTCGTGGAGGAGGATGACAGATGATTCTTCTATCCCTGGCACTACCGATCGGGCTCACCATGGGCGTCGCCACGTGGGCCCTGATCCGGGGCCGTGGTCGTGCGATCGGCTTTCTGCTCTGCGCGTTCTTCGCGATGGTGGGGGCGTTCGTGGGCGGGCTCGCGGGCAACGCGATCTACCACGGCCAGTCGCGGCCAGCCGTGGCGGTGGGCGCGTTGGCAGGCGCATTGCTGGCGTGTCTGGTCGAGGCCTTCGGGTTCGGCTTTCGCCCCAAACGGGTGTCGTGGGTCGACCAGAAAGGCGTCGCAGTCTCCCCACCGCGGGAGGGTGGTGTCCCCAAGACCCTGGTCTGAGGGACGCGAGGAACGAAACGGGTCCTAACACAAACTGGAGGAAACAATGTCGCTCGAAACATTCCTGCTGTGGCTGGTCGTGGGTCTCATCGCCGGTTGGCTCGCCTCCGTCGTCGTGGGCGGTGGGTTCGGTCTTATCGGCGACATCGTGGTCGGCATCGTCGGCGCCTTCCTGGGCGGCTTCATCTTCCGCGCCCTGCATATCGGATCGCCGTTCGGCGGGCTGGCCGGCTCGATCTTCGTCGCCTTCATCGGCGCGGTGGTCTTGTTGCTGATCTTGCGTCTGTTTCGCCGGGCACGAACCTTGTAGACCGTCGTCAGCGCAGAGCGCGGATCGCGTCCCCCTCGACCATGTAGACGGGGGGCGCGTCCACGCGGGTGTGGTCGGGGCCGAAGCGAAAGCTGCCGGTCACACCTTCGTACGAGCCGCTCGCGAGCGCCGAGAGGAGCTCCGAGCGGCTTCGTACGCCGTGCTCGATCACGGCGGTCAGCAGCCGGAAGGCGTCGTAGCCGTACGCATCGGCCGCGCCCGGATCCTGACCGTAGAGCGACCGGTACTGGGCGACGAAGCGGGTGGTGCGCGGGTTGTCGGGATCGGAGTAAAAGCCGGGCGCCAGCAAAGCGCCCTGGACGTAGCGGCCGGCGTTGCGCAGCAGCTGCGGGCCCAGGCCCACGGCGGTCGACAGCAGCAGCACCTCGCGCCGGACCGGCGCGCCCGGCGGGCGGGCGGCCGGAGGCGCACCGCCGGGACCGGACCAGGGCGCCGCCCAGATGTCCGCGGCGGCGAGGGCGGGTGCCACCAGCTCCAGGCGGCTGGCGTCGTCGGCCACGAACACGGCCTCGAAGCTGGCCTTGCGCAGCTGGCCCACGGCGGCGGTGAACGCACTGCTGCCGGCGGCGTATTGTGCGCGCGCACTGACCCGTCCGCCGCCCGCGGTGACGGCGCGGCCGAAGGCGTCGGCCAGACGTTGCCCCGGCGGGCTGTCGGGACCCAGCACCGCGAACCGGCGTGCGCCCAGGCCCAGGGCTCGGCGAGCCAGCTCGGCGGCGCGCAGCTCCGGGCTGTGCAGCACCTGGAAGCCGGTGCTGGTGGCTCCCGGCGCGGCCTCGTCCAGCAACAGCACCGGCACGCCGTCGCGGACGGCGGCGTCGACCCCGCGGCGATCGCCCACCCCGACCAGGGCGACGGCCGCCTCCTCGCGCACCAGCTCGAAGGCGCCCCGGCCGGACAGGCCGTCGCGATCCGAGGCGGCATCGCGGGCGACGATCTGGAAGGGTTGCGGCTCGGCGGCCTGGGCGGCGTCGCCGATGGCCAGCATCGCCCCGCGCAGGACCACCTCGCCCAGCAGGGCGGCCGGACCGGAGAACGGAGCCAGCAGGCCCAGCCGGTGCGGATCGCCGGGACCGACGCCCGCCGCATCGCTGCCCCAGCCCAGCGACTGGCGCAGGCGGGCGGTGTCCTCCTCGATCCGGCGCGCACCGCTGGCGTCGCCGCGGCTGCGGGCGGCGGCGGCGGCGCGCAGGCCCAGCGCCGCGCGCGTGAAGTCACTGCCCGAGGAGCGGAAGACCTGCGCGGCGGTCTCGTCGGGCACGCGTGCGC
>JBKPRZ010000739.1:0-10982 GCA_046734815.1 Myxococcota bacterium | reverse complement strand
CCGTTCATCCCTGTTCGCGCCTGTCCGGGGCTGCATCGTCCGCGTCACAGGCTAATACGACCGCCGCGGCCTCCACCAGCCTCCCTTGCACAACGCGCTCGCACCGCAGCCTCCATCAGCGTTCAAGCGCCGCTGTCATTCTGACGATTCCCGGGTCCCCGACTACGTGAGGTGATGATGGTCCGTGTGTCTTCTCTGGGGCTGCGAGCGGCGACGGCCGCGCTCTCCGCGCTGGCGGCGATTGGCTGCCAGGGCGGCGGGGTGGACGACCCGCCGTCCGACCCGCCGATGCGGCCGGCGGTCGAGCCCGGCATGGCCACCCTGCAGGGGCGCGTGCTGGACCTGGCTGGCCAGCCGGTCGCCGGCGCGACCGTGACCGTCCTGCAGACCCCCGCCTCCGAGACCACGCCCACCGCGACCAGCTCGGCCAGTGGCGCCTGGGAGCTGACCATCCCCGGCGACACCACCGTCATCTTGCGCGTGGAGGCGGCCGGCTTCGCTCCCACCCTGTCGAACGGCGTCTCGGTCACCAAGGACGGAAGCTCGGCCGACCTCGACCTCCTGGTGATCGCGTCCGACAAGCTCGATCAGCTGAACACGATGGGCGGCTCGCGCCCCACCGAATACGGCCTGGCCGCCCTGGAGGTCCGCTCGCTGGATGGCAGGTGCGACCCCGCCGGCGGCACCATCACCATCGATCCCGGACCGCTGGGCAAGGTGATGTACAGCCGCACCAGCGATTCGATGCCCGACCGCGACCTGACCGCCGCCCAGGCGGGGGTGCGTCCGGCCGCCTGGGTGCTGGGCCTGCTGGCTCCGGGCGCCTATTACCAGTTCCGCTTCCAGAAGGCGGGCTGCACCGCCGCCGCCGCGCCCGCGACCTACAAGGGCCGCACCTACGACGGCAGCCTGAGCATCGCCGCCAAGACGTTGAGCCACGGCGTCCTGTTCGTCGAGTGAGGAGCCCATGAAGAAACTGACCCTGCCGCTGATGGTGTTGCTGGCGACTCCCCTGGCCTGCGGCGATCCCGCCCAGGTCGATCAGGAGCAGCTGGCCCAGGACATCGGGCACGGCATCGTCGCCGCCTGCCCGATGTCCGCGCCCGACGACGAGGACGCACGTCTGGTCTGCGCCGCCAAGCTCACCGACCTCAATGTCCTGCGCGACGCCATGAGCGAGCCGTTCGCCTGGGGCGGGCAGAGGGCGGGCAAGGGTTACCGGCTGTCCGACTCGGACACCACCCGCTTCAACGCCCTGGTCTGGCGGCGCATGTACCTCAGCCTGTTCATGTTCACCGGCGAGGTGAAGATCGAGTCCTCGGGCGACTTCACCGTCATCCACCTGCCGTTCTTCTTCCGCAACCGGCTGGACCCGGGCTCGTACCCCTATCCCTTCTGGCACTCGAAGAACAAGTGGGACAGCTGGCAGCTGGCCCCCGAGCTGATCCTCATCATGGAGAACGGCAAGCTGACCGGCGCGCTCCGTTCCGCCGCCCGCCCCGACGAGGCCGAGCGCCGCAAGGCCTACGTCGAGCGCACCTGGTCGGGCCAGTGGCGCTGGCAGGAGGGCGGCCAGCCGATGCCCTTCGTCTCGCTGTACACGTTCCTGTTCTCGGCCAGCAATCCGCACGTCAGCAAGCTGGACGCCGCCTACCGCGCGCTGGAGAGCGAGATGCGCGGCTCGGCCTGCCTGGTCTGTCACTCACCCGACAACTTCGCCAAGGTCGGCTCGCTGGAGTTCTTCAACTACCCCAACCAGGCCCTGTACTCACGCCACAGCATCGTGATGCACCTGGAGAGGAACAGCATGCCGCCCAAGAACGACTTCGGCCTGCCCGAGGGCATGGCCGACGACGCCGAGCGCACCGCCCTGCTCGAGCTGGCCAAGGCCTTCGAGAAGGCCGGCGACGAGGCCCTCAGCTTCGAGGGCGAGCTCAAGCCCTGGTCGCCGCCGCCCGTGCCCGAGCTGTGATCGCGCCCGGCGCTCAGAAGTAATACGACGCCATCAGCCGGAACGAGAAGGGGTTGCCAGGCGAGAACGACACGTCCTCGCAGCCCCGGAAGTTGCCGCTGGCCGGATCGGTGGCCACCCGCGTGCCCGCGGGACAGGCGCCGGCCGGCGGCGGGGCCTCGACCGACGCCTCGCCGGGCAGCCGGGTCACCGTCGCGAACTGCGCCGCCTTGTACCGACGGTCGATCAGGTTCTCCAGGGTCAGCGACAGCTCCCAGGCCCGCCACCGGTAGGCCGCGAACAGGTCGACCAGCGACGTGGCCTGCGCGCGCAGGAAGCCGTCCTCGGTCGCCGGGCGCTCGGCGATGTGCAGCCCGCGCAGGCCGCCCCGCCAGCCCCCCGCCCCCAGCGCCGACAGCCCACCCGAGGCGGTCAGCCGCGGCGCCAGCGCGACGGCCCGCCCGTTACCGGCGTTCTCGCGGAAGGCGGCGTCGGCCCAGGTGACGTCCAGGTCGGCGAACAGCCAGGGCAAGATCTGCAGCCGGCCCTCCAGCTCCACCCCCAGCCGGCGGGTGGCCCCCGCCGCCTCGGTGGTGCCCTCGTCCCCCACCCACACCGTCTCGCTGTCGATGTCGATCCCCCACAGCGCCGCCGCCAGCTCCAGCCGGCGATCGAGAAGGCGGGTGCGCGCCCCCAGCTCGTAGCCCACCGTCGGCACCAGCGGCGTGACCGGGTCCTGGGCCCGCACCACCCCGCGCGCGTCGTTCGAGTGAAAGCCGTAGCCGAAGTTCAGGAACAGGTCGGTGCTGGCGGCCGGGGAGATCACCAGGCTGGCCTTGGGGCTCAGCCGGGTGGCCCCGCGGTCGCCGGAGGCCCCGGGCGCGCCGGTGCCGGGCGGCATCCGGTCGCTCACCCCGAAGCTGAAGTGATCGAGCCGCAGACCTCCGACCACCCGCAGCCAGCGCAGCAGCTGCACCTCTTCCTGGGCGAATGCCCCCACCGCCCACTCGCGCACGTCGTCGGCCACCACCGGCCGCAGCGGCTGGCGGGCCTGCACGTCGGTCAGACCGTTGCGAATGAGATCCGCGCGCGCCGTCGCCCCCACGCGCGAATCGAACAGGATCCCCCGCCACGGGCGGAGCCAGCGGTAGCTGGTGCGGCCGCCGGTGATTGTCCGGCGATCGCGCTGCTGGATCTCGTCGCCGTGCAGAGGATCGCGCGAGAAGAAGGTGAAGTTCGAGTACAGCGTGAAGTCGTAGGTGCCGGTGTAGGCCAGCGCCTCCACCTCGCTGAAGTCGTCCGGGCGCGCCTGGTAGCGGGCATACAGGTTGCGGCGCGAGGAGCGCCCGCCCTCGCTGGGGTCCAGGGCCCCGAAGTAGTCCACCAGGCCAGCCTGCACCGCGCGCCCGGGGATCTGCCCCGACGCGTTCCAGCTGCCGCCGTAGCTGGTGGCGGCCAGCGAGACGGTCGAGCGCGCACCGAGGTCGCAGGTCAGCTTGCCGTAGAGGTTCAGCTTGCGGAAGTCCTCCGGGTGGACGAAGGGACCGTCGGTGCGCACCCCCTCGGCCGCCAGCAGCGGGTGCCAGCGCCCCAGGCTGGGCGCGGCGATCCCCACCGCTCGCAAGGTCCCGAAGGACCCGCCGCCCGCCGACACGAACGACTCGCCCTGCGTCCGGCTGACCAGGTTCACCGACCCGGCCGTCGAAAAATCCCCGTTGTCGGCCAGGTACGGCCCCTTGGTCACCTCCACCCGCTCGACCAGCTCGGGGATGATCCAGTTGGTGTCGGCGTAACCCTGGCCGTGGCCGTGGCTGACCATGTTGATGGGCAGCCCGTCGAAGCCGAGCGCCACGTCGGTGCCGTGGTCGGCGTCGAAGCCGCGCAGCAGGTACTGGCTGGCCTTGCCGCCCCCGGCGTGCTGCACGACCATCAACCCGGGCGTCACCCGCAAAAGGTCGCTGGGCCGCTGCATGGGACGCAGCTTCAGGTCGCGGTCGCGCACGGTGCGGGCCGACGCGGCGCTGACCGGCCGCTCGACGTCCACCGAATCGACAAGATCGATGGACTCGACCGACTCGACCTCCACCGGTGGGTCGGCCTCGCCGGTGGGCGCAGCAACGGCGGGCAGCGGTGCCAGCAGCGCACCCAGGATCAGACAGGAACCAGACCAGAACGAAGATGGATGGCGGCGCATCGGAACACTCCTCGAGGAACCAGAACAGAGCCGCGGCGGCAGGTCGGTCGACGACGCCCAGGTGAGGCGTCGATCGCACCGGGCCGGGCCCGCAATCGGGTGAACGGGAAGATCAGCTGTGAGTGGTCAGCCGATCGAAGGAGGTCCGCGGGGCTGGGCGACGGCGAAGGAGAACAGCGGCGGCCGCTGCTCCGGCAGCGGCGCGATCGCCGGTTCGGGCGAGGGAGCGGGCGGTGGGGCCCAGAAGAAGGTGGGCGCGGCCAGCGCCGCCACGCCGAAGTGTGCGGCACTGCCGTGCCCGTGCGACAGCCCCCCCGCCGCGTCCTCGGGCGGCGCCAGGCCGGGCCGGGGTGGCTGCGCGGCGGTCCCCGGATGGACCTGTGTGTGGGCGTGCGCGCGCCCGCGCCGGTGAGCCTCGACGTGGGCGGCGCCGCCACCCGGATCCCAGCGGACGCTGAACCCGTCGGGCCCGTGCTGGTGGTCGTCGCGGTGGCCGAGGTTGTGCAGACAGGGCAGCAGCAGGAAGCCGCCCACGAACGCCACCAGCACATGGAAGGCGATCGCGCGCCGGCGCCGGATCGCCATCAGCAGGCCCGGGCGAGGGGGCCTGCCAGCGAGGCGGGCGGGCGATGTCGGCGTCACGGCACCTTCCCTTACGGCGGGCGGTACCATACCGGATCACGACCTCGGCGGAAGCGCGCCCTTACGGCCCACACCCACGCCCGCTGACCCCGCTCGCCCCCGATGCGTCGGCCTCAACGGGGGTCTGTTGCTTCCCGGACAACGCCGCCGCCGCCGGGCTCCCCCCCTTGGGGCGCAACCGTCCGTTTTCTTACGTCAGTTACATCTAGTAATTTGTCTTACATAACTGAGCACCGAAAATGCAGTGGAGGGGGGCATGGCCGCCTCCTCCCTCTCCCGTCGCATCCCGACGCGCTCGACCCTCGCCGCTGGCGCCCGCTGGCTGGGCAG
Source organism: Myxococcota bacterium (assembly GCA_046734815.1). GTDB lineage: Bacteria > Myxococcota_A > Polyangia > Fen-1088 > Fen-1088 > CAVYGB01. The sequence goes on along the minus strand of JBKPRZ010000739.1, from coordinate 5,865 downwards.
CGCCGCGTTCCTGATCACCGCAGGCTGCACCGCCGATGGCATGGTGCTCGGCCCGATGGGCCAGCAGCCGGCGGACCAGCCGGTCGGCGAGCCCGCCGAGCCAGCCCCGGTCGAGGGCGACTACCTCGCGCTCGAGGGCGAGAACCTGGGCGGCAAGAACCTGGTGGGCAGCAACCTTGTGGGCAGCAACCTCCAGGGCAGTAACCTGGGTGGCCCGAACATGGGCGGCTCCAACCTGCAGGGCAGCAACCTTGTGGGCAGCAACTTCGGCGGCACCAACTTCGGCGGCAACAACCTGGGCGCCAACAACATGGCCGCCACCAACCTCGCGGCCTCGAACCTGGCCGGCAAGAACCTGCAGGGCAGCAACCTGCAGGGCAGCAACCTGCAGGGCAGCAACCTGCAGGGTAGCAACCTCGTGGGCAGCAACCTCCAGGGCAACAACCTTGTGGGCAGCAACCTGCAGGGCAGCAACCTGCAGGGCAGCAACAGCGGCGTCAACATCCACAACCTGGCTTCCAGCCAGGGAATGCTCTACAGCGCCGAGGACCTGTGGCTGCCCAAGACCGGCCAGTGCATCGTGCTGGGCATCGGCTCGACCGCCTTCGCCAAGCTGCTGGGCCAGCAGAGCGTCAACGCGAAGATCTCGGTGGCCCTGGGCAAGCTGCCCTGGGGCTTCGCCAAGACCTCCGGCGGCAGCCTCACCCTCAGCGCCTGGGAGGCGGTGGTGTGGGGCGACAAGACCTACTGCTCGTTCGTGATGGTCACCCCGCCCGACACCACCTGGCCGCTGACCGCCGGCTTCATCAAGGCCGTCTTCCGCTGGAACGCCCCTCCCGGACAGACGATGGAGATCAGCGGCATCGAGGCCAGCTCGACCGTGGACCCCACCGTCACGAGCTCGATCATCAGCTACACGGGCATGATGGACGCGGCCAGCCGCTGGCGGTCGGGCGCCATCACCGAGAAGGCGTTCATCGCCGGCGAGATGGCCTTCGTCAGCGCCACCACCAACAACACCAGCGTGATGGTCGACTTCGCCTCCTGGGTGCAGGACAAGAACAAGAACCCGCTGATCCTGGGCAACGTCACCGACACCAACAAGCCGACCTACGCCGAGGCGCTGTACATCGCCCTGGACAACGGCGATGGCACCGTCCAGATCCTGCTCGACGACGCCGCCTCGCGCGCCAAGGTCATCCCGGCGGGCATGGTCAACAGCGTGGCGGACCTCAACGCCGCTTACCTCGGCTATCAGCAGGGCCTGGGCCCCAAGCCCAAGCCCCGTCGCTGCGGCGGCGCCCTGTATCTGAAGACCTGGTTCAACGAGCCGGTCGAGGCTGGCAAATGCGACGATGGTCTGGTCTGGGCCCCCGGCTTCTGCACCAAGAACGCCGACTCCTGGACGCGCAACGGCGGCGGCGTCGGCCCGATGAACGACTACATGACCGTCAACAAGAAAGGCGCCGACTACCAGCGCGGGCTCATCTCCGGCAGCAGCTGCGGCACCATGAAGACCGTCCTGTCCGAGACCTACATTCACATGTGGGAGCCGAACTTCGACATCCCCTACAGCGCCAGCTGCGTCTACGAGGGCAACGCCTCGTTCTGCGCGCGCCGGAGCAAGAACTGCGGCTCGGTGGTCGGCACCGACAACTGCGGCGCCGCGCGCACCGTCACCTGCGGCAGCTGCAACTCGCCCGCCACCTGCGGCGGCAGCGGCGTGCCCAACGTCTGCGGCGTGACCACCAGCCTGATCTTCGAGGCCGAGGACCTGGGCAACGACCTCAACGGCAAGACCTACGCGCACGCCTGCGCCGAGATGTACAACAAGGTGCTGGGTAACCCCGACCCGCCCATCGCCCCGGGGACCTGCGCGGGCGGCTACCGGCTGCGCTACCTGGGTGAGAGCACGTCGAACACCACCTACTTCAACAACGTCAACGTGCCCACCGCCGGGACCTACACCCTGACCGTCTACGCGGGTACCCGCGACCAGCGGAAGTTCTACCTCAGCGTCAACGGCGGCAGCGCCAAGACCATCACCATGGACGGAACCGACTTTGGCACCATGGTCACCGCCAGCACCACCATCACGCTCAACGCCGGCAACAACAAGCTGAAGTTCTACAACGATTCCGCCCCCACCCCCGACCTGGACCGCATCAAGGTGACCCTCGTCAGCGGCGTCAGCTGCACCGCCGAGAGCAACGCCTCCTTCTGCGCCCGCCAGGGCCGCAACTGCGGCAGCGTCACCGGCGTCGACAACTGTGGCAACTCGCGCACCGTCTCCAGTTGCGGCAGCTGCGCTTCGGGCCAGACCTGCGGCGGCGGTGGCTTCCCCAACATCTGCGGCACCAGCGGCAGCGGCGGCACCGGCGGCGCCTGCGCCACCGCTTACAGCCAGTCGTCGTGCCAGACCTACAGCATCGGGACCGTGGTCTCCTTCGGCGGGAAGAACTGGACCTGCGTGGGCGGCAACTGCGCCAACTGCGCCAACGTCGCCGGCTGCGCGCCCGGCGGCACCGACTGCCCCTGGGGCGAGGTCTGGGACGACACCGGCACCTGCGGCAGCGGCGGCGGCGGCGGCTCCACCTGCGCGACAGCCTACGCGAACAGCGCCTGCCTCACCTACTACGCCGGCAAGGTGGTCTCGCGCAACGGCCACAACTGGACCTGCTCCAACGGCAACTGCATGAACTGCGCGAACTACACCACCTGCGAGCCCGGCTCGAGCGGCTGCCCCTGGGGCACCGTCTGGACCGACAGCGGCACCTGCAACTGACCCCGCGCTGCTGACCGCGGTCCCACGCGCGCTCGATTCGCGGAGTCCCGCGGGTCGAGCGCGCGGCGTTTCACCACTTCGGCGTCGGGAACGACCTGTCGGGGCGGGCGAACAGATAGCCCTGCAGCAGATCGCAGCCCAGGTCCACCAGGGTGTCGCGCTCGGCCGGCGTCTCCACCCCCTCGGCCACCACCACCGTCTGCATCTCCCGGAACACCGCGGTCATCGCCTTCACCAGCCGCTGCCGCACCGGTGAGCGCTCGATCCCGCGCACCAGCGACATGTCGAACTTGACCACCTCCGGCTCCAGCTGGGCAAAGCTGGTCAGCCCGGCATAGCCCGCGCCCAGGTCGTCGATGGCCAGCCGGTAGCCCAGGGTGCGCAGCTCGGTGGCGCGCGCCTCGAAGCCCTTGACCTGCTCCAGCGACGCCCGCTCGGTGATCTCGAAGACCACCCGGCTGGCCCAGGCCGACAGCGGCGCGCTGGCCGAATACAGCTCGTCGTCCAGCAGGTCGCGCCCGTGCAGGTTGACGAACACCGACTGCGCCGGGCAGCCGGGCATCTGCAGGGCTACCCGCGAGCGGATCAGGCGCCCCAGCTCGTGCAGGCGCCCCAGCCGCTCGGCCGCGCTCAGCACCGCGCCGGGGTGGGGCAGGGCCGGCTCGGCCGTGCGCATGAGCGCCTCGTAGGCCACCACCTCCCGCTGCGACACCGAGACCACCGGCTGGAACGCCATCCACAAGGTGGCCAGCGCCTGATCGAACGCTGACTGCAAGCCCGCCCGATCGTTTGCCAGCTCGCCCACCTCGGCGTCGGCCACCGCCTCGCGCTTCAGGCGCGCGAGCCGGTTCAGGCGCGCCGCCTTGGTCACCGCCGCCCGCAGCGCCTCCAGCCCGAACGGCTTGCGCAGGTAGGCCAGCGCTCCGTATTCGATGGCGTCCAGCGCGCTGCCCAGCTCGGCGAACGCGGTCATCAGGATGACCGGCACGTCGTTGTCGCGGCTGCGGATCGCCTTGAGCAGCTCGATCCCGCCCACCTCGGGCATGGCGATGTCGCTGACCACCACGTCGAAGCTGCGCTGGCCCAGCACCCGCGTGGCCTGCTGTCCGTCGGAGGCGGTCTCGACCGAGAAGCCGGCGGCCTCCAGGGCGCGCCGGCAGCTGCGCAGCAACGCGTCGTCATCTTCCACCAGCAGCACGCGGGCGGCTGGCGCTGGATCTGGTCCGACGATCGCGGCGTGGCTGGTGCTGCTACCCATGTGCTTCTCTCCCTGGTTGCCCTGGTTGTCGATCCGGCCAGCCAGGGACAGTCGGAAGAAAGCACGGCGAAATGTAGGCAGTGCCAGCGGCGGCGACCCCGGCAAACGAGATTGGTTGCATCCGAAGCCCTGCCGGGTGAAGGTCCCCGGGGGGTCAGTGGGGGAGGCCACTCACTGCGCCAAGCGGAAAAACTTTGAGACCGCGTCGGCGCTGGTGTGGACTAACGGCGTATGATCGGTCGTTGAGCGTGCGAGCGCTCGGGGGTACCTGTCTCTCGCGTCCTTGTGGGGTCATCCATCGTGGCGGAAATTCCGGCGGACGTACCGCGAAATAGATTCCAGATCATCGGGCAGCTCGGTCGCGGCGCGCTGGCCGAGGTGTACCTGTGCAAGCTGCGCGGTGTGGCGGGGTTCGAAAAGGAGGTGGTGGTCAAGCGCATCAGCGCCGAATACGCCGCCGATCCGCTGTTCGTCCGCATGTTCCTCGATGAAGCGCGGGTGGCCGCCCGGCTGACCCACCCCAACATCGTGCAGGTGTTCGAGGTGGGGGAGGAGGAAGGCGTCCCCTACATCGCCATGGAGTACGTCCGGGGCGTGACTCTGGGCATGGTCATCCGGCGCGCCCACCAGGACGGCAAGGTCCACCACGGCCACTTCGCCGCCATCATCGCCAAGATCTGCGACGCCCTGGCCTACGCCCACAGCGCCGTCGACCAGGACGGCGAGCCGGTGGGCCTGGTCCACCGCGAGGTCAGCCCCGCCAACATCGTCATCAACCTGGACGGCAATCCCAAGCTGCTGGACTTCGGGATGGCCGCCGCCAAGGACCGGCTGCTGCATACCCAGGATGGGATGCTGACCGGCGAGCTGCGCTACATGGCGCCCGAGCAGGTCTCGCGCGGGCGGCTCGACCACCGGGCCGACGTGTTCAGCCTGGGCATCACGCTGTACGAGCTGACCACCGGCATCAACCCGTTCGGCCCCGAAGGGCAGGGTGAGGCCGAGGTGCTGGACAAGGTGCTCAACGCGCCCATCCCGCGCCCCTCGCAGCTGGTGCCCACCTACCCGCCCACCCTGGAGAAGATCGTCCAGTCGGCCATCGAGCGGAACGTCGACAAGCGCTGTCCCTCGGCGCGCGAGTTCCGCGAGCGGCTCGAGGTGTTCGCGATCAAGAAAGAGCACCTGTCCACCCCGCGCTCGCTGGCCGCCTGGCTGCGCGATCTGTTCCCCGACTTCACCACCTTGACCAGGGCCAGCGAGGTGACCGCGCCGCGCGTGTTCCCCACCGCGGGCGGCGTGCCGGTGACGGTGTCATCGCTGCGCGGCCCCACCAGCGGGAGCATGGAGGCGGTGACCGCGCCGCTGGCCCCGCCGGCGCGGCCGCTGTCCAGCCCGCTGCTGCAGACCCAGTCTCGCAGCGCCTCGATCTGGAAATGGGCGGCCTTCGGAGCCAGCGGCCTGGCCATCGCGGTGGCGGTGTGGGCCTTTTCCCGGGGGCCCATCCCGCTGGTCCCGCCCTCGTCGACCGCGCCGCCCGCCGCCGCCACCGATGGCGACGCCGAGGCCCAGGTGTACATCGAGGCGGCCGAGGTGTTCACCGGCGAGCGCCGCTTCGAGGCCGCGCTGGAGATGGCCAACAAGGCCGCCGCCATCCCGATCAAGAGCAAGAGCCTGACCACCCGCCTGACCACCTTGCTCGAGCGCATCGCCTCGGGGCAGGCCAGCGCGAAGCCGCCCGCGCCCGCCGAGAAGGTGGCCGCCGCGCCTGCCGAGCCGCCGACGGCCCCCGCTGCCACGCCGCCCGCCCCCACCGCCACGCCGC
>JBKPRZ010000738.1:0-11257 GCA_046734815.1 Myxococcota bacterium | reverse complement strand
GTGCTCCGGCGCGATCCGGTCCTCAAGGAGGCCTTCGCCCCGCTGGAGGTGCTGGACCCCTGGCTGTGGACGGGGCAGTTCGACCGCATCTACCTGGTGTACCCCCAGCTCCTACCGCGCCGTTGACGCCCGCCGTCGGCGCGGCGCCGATCATCTCGGTCCGGGCCGGCTCTAAGATGGTGGCCGTCCCATGATCGCCGCCGCCCTCCCTTGCGCCGACCTGCTGGATCGCTGCCTGGCCGGTGACCGGCGCGCCTGGGAGGAGCTGCACGGGATCTACCGCCCACAGGCGCTGGCATTCCTGCGGCGGCTGGGCGTGGCCCCGCGCGAGGCCGAGGACGCCTGCCAGGAGATCTTCCTGCAGGTGTTCCGCTACCTCGACCGCTTCGAGCGGCGGGCGGAGTTTCGCACCTGGCTTTACAAGCTGTGCATCAGCCAGGCCGAGCGCGTCCGCCGCCGGGCGCGCCTGCTGGCGCCGATCACCTGGCTGCGCCGCTGCCTGGAGCCCGCAACCCCGCCCGGCTGGAGCGATCGCCGCTCGCACGAGCTGGCCGACGCCGCCCTGGCCTCGCTCAGCCCGCGCCAGCGGCAGGTGTTCGTGCTGTTCGAGCTGGAGGGGATGCCGACCGCGCAGATCGCGCGCCTGCTGCACAGCCCCGCCGCCTCGGTCCGCCGGCAGCTGCAGGAGGCGCGGGCGCGCTTCGAGGCCTTCGTGCGCGAGCAGCCCTTGCACGCGACCGCGCAGGGAGGCGCCTGACCGTGCGGCGACCGTCCGTCGATTCGCCGGATCCCGTCCGCCTGCGCGCGGGGGCGTCGGCAGAGGGGGCGCTGCTGCGCGATTACGAGCGCCGGACCCTGCCGCCCGAGGCCGAGAGCACCGCCGCCTGGCGCCGGCTGAAGGTGGACCTGGAGGACCCGCCCGCTCGCCGACGGGCCCCCGCCGCTACCCTGTGCAGCGCGCTCGCGGCCGCCTGCCTGGCGATCTGGCTGTGCGCGCCCGGGTCCGACGCCACCGATGACGCCTCGCTGGCCGCGGCCGGCGGCCGCTCCGGCCGCGCCGTCGCCACGGGCGGCACCGAAGGCGCCTCGGGCGTTCGGGCGGGCGCGGCTACTCGACGTTGACCCCGCCGATCTTCGGCGACCGGCGCGGCTCCAAGACGGGGAGTGCGGACGTCGTGGATCCTCTCGGTCGCATCGATCGTCGCCGGTCTGGCCGGGCGGGGCGGTGAGGCGCGCGCGGATGGGTGTCCGGCGGGCAACCTGCTGGCTGGCCGGGCGCCCTGGGCCTGGCAGGACATCCGCGGCCGCAAGGAGCTGGCCACCGATGGGGTGAAGGCGCCCGAGGGGGCGGTCTGGGACGCGCCGCTGGCGGTGGTGCTCGACACCGGATCGGCCACCTTGACCTGGGACCTGGGCCAGGTGGTGCCGCTGGCGGTGGCGTGGATCCAGGCCGACGCCAACGACAGCTACGCGCTGTGGGGCTCGCTCGACGGGCGCGCGTACACCGAGATCGGGCACATCGGTCCGGTCGACGGGCACGGGCTGCGCGCCCGCACGGTGGGGCTGGGCGGGCGGCCGGTGCGCTACCTGCGCTTCGGCGAGGGCGACGGCGACAGCCTGTATTCGCTGGCCGAGATCCAGGTGTTCTGCCAGATCCCGACGCCGTTCCCGCCCGCGCTTCCCGTCGGCAACGCCGTCCCGGCGGCGGGGCCGCGCGACCTTTACACCTACTGGAACGACCAGAGCAGCGCGCGCTGGGAGCTGGTGCTGGCGCTGCTGGGCTTTGGCCTTCTGCAGTGGGGCTTCATCCTGCGCCGGCAGGGCCGGCCGCAGGCGCACCGGCGCCTGCGCGATCGCCTGCTGGCGACGCTCGGCATCCTCGCGGCGCTGACCTACGTGAACTTCGGCGCCTTCCACTTCGGCAGCTTCATCCACACGCACGAGTGGGTGCACTACTACCTGGGCAGCAAATATTTCCCCGAGCTGGGCTACGACCGCCTGTACGACTGCCTGTCGACGGCCGACGCCGAGGCCGGCTTCCGGCGCCGGGTCGAGCGCCGCCCCACCACCGATCTGCGCACCAACGTCCTGCAACCGAGCGCCGACATCCTCGCCCACCCCGAGCGTTGCCAGCGCCACTTCACCGCCCCCCGCTGGCAGGCCTTCCGGGCCGACGTCGCTTTCTTCCGCGATCGGATGAACGGCCGGTCCTGGGACGCCATCCAGCTGGACCACGGCTACAACGCCACCCCGGTCTGGAACGCCCTCGGCGCCTTCCTGTCGAACCTCTCGCCCGCCAGCAACACCCAGCTGTACGCGCTGGCGCTGCTGGACCCGCTGTATCTGGCCGCCACCTTCGCGGTCGTCTGGTGGGCCTTCGGCTGGCGCGTGCTGGCGGTGGCCGCGCTGGTGTTCGCGACCAGCTTCCCCTCGCGCTTCTACTGGACCGGCGGCTCGTTCCTGCGCTGGGACTGGCTGTTCTACACCGTCGCCAGCATCTGCTGCCTGCGCCGTGACCGCCCGCTGCTGGCCGGCGCGGCCCTGGCCTACGCCGCCGGCCTGCGCGTGTTCCCCGTGTTCCTGTTCGCCGGGCCCGCCCTGGCGCTGGGCTGGCATCTGCACCAGCACCGCCGCCTGCACCCGCGCCTGGCCCGCTTCTTCGCCGCCGCCGCCCTGACCGGCGCGCTGCTGTTCGCGGTCAGCCTTCCCGCCTCGGGCGGCATCGCCGCCTACCGCGCCTTTGCCCAGAACACCCGCAAGCACCAGGACACGCCGCTGGTCAACAACATGGGCCTGCGCATGGTCCTCACCTGGCGCCCCGCCGAGGTGGGGCGCCACCTCAACGACGCCCGCCTGATCGACCCCTGGTCACCCTGGAAGCAGGCCCGCCTGCGCGCCTGGCACCAGGTCCGCCCGCTGGCCCTCGTCCTGGCGCTGGCCCTGCTGGCCGTTGTCGCGATCGCCGCCCGCCGGGCCGACCCCTGGGTGGCGCTGGCCCTGGGGCTGGCGGTGGTCCCCGCCGCCGTCGAGCTGACCTCCTACTATTACGCCTTCATCATCGGCCTGGCCCTGCTGGTCGAGCAACGCGAGCCGGTCGGACGCTGGCTGCTCTTCCTCACCGCCTTCACCCAGTTCGTGGCCTGGGCACCCCTGCGTGGCATGTCCCACTGGACCGACGAGCAATACACCCTGATGTCCGCCGCCACCGTCGCCACCTTCACCGCCCTGGTCTGGATCTTCGGTCGCCCCCACGACCCGACAGAGGTATCGTCGGAGGGACCATGGGCAGAATCGTCATCGCCTGCTACCGGCCGAAAGAAGGCAAGAAGGACGCGCTCGAGCGGTTGATCCTCGACCACGTCGCCACCCTGCGCACCCAGGGCCTGGTGACCGACCGTGACCCGATCACCATGCAGGCCCAGGACGGGACGGTGGTCGAGGTGTTCGAGTGGGCCTCCTCGGCCGCGATCGAGAAGGCGCACGTCAACCCGGCCGTCCTGAAGATGTGGGAGCAATACGGCGAGGTCTGCGACTACATCCCCGTCTCCCAGGTCCCCGAGGCCGCCCAGATGTTCTCCGAGTTCACCCCGATCGAGGGCGTCCGCCACACCTTGCGCAAGGCCTCGGGCGGTACGGCCGTCACCAAGCTGGCGCGCCAGCCGTCGCGGACCAGCAAGAAGCCGCCCGCCAAAAAAGCAAAATCCCGCTCACGCGCGAGGGCGTGAGCGGGATTCGCGTCGGTTCGGAGCGCGCCGGTCAGGCCAGCAGCGGGGCGATGATCCCCGGCTTGCCGAAGTCGCCGACCTTGTCGGTGGGCGCTCCCATCACGGCGGTCAACGTCTGCAGCATCTGGTTGTAGTCGAACTGGCCGCTGTAATCGAGGAAGCGGCCGGAGGCTTTCAGCTTGCCTCCCGCCCGTCCCTTGGCGCCGGTCACCCAGTAGGTGGCGGCCGGATCCACGCCGTGGGTCCAGCCCAGCGCCAGCTCGTTCGAATACGCCACCAAGGTGTGGTCCAGCAGGTGGCCGTCGCCCTCGGGGACCGCCTTCATCATGTCGAACAGCGAGGAGAAGCGCTCGCAGTACCAGCCCTGGATCTTGGCCAGCACCGCCTTCTGCCCCTCGATGTGCGAGATGGTGTGGTGGGCGTCCTTGGCCCCCACCCAGGTGTGGCGGATCTGCGAGAAGCCGCGCGAGTACTGCAACGAGGCGATGCGCGTCCGGTCCGAGGCCAGCGCCGCCACCACCAGCCGGTTCATGATGTCGATCAGCTGCGGGTAGTTGGCGCTCTTGTCGAGGGCGATGCCGCTCATGGGTTTGTCGGGGATCGCGCCGATCATGCGCGGTCCGCCGCTGTCCAGCCGGCGCTCGATCTCGCGCACCGAATCCAGGTGCGACGAGATCTTGATCCGGTCCTCGCGGCCCACCTTGGTGTCGAGGTCCGCGAACTCGCCCTTGAGGGCGTCCAGGACGCTGCGCTTTTCCATGCGCAGCCTCTCCATGTTCGGATCCGGCGCCATCCCGGGCGTGGCCGGCTTCAGACCGGCGAACAGCTGGTCGAACACCTTGTACGGGTCGCACTGCGACTCGATCTTCATCCCCGGGCCGGCGTGGATGATGTACGGGTTGTTGTTCTTGCGCTTGGAGGTGATGTCGCCTTCACCCGCGAAGAAGCAGTGGACCCCGAACTGGTAGGACTGGAAGTCCGTCTCCTTGGGGATCTTGCGGGCGATGATCTGATCCACCGAGGGCGCCTGGGCGACGCTGCTCTTGCAGGAGTTGCCGGTCCAGACCCCGCCGGTCGACTGCTCGTGGCCGCCGCCGCCGGAGGCGCCGCGCTTCAGCCCGCGGAAGAAGATGATGTCGTCCTTGTGCTTGGCCAGCGGGGCGGTGCTGCCGCCGGCCGGGAAGTTCCAGGCCGTCTCGGTGCCGCTGGGGTACCACTGCTCGGGCACCACGCCGGACGAGGTGAAGGTCAGCAGCAGCCGCAGCGGCGTCTTGGTCTGAGCGTACCCGTTCAGGGTCGGCATCAGCGGATAGGCGGCGGCGCTGAGGCCCAGGGCCTTCAGCAGCTGACGGCGGGAGGGGTGAGTCTTGCCGAGCGTGATGTTGCGCAGGAGCTTCATGGATTCACCTTGAGATGGCGGAAGGCGTTGGACCGGGCGACGGCGCCCAGGATGTCGGCGACCTTGCCGCCGCTGTCGTTGGTGGTCTTGAAGACCGAGCTGATGGTCGAGGCGTCCTGGGTGTCGTCCAGGTCGCGGCCCAGCGCAAAGCGCATCCACTGCCTGGCCACGCAGGTCCGGACCTCTTCGGCCGGGGCCAGGCGCTTGGCCAGCTCGAGCGCATCGGGGACGGTGCCGTCCAGCTTGGCGGTGCTGGTGATGACCGCGGTCGAGTCGATCGGCTTGCCGGCGGCGTCGACCGTCCGGAACTTGCCGATCGGGTCGTAGATCTCGAAGGCGAACCCCAGCGGATCGAACAGCTCGTGACAGGAGGCGCAGTCGGGCCGCACCCGGTGCAGCTTCGAGCGCTCCTGGGCGGTGGCGTTCGGCGGGATGTTGGTCTCGCTGGCGTCGACCCCGGGGGGCGGCGGCGGCACCTCGGTGCACAGGATCGCCTCGCGCACCAGCTTGCCGCGCAGGATGTACGAGGTCCGGTTCTCGTGCGCCATCCCGGCCAGCAGGCCGGCGTGGGTCAGCAGACCGGCCCGCTGCTTCGGGTCCAGATCCACCTTGGCCCAGTTGTTGGCCGCGGCGCCCGCCGGCTTGGTCACGCCGTACACGTCGTACAGGCCGCCCTTCAGGAAGGCGAAGCTGGCGGTGAACAGCGTCTCGACCTTGCCGTCACCCTTGCGCAGGACCTCGTCGATGAAGCGGTAGGTCTGCTCCTGCAGGTCCGCCTTCAGCTCGGGGGTCCAGTTCTTGAACAGCATCTCGTCCTTCTCGGCGCTGCTCAGCTGGTCCATCTCCAGCCACTGGTCGTGGAAGAAGTTCAGGGTCTCGGAGAACCGCGCGTCGGCCATGAGCCGGCTGGCCTGCTTGCCAATCTGCTCGGGCGTCTTCAGCTCGTTGCCCTCGGCCGCCGCAAACAGGGCGTCGTCGGGCATGCTGTTGAGGAAGAAGTACGACAGGCGCGAGGCGACCGACCAGCTGTCCACCTCGAACACCTTGCCGGCGCCGCCCGGCGGGACGATCTCGACCAGGTACAGGAACTTCGGCGACTGCAGGAAGGTCGCCACCACCAGGCGGATGCCGTTTCCGAAATCGGCCCCGGCGGCGAACACCTTCTTGTAGCGGTCCACCTCGGCGGGGGTCAGCGGCCGGCGGAAGGCGCGCTTGCCGAAGTTCTCGATGAAGGTCTGGGCGCAGGCGGCGTCCATGCCGCCGGTGCAGGTGACCAGGCTGCCCAGGTTCATGATCGCCTTGCGCGACAGCTGGTCGGCGGCGTCGGCGTACTTGTCGGCGTCCAGGCCCTGCAGCGACGTGGCGGCGTTGCTGGTGAAGCGTTCACCCAGCGACCCGTCGCTGGGCAGCGCGCTGACCGAGATCAGGTCGCGCGCATCCGCCATCTTCAGCAGGTCGCGGACCGTGTTCAGGTACTGGTCCGCGGTCAGCCGCCGCATGCCCGAGGCCGCGACGTCCAGACCCGAGCCGGGGTTCACCGGCGTCGGCGACACCGTCGGCGGGGTGCCCCCGCCGGGGGGCGGCATCCGCCCGGGGTCACGCGAGCCAGGCTCCATCCCGGGCCCGGGACCGCCCGGGTTGCCGCTGTCCATGATGCCGCCGGTGCAGCCGAGCCCCAACAGGGCCGCGCCGAGCGCTAGAGACAAAGGTACAAGTCGCCCGGCCCGCAAGGGCGGCGTCGTCAGAGGCTTCATGTCGGGTCCTCCGGAGTGAGTCGGCGGATAGTAGAGAACTATAAGAGGAGTGAACCCCGGGCTGACGAGCCACTCATGAAAATATGTCCGGATTAGGTCCGCATTATTTCTGACAAAAACCGGGTCCAACCAGCAATACAGGCTGCGCGGCGTGCGAATCCCTGGATCTGTGCGTCACCAGCCCGCCACCTGCTAGGATGACCCGCTCGTGACGCTTCGCGCGCTGTCCGCCGACCCCAGCGTGGCCGCCTCCGCGATGGCCGTCGAGCGCGCCCTGGTCTGGTACGGGCAGGAGGTCGGCGCCGCCCGCCAGCCGCCCGTCTCCGCCGACCGGTTCGCCGAGCTGCGGGCGGCCCTGGAGGGTTCGACCCCCTGGCGGCACGACCTGTTCGACGACCTGATGATGTTCGGCCAGGCCATGCACCGGCTGTCCGGGCGGGCCCCCGACTGCAACGTCGGCGACCTTCTGACCCTGCTGGCCCATCGTACCGATGGCGGCGGCGAGCCCTGGGCTTTCGATCCGAAGGTGGACACCGAGGCGTTCGGGAAGCTGCAGTTCCGGGAGACTTCGCTGGGGATCAGCGGTGCCCAGCGCGAAAACCGCGAGGGCTGGTGGGCGCACGGCGAGAAGAACCGCGCCTTCATGGAACGGAGCGCGAAGGGCTGCGCCGGCGACCGGGCGGTGGTGATCGGCGCGGGCCGCGCTTTCGACCTGCCGCTGACCGCGCTGGCCAGCGCGTTCGCCCAGCTGGTGCTGGTGGACATCGACGCCGCCGCGCTGGAGGAGACGGTGGCGGCGACGTTCAAGAAACATCCCGACCTGCGCGGCCGGGTCGAGCTGCAGACGATCGACCTGACCGGCATCAACGGGCAGCTGGTGCGGCGGATCGACGAGATCGTCGGTGGCCCCGGCGGCGCCACGGAGGTCGAGGCGGCGGTCGAGGCGATGTGCCGGTCGTACCGGCTGGCCACGCCGCCGCACGTGCTGCCGACCGGCCAGCGCGCCGATCTGGTGGTGGAGAGCTGCGTGCTCACGCAGCTGGCCTGGCCGCAGCGGACCTACGCCGAGCGGCTGTTCGAGAAGCGCTTCGGCGCGATGTCGGAGAAGATGGAGATGCGCTGGTCGACCGCCTGGGCCGAGCTGGGTCTGCGCATCCAGCAGGATCACATCGAGGGCCTGGCCGGGTGGGCCGACCGGGTCGCGCTCACCTCCGATGTCATCAGTTACCCGACAGCGCTGGACCAGAGCGGGAGCGTCCGCCTGACCGGCCGCAAGATCCTGCCGCTGGGCACCCAGACCCTGGCCGAGCGGATCCCCAAGCGCTTTCGTATCAGCCGGCAGGACGCCTGGAAGTGGGACCGCTACAAGCCCGACAAGCGCGGGGGCGAGGGCGCGCAGATGGACGTCGACGGCGTGGAGTTGCAGGAGCCGCTGAGCGCGGGCGGACTGTGGCTTCCTCCCGGGACCTGACGGGCCTGCCGACGAGGACCAGAGAAGCACCAGAAACGACGACAGGTCCCGGAACCCGCACCAGCAACGAATCGGCAGGTTTTTCGCTTTTGTTCGCCAACCATGAAACGCTGAACCCGCACGGAACGAGCGCGTTCCCCTGGTCCGGACACAGAGGTGGCGAATGTGGCACAAGCGAAACCGACGGAGGCGTGAGCGGGCGGCTCGCCCGCGTTCCGTATTTCCCCTGGTCACCACGGTGGAGGAGGACCTCGGCTCGCCCGAGGTGGTCTTCACCGCCCTGGAGCTGGACTTCTTCCGCCGCGCGGAAGAGCTTTACGCCTTCGACAGCTGGCCGGAGTGGGACGTCGATCAGCCGTAGCCCGATTGTGGTGACTTCTTCGCCCGGGTCCCCATATTGAGGGGGCAGGAGGGGACCATGGACGAGGTGGTGGCGCTCATTCTCGGCGGCGGCAGGGGCACGCGGCTGTTCCCGCTGACCCAGCATCGATCCAAACCGGCGGTGCCGATCGGCGCCACCTACCGCCTGGTGGACGTGGCGGTGAGCAACTGCCTGCACGCGGACGTGCGGCGGATCTTCGTGGTCACGCAGTACCAGTCCGAGAGCCTGAACAGCCACATCGCCAACACCTACAAGTTCGACATGTTCTCGAAGGGCTTCGTCGAGACCCTGGCGGCGGAGCAGACCGAGGAGCGCAGCGAGTGGTTCCAGGGCACCGCCGACGCCGTCCGCCAGTGCGCCAAGCACATCGACCGCGAGCGGGCCCAGGAACTGCTGATCCTGGGCGGCGACATGCTGTACCGCCTGGATTTTTGCCAGATGATGAAGGTGCACCGCGAGTCGGGCGCCGATGCCACCGTGGCCATCAAGGCGGTCCCGGCCGAGCAGACCGCTGGCTTTGGCATCATGAAGATCGCCGGCGACGGCCGCATCGTGCACTTCGAGGAGAAGCCCACCGCCGATCGGCTGCCCCAGCTGGCCTCGATGCGCGCCGACGGGACCGGGCCGGTGTACCTGGCCTCGATGGGCATCTACATCTTCAGCCGGCGGGCGCTGGGCGAGGCGATGTCGAACGAGAAGAACATCGACTTCGGCCGCCACGTCATCCCGGCGATGCTGTCGCGCTTGCGGGTACAGTCATACGTGTACGACGGCTACTGGGAGGACGTCGGCACCATCAAGTCATATTACGAGGCCAACCTGGCCCTGACCGCGCCGGTGCCGCCCTTCACCTTCTACGACCCACGCCGCCCGATCTTCACCGTCCCCCGCTTCCTGGCCCCCACCAAGACCAAGGCCGCGCGCATCCGCCAGTCGCTGATCGCCGACGGCTGCTTCATCGAGGGCGCGGACATCGAGAGCTCGGTGATCGGCATCCGCAGCCGGATCGGCGAGGGGGTGCAGATCCGGCGCAGCCTGCTGCTGGGCGCTGACAACTACGAGACGGTCGAGGAGATGCAGCGGCTGCCGGCGGACGAGCCGCCCATCGGCATCGGGGCCGGAAGCATCATCGACCGCGCGATCATCGACAAGAACGCGCGCATCGGCCGCAACGTGCGCATCCTGAACGAGGCGCGCGTGCAGGAGGCCGATTCCCGTCATCACTACATCCGTGAGGGGATCGTCATCGTCCCCAAGGGCGGCGTGGTGCCCGACGGCACCGTGATCTGAGCGCGGCACGACCGCAGCGCGGCTCCGGGCCCGACACACCTTTTACACCGCCCCGGCCGGAACAACCGCCGGGGTGAGACGTGGAAAGGTCGGCAGGAAGGAGGAGTACATGCCTGCCGCGCTCCCGTCGTTGTTCCTGGTCCTGGCTGCGGCTCCCTCGGCCCGGGCTGCCGCCGATCCCTGCGACGCCCCGGCCGATGTGCGCGGCGCGCTCGCCGACATCCTGGCCGCCGACGACCTCAGCCGCCCGGAGAAGGATGAGGATGCGCGCCTGGTGGCGGCGCTGAAACGTTTTGCAGACGCGCACCCCGCCGAGCCCCTGGCCTGGCGCACGTACCTCGAGCGCCGCCGGGAGGTCTCGCGGCGCACCGACCAGCCCACCGGCGATCGCGAAGCCCTGGCGGGCGAGCTGCGCCAGCGGGCGAACCGTCGTCCCAGGGATCCGGTGGCGGCATACGGCGCCGCTCTGGCGGTGGCGGACGGCGATCCGGCGGCGGCGGCGCAGCAACTGGAGGCGCTGCTCGAGCGAACGCCGCGTTTCTTCGAAGCGCACCTGTCGCTGGCGACGCTGTACCGGGCGCGCCCCCTGCGTGATCAGGAGAAGGCGCGGCAACACGCCGACGCGCTGAAGGCCCTGTGTGCCGGCAGCGCCCGGATCGCGCGCGACCTGCGCGCCGACCCGCCCGCCAGCGCCGAGGCGGCGACGGCGGTGCGCGCGCAGCTGGACGCGAAGCTGTCCGCCGACCCGGAGATCTACCGCTGGTGGTGGACCCGCGCGCTCCGGCGGCGAACCGGGATCAACCCGGATCCCGATGCGCCGGATCGCGCGGCGGTGGTCGCGCTGATCAAGAAGGACCTCGAGCGGCTGCGCGCGAGCAGGACCGGTGTGCGCCCGGCCTTCCTGCCGGTGCTGGCGGCGGGCTACCGGCTGGTCAAGGACACCGAGGGCCGGCGCTGGGCCGAGGACCAGATCGTGCGGCGGTACCCGGCCTCGTCCGAGGCCGCCCGCATCACCCTGCGACGCTTCGGGATCGAGCACCCCGATCCGCTGCCTGGCGATCCGCCGCAGCTCAAGGACATCCACGGCCACGCGCTGGCCGCCGCCAGCGCCGAGTGGGTGAAACGCTGGCCCGGCTTCGCTCCGGCCTGGCGCCGCCGCCTCACCGCCCTGCGCGTGTCGCCCGGCGAGCCCGCCGTCGCCATCGCCACCGCCCGCGGCGCCCTGACCCTGTCTCT
>JBKPRZ010000737.1:0-10613 GCA_046734815.1 Myxococcota bacterium | reverse complement strand
GTCGCCAGGTGCGCGGCGCCCGTGAGGGCCAGCGCCAGGGCAACGCCGGCCGCCGCGGCGATCGACAACCCGCGGGACGGTCGCCAGGCTGGCCCGGGCGAAGACGCGTGCGCGGCCGCCGGTGGCCGTCCACCGTGTGGGGCATGCACGGCGGTGACGGCTGCGCGCGGGGCGGGCGCGGACGGCTGGCGGGCGGCCCAGGCCAGGGCCGCGGTCAGCTCGATCATGCTGGCGAAGCGGTCGGCGGGGCTCTTGGCCAGCGCGGTCAGGATCACCTGCTCGAGCTCCGGCGGCAGATCCGGTCGGTGCACCGAGGGCGGCACCGGCGGCTCGGTCAGATGCAGCATCATCACGTCGCCCAGGCCCTCGCCCGAAAACGGCGGCTGGCCGCACACCATCTCGTACAGGATGATGCCCAGCGAATAGACGTCCGAGCGCGCGTCCACGGTGGCGGGCCGGCCGCGGCACTGCTCGGGCGACATGTACGGCGGGGTTCCGAACACGATGCCGGCCACGGTGTGCACCGATCCGGCCGAGCGATCGTCCAGCAGCTTGGCGATTCCGAAGTCGAGCAGCTTGACCAGCTCCTGGCCGCCCCAGCTGGGGTCGGGCACCAGGAACAGGTTGTCGGGCTTGAGGTCGCGGTGGACGATGCCCTGGCGGTGGGTGGCCTCCAGCGCGCGCGTCGCCTGGATGGCCAGATCGATCGCCCGCTCGATCGGCAGCGGACCCTCGCGGGCCAGCAGCTGCGACAGCGGCTCGCCGTCCAGCCGCTCCATCATCAGGTAGGGGACGCCGCCCGGCAGCTGGCCCAGGTCGAGGATCTCGATGATGTTGGGGTGGCGGATCGAGCTGGCGGCGCGCGCCTCGTTGAAGAAGCGCTGGACCACCAGAGCGTCGGAGGCCAGCTCGGGGCGCAGCACCTTGACCGCCACCCGACGGCGCAAGGTGGGGTGCTCGGCCTCGTACACCGCCCCCATGCCGCCCTCGCCCAGCAGCCGCAGGATCCGGAAGTTGTTGATCTGCTGACCGACCAATCCAGCCGATCGCAACCCCGCGGCTCGCACCATCAACCGCCTCCGCCTCCCCCGGTGCTTGATGCTCGGCACCAGCGCGGGCGGCCTTTAGCGCGTTCACTCGTGCTCGAGCTGATCGCGGAACTTTTCTTCCTGGCTGGCGACGGTGCGGCGAAAGCCCTCCGCATCGATGAACGGGTTGGGCGCGCCGGGCTTCATCCGGCGGTGCTTGGCCGCCAGATCGAAGAAGCTGGTGTGCGCGCCCAGGAAGACGTCGCAGGGCATCGCCTTCCAGCGGGCGAAGCTGGCCTCGAAGTCGGACGCGATCTGCGGATACAGGCTGTTGTTCTTCAGGTGCGCGCCCGGGCTGACGTTGCCGCTGGGGAAGAACACCACCTGCAGCCGGCGCCCGCCCTCCTCGACCTCGGTGGTCCAGGTGGTGGCGCCCTGGGTGTGGCCGGGGGTGAGGTGGGCGGTCAGCACCGTGCCGCCCAGCTCGATCCGCTGGCCGTCCTGGACGATGCCGTCGACCGGGCAGCCGCGGAAGGCCAGCGAGTCGCCGTAGGCGAAGTCGCGCACGCCGCCTTCGCGCAGCAGCCGTTCGTCGCCGGCGGAGATCAGCACGCGCGCGCCGGTCAGCTCGCGCACGCGCGCGTGGCCCCCCACGTGATCGATGTGGGCGTGGCTGGCCAGCAGGATCTTCGTGTCCTCGAAGCGAAAGCCCAGCTGGCGGATGTTGTCCACCATGCGGGGCACGCTCGCCTCGAAGGCGGTATCGAGCAGGATGTGGCCGGCGGGGGTGGGCATGAAGTAAACGCCCATACTGCTGGTGCCAACGAAATACACGTTGCCGGCGATCCGGAACGGCTCGGCGGGGCGGTTCCAGGTGCGCATCGAGGCAGGAACGTCAGTCAATTGACGGGTGCAGCCGGAAGGGCCGGCCAGCGCCAGCATCATGACGGCCAGCGCGCTGACGGTGCGCGGGAGCGAGCGGAGGCGAGGGCTGTGGGTCATTCAGGAAGGGACCTGGTCTGACGAGCAATCGGGGGCGCCGAATATAACCAAGATCGGAGGGTAGGGATCGATGGCTCGTATTAATTACCTTGTTCTCGCCGGTGTCGTCTCGCTGGCCACAGTCGGCTGTGGTGAGACCGCCATGCCAGGAGGCAACAACACGCCCGACGGCGGCAACAACACGCCCGACGGCGGTGCCGACGGCAGCAACCCCGACACCGGTCCCGCGCAGGCGATCAACCAGGCCGAGAGCGTGATGCGTTCGTCGCAGTTCGTGGGCACCTCGGTGCGCCGGCTGGGCTCGTCCATCGGCTTTGCCACCTCCAGCGACAGCGTGCTGTCCCGGCTGGGCAGCCGCGTGGTGGGCGGCGGCGGCTCGGATTCGGGCCCCGTGCCCGTGGCGCCGCGACTGCTGCCGTCGCCGTTGCCGCAGACGCTGATGGACCGGATCGCGGAGACGCCGGCGGCCAAGTCGCTGCGCCCGCGCCCGAAGTTCCTGGCCCTGGCTACCCAGGAAGAGAACTTCGACGACATGGCGACCGACATCGAGTCGTTCTTCAAGACCCGCCTGTTCGCCGACGCCAACATCGAGTCCAAGACCATGACCTCGGTGACCTACCTGCTGCACGGCGACCCGACCTGCCGCCCGCTGCCCTCCGAGATCGCAAACGGCGCGACGGACCTCCCGCGACCGGGCTGTGCCGCCGACCTGACCAAGCTGCGGGTGCGGATTGTGGTGACCGTCGACGGCGACGGCTATCGGTTCCAGATCCTGCTGGGGCCCGACAAGCTGGAGCTGTCGGTGTTCATCGTCCACTCGGACCTGCTGGCCTGGGAGGCGGATCTGAACAAGTCGTTCATGGCCACCCAGTACGCCAACACGGTGCTGGCCAAGGACAGCGGGGACAACACCTTCCCCTTCGCCAAGCTGCAGGGGCGGGTGCGCGTGGACCTCAAGGCGCTGGGTGACAAGAAGGCCTCGATCAGCTGGAGCGTGCTCGAGCCGATCGACATCCAGGACATGGACTACCACGCCTTCGCCATGAAGGCGGCCACCCCGGTGATCGCGTTGACCGGCGACGGCGTCGCGCAGACCCTCAACCTGAAGCTGGCGGTCCCGCAGACCGACGTGCGCGGGCCCTGGGATCCGAAAAAGGTGGGGGCCAAGAACACCGACCTGCACGTCTCCCTGGGCGGGCTGACTGGCGACACGACCGTGTCCGAGTCCGCCGACGAGGTGGCCTTCACCGGCCTCGGCATCGTGCACTCGTTCGCGGAGGTGCGCAGCATGAAGATCGTCGACCTGCTGTTCAACCCCGCGGACAGCAGCAAGATGAACCTCACCGTCAAGCCGCTGGCCAACGACCAGGTGCGCTTCACCTTGACGCCGAAGTTCGACCTGGCGCTGGCCATGTCGTTCATGGCGGTGGCCGGCGAATACAACAGTCCCCCCGACTCGTTCCTGCTGGACGAGACCTACTCGATCCGCGTGACGGGCGAGCCCGGGCAGACGCCGATGGTGGTCGAGACGGTGGAGGGGACCGACAGCTTCGACGGCGGTCTGAAGATGGTGGCGGGGGCGTTGAGCCTGGCTACCAGCAAGGACGCCGCGGCGACGGTCAGCGTGCCGCAGGGGCAATGTCTGACCAGCAATCCCGAGCCGGCGGATGGGTCGCATCCATTGCTGGGGAAGGTGATGGCGGCGGCGTGTCCGGCGCCGGTGGTGCCGGCGGCGCCGTAAGGGCGTAGCTGACGCGAGAGGAGCCGGGGTCGGGCCATGTGCCCGCCCCCGGCTTCGTGTTTTTTGGGGGCGGGGACGGGGACCGCGCCACTTCTGGAGGAGCGTCCGCCTACCAGGAGGTCCGATGATCCGTCGCATTCGTCCGTTCGCCGTCACGCTCGTCGCTGCTGGATTCGCCGCCGCGGTGGGTGCGGGCGGCATCATCCGTGCATCGCAGAGTCCGGCCATCGAGACGCTGCGGCTGCGCGCGGGCGGCGAGCCGGTGCGCATGAAGACGAAGTTGGGTCTGGGTGAGCTGTATCTATTGAAGGCCGCAGGCAGCGTCGAGGTGGGCGGGCGGAAGCTCGATGCGGAGTATGCCTTCGGCGGCGGGGCGCCGGTCGACGAGCTGCAGGGGGTGGACGTGGGTGTGGACATCGGCGTGCTGCAGCGGCACCCGGCCGTGCACACGCGACCGACGCCGCCGGGGCCGGGGCGCGCGCGGTGGTTCGGCGACTTCCGGGAGGACCACGTCTATTACCAGACCGTCACCGGCACCGGCGATCCCCTGACCGTGCGGCTGGTGCAGCCAGCGGGCAGCGGCAGCGGCAGCATCGCGCTGTCGCTGATACCTCTGTCGCCGGCGCCGCCGAAGATCGGCCAGCCGATCGAGGCGGTGGCGGTGCCGATCACCAAGACGGTGGTGCGCACCGGGCTGACCACCCAGCCGGGCAAGCTGTATCTGCTGCAGGCCTCGGGCGCGGGCGCGGTGGGGGGCGGCGGCACCCACGAGGGCGACGCCGAATACATGGACTGGGACGTCACCGGCGAGGGCAAGAACGAGGGCGAGGCCGGCGCCGACTTCGGCATCGGCGTCGACGAGCTGATCGTCCCCAAGATGTCCGGCTCGCGCTACCAGCAGCGCCAGCGCTGGTGGGGCCCCTGGCGGATGGACCACACCTACTACATGCTCTTTCTGGGCACCGGGCGGCCGATACACTTTCTGTACTGGGACAGCGGCTACGGCGACAACTCGACCACCGCCCGCCTCGCGGTCAAGCTGTTCGACCTGCCCTGACCCGCGGTCAGCTCTGCGCGCCGACGGCGGCCTCGAAGGCGCGCAGGAAGGCCATCACCGTCGGGTAGCGCTGCGACTGGCGCTTGGCCAGCGACCGGCGCAGCACCCGTTCCACCTGACGGGGCACGTGGGGGGCGGTGTCCTGCAACGCGGGCGGCTCGTCCTGCACCACCCGGCCGATCAGCTCATTCAGGTGCGCGCCCACGAAGGGCGGGCGGCCGGACAGCATGCGCCAGACCATGCACGACAGGGCCCACTGGTCGCTGCGGTGGTCGACGTCGTCCACCCGGCCCATCGCCTGCTCAGGCGACATGTATTCGGGCGTGCCGATCATGGTCGCCGCCTTGGTCAGCTTGGTCTCGGAATAGCGCACCTTCGAGATGCCGAAGTCGACCACCTTCACGAAGTCCGGCGAGCCATCGATCCGCAGCAGCAACACGTTGGCCGGCTTGAGGTCGCGGTGGACGATCCCCTTGGCGTGGATCGCCGCCAGCGCCGACACCACCTGCCGCACGATCGGCAACACCGCGGACAGCGCCAGGTGCGAGACGCGCATCAGCCGCTGCTCGAGGTCCTCGCCCTCGAGAAACTCGGTCACCAGGTAAGGCTGCCCCGAGCTGGTGGTGCCGTAGTCCAGCAGCTGGACCACGTTGGGGTGGTGCAGCTGCGAGGTGACCTTGACCTCCCGACGGAAGCGGGCCATGGCCTCGGGGTTGTCGGTCAGCTCGGGGACCATGATCTTGACCGCCACCCGCCGGTTCAGCCGCAGCTGGATGGCCTCGTAGACCGTGCCCATCCCGCCCTCGGACAGCAACCGGGTCAGTCTGTAGGCCCCATCGACCACCGCACCGACGGCGGGTCCGGGACCGGGGGTTTGCTGGTGGTTGCGCATATCAGAAGCACGCCCACGAGCAAGCCCACGAGGACATCGGGGAGGGTCCCATTGGACAAGGAGCGGCAAATGGTCTTATGGTGACGACGCGCGCGCTTCCAATCATGAGGAGGAAGACGATGAATAGGACGAGTTGGATTGGTCCGGTGGTGCTCTCTGGCTCCCTGGCGCTGTCGCTGGTGGCCGCTCCCGGCCCGGCGGTGGCACAGGCCCCGGCGGCCAAGCCCGAAGCGGGCGCGGCCGCTCCCGCCGGTCCGCCCAAACCGCCGCCGGAGCTGGACGCCTTCATGAAGGGCTTCGACGGCACCTGGAAGTGTGACTCGAAGATGTTCGCCAACGCCATGGGGCCGGGCTCGCCGGAGATGACCGGCAAGAGCACGGTGAAGTTCAAGAAGGACCTGGATGGGTTCTTCTGGCGCGGCGAGTACGACATGAAGAAGACCAAGACCACCCCCGCGATGAAAGGAATCTTCTACGTGGGATACGACCCGGGCTCGCAGAAGTTTCTGATCACCGGCGTCGACAACGGCGGCGGGTTCGGCAACGGCGCCGGCTCGGTGGAGGGCGAGACCGTCACCTTCATGGGCGAGAACACCTGGGGTGGCAAGAAAATGAAGACCCGCGAGACCATGGGCAAGACCGGGCCCAAGGAGGGCTTCCACAAGATCGAGGTCGACACCGGCAGCGGCTTTGCCCCATTTGCCGAGGACACCTGCAAGAAGTAGCCACCCGCGGGCGTCAGGGGCCGATGTTGCCCATGGCGCACATGTCGAAGGTATTGCCGGCGGCAGCGGCCGCGTAGTCGGTGCTGTCGCCGGCGTCCTTCCTGATGCCCATCCCGGCCGAGCGTGACAGCAGGGTGTGGGTCACGTCGGTAGCGCGGTCCAGCCGCAGCGCCGCCCCGCCCGACTTGCCGCCGTTGATCACCTGCACGTAGCTGAATTTCGAGCTGGTGCTCACCCTCGACCCCACGATCAGCCCGTCCCAGTAGCCCATCGCCGTCACGTCGCCGGCGCCTTTGAAGACGATGGGTTTGTCGGCGCTGCCGACGGCGGTGATTGTCGATTCGTTGGAGTTCCAGCCGAACTCGATACCGGTGTCGGCCGCCATCAGGATGGTGGTGCCGGCCTCGATGGTCAGCGCGGACATGTCCATGGACCGGATGTCCCCCTGCACGCGCCAGGGGACGTCCAGCTTGCGCAGGGTGCCGGTGGCGGTGAAATCGCCCCCCTCGATCGCGATCCAGTCCTTGCCGTTGTTGCCGGCGAAGGTGCCACCGGCCGGGATGGTGATGGCGTTGTCGGGCGTGACGGTGGCGGGCGGGCCGCCGCTGGTGCCGGTGATGCTCAGGGCGGTGGACTGGCTGGAAAAGCCGGTGCCCTCGAGCTTCAGTCCGGTCTGGTTGTTCTCCAGGGTCAGGTGATCGATGGTCAGCGGGGCCTTGATGTGCAGGGCCGGGCCGCCGTTGCCACCGCCGCGCACCTTCATGTTCCGCAGCACGCTGTCGGACCGGACGCGGTTGCCGATGATGATGCTCTGGTAGCCGCCGGCGGTCTCGCCGGTCTTGCCGAACAGCACCGGCTTTTCCGCGGTGCCGTTGACCTTCACCGTGGTCTCGTCGCTGTTCCAGCCGAACTCCAGGCGCTGGTCCACCGCCAGCCGGTAATCCACCCCGGCCTCGAAGGTGATGGTGGCGCCGTTGCGTATGATGATGCCGCGTTCCTGGACGTAGGGGACGCCCGGATCGTGGAAGGTGGTGTCCGCGTCGATCTCGGTCAGGCGCAGGGCGACCACGTCGGTGCCGTTGCCGCGAAAGCCGCCGCCGAGGGGCAGGTGGGTGACCGCCCCCTGGGTCAGCAGGGCCACGCCGATCTTGGCCGCGCCCATCACCGTCAGCTTCTGGCTGCCGTCCTTGAAGTCCGAGGCCACCACGCCCTCGGCGCCCGAACGCAGCACCTGGACGTTGTTGACCAGAACGGGCGCGTTCAGCTCGAGGGCGGCGCGGGTGGCCTGGCCGCCGTCGCTGATGATCACGTTCTCCAGCACGCTGTCGCTGGTGACCTTGGCGCCGACGATGATGCGGTCGAAGTAGCCGGCCTGGGCGGCCTTGCCGCAGAAGCGGATGGGAGCCGCCGCGGTGCCGCGGGCGAACACGCTGGCGGCGTTGCTGTTCCAGCCGAACTCGATGGACGAGTCGGATTCCATGACGAAGGTGGTGCCCGCCTCGATCGTGATCTTGACCGGTTGCGAGACGATCACGTCACCGCTGACCTTCAGGACGCCCCGCCAGGTGGCGTCCGCCTCGATCGAGCCCTTCAGCTCGCCGGTGGGGGTCAGGCCGGGGCAGGCGCCGGTGGCGGGCGGGACATCGGGGCCACCCCCGCCGCCGCCATCGGGGCTGGCGCCGCCGTCGCGGCTGCCGCCGTCGTCGACGACGCTGCCGGAGCTGTCGTCACAGGCGGATACAAGGAGGGCCAGGGTCGAGATCGCGAGGGGGGCGAGCGAGCGCAGACAGAGCCTCATGCCTCGCCTGATTCGGAAGCCCCGGCCCGGAGCTTGAGGCGCCTGGTCACCCCTCGGGCGCGGCGTCGGTTCAGCCGCGGCGGAGGTCGTCGCGGCGGACGGTGAGGCGGGGGTGGTCGGGGTCGCGCAGGTCCATCTGTTGCCAGGGGACGCGCAGGCTGCGCGCCGTCTGCGCCCGCCCCAGCAGGCGGCGCAGGGGGCGCCACAGCGGGGCGGCCATGAACCGCTCGGCCAGGGCAGCCGGTCCCAGGTGGTACTCCTGCACCAGACATTCGTCGCCATGCCAGCGGGCGCGCACCTCCTCCAGCCGCCCGGCCGGCTGTCCCTCGGCGTCCAGCACCTTCTTGCCGATCAGCAACTCGAGGTGCACATCGTGCGTGGGCGTGGACATGTCAGCGCGCCCCCGGCAGGTGGCTCATCACGCGGTCGCGCACCCAGCGCTCGGCGGCATCCAGCTGAGAATCGTCGGCGTCCAGGTCGAGCGCCACGTTCAGGTCCACCTCCTTCACCCGCGCCCAGGGGATGCGGTAGGGCCGTCCGCCGCGGATGCCCAGCCAGCGGCTGAGGGCGGCCATCCCGCGCGCCAGCCGCCCGCTCAGCCGGCGCGCCAGCGTGCCCGAGCCGATCTCGATGCGCGCCACCCGCGGCGGGCCCTCGCCGGTGCGCAGGACCAGGCCGTCCACCTTGCCGCAGCGGCGGCCGTTGCGGTCGACCATCTGCTTGTCGAGCACGTCGCGGAAAAGGTGCAGCTCCTGGTCAGCCACCGACGATCTCCAGCGGGATGGTCACCAGCGCCAGCACCAGGGCCAGACCGACCACGGCGGCGACCACCAGGTTCGAGACCCAGCCGTTGCGGTGCTCGGCCAGGTAGCGGCGGTCGTTCATCAGCAGCAGGAACGGGGCGATGCACAGGGGCAGCGACACGGCGGTCAGCGCCATCGCCAGGTTGGTCAGCTTCAGCACGTCCACCCCGCACAGCAGCAGCACCGCGCCGGCCAGGATGAAGGCGCTGTAGGTGAAGGAGAAGCGCGCGTCTTCCAGCGGGCGCTGGTCCTCGCCCCAGTTCCAGCCGAAGCCCTGGGCCACGATGTAGGACTTGGCCAGCGCCGTCTCCAGCGCGGCCCCCAGGCAGGCGATGCCCAGCGAGGCCACGAACAGCCAGAAGCCCCAGCGGCCCCACAGATCGGTCAGCAGGCGGGGCAGCTCGCGGTAGTCCTCCACCCGCAGGCCCGCCCGCCGCAGCACCACCCCGGCCAGAACCAGCACCGACGCCGCGATGGCGGTCCCGAAGCCCAGGCCCACGCCGCTGACCGCGCGGTTCATGCCGAGGTGGCCGCGGTTCCACTTTTCCTCGATGGCGCCCGACGAATAGAAGAAGAACAGGTAGGGGCTGATCGAGGCGCCCAGGATGGCGACCGCCAGGAACCAGTAGCCGGCCTTGTCGTGGTCGGGGGCGCTGGGCACCACGCCGCCGGCGACCTCCTTCCAGCGCGGGTGCGCCGCCACCGCCGCGACCACGAAGCCGATGGTGATCAGGCTGAGCATCGCCACGCCCTTCTCGATCACCGCGAAGGTGCCCTTCCACAGCAGCAGCCAGGTCAGCAGCGCGGCGGGCAGCACCCAGACCCGGCGGTCCACGCCGGTGGCCAGCTCGGCGGCGATGGCGATGCCGCCCAGCTCGGCCGCCAGCACCATCACGCCCACCCCCACCAGCGCCAGCAGCGGGGCCAGGAAGAAGGTGAAGCCGAAGCGCTCGCGGATGGCGTCGGGGATGGTGTGCTTGCTGACCGCGGCGAAGCGGCCGCTCATCTCCACCAGGAAGACCAGGCACAGCCCGCCCAGCAGCACCGCCCACACCAGCTGGAAGCCGAAGCGCGCCCCCGCCTGAGCCGAGGTGACCAGCGACCCGATCTCCAGAAAACCGCCGACGCTGGTCAAGATCCCCAGCGCCATGTCGCCGAGCTTCTTCACGACCTCGCCTGCCTGACGACGAATGTGGGTTCGGCCGTCAGTCCTGTCCCGCCTTCGCCGCATCCGGGTTGCCGGGGAGAACCGGGAGTCACACCTTTGGCGCGATGGCAGCACTCCAAGAACAGGCGACCGCGCTCGCCGATCGCGCCGAGCGCATCGCCACCGCGGCGGTCCGCACGGCCAGACCCGGGTTGCTGGCCTACGCGCGGTTCGGCTACACAGCGCGCGGCGTGGTGCAGGTGCTGGTCGGCGCTCTGGCGCTGGCCGCGGCTCTGGGCGAGCCCGGTGGTCGCGTCACCGACGCCGCCGGGGCGCTGCGCGCGCTGGCGCGCGAGCCGTTCGGGCGGCCGCTGCTGCTGCTGCTGGCAGCGGGGCTGGTCGGCTACGCCGGCGCACGGC
>JBKPRZ010000736.1:0-20839 GCA_046734815.1 Myxococcota bacterium | reverse complement strand
GCCGCTCACCGACGGCAAGGGCGGCGCGCTGGTGCTCGAACCGGCCGCGCGGCAGGCGGCCGCCGGCGGCAGCCAGAGCGGACTCCGCGCCGCCTTCGTCTGGGGGCGCGACCGCGCTTCGGTGCCCACGGGGATCAGCCTGCGCGCCGACGGCCAGGCCGAGCCGCTGCCAGAGCCGCTGTCGCCCGAAGAGGCCAGCTGGGACTGCCTGGCCATCACGCGGGGCCGCTCGGCCCTGGGCATCAGCTGGATCGGCCGCGCGGGCGCCCGGCCGGTGTGGCACTTCTCCGACCTGCGCGAGGACAGCAGCACCGCCTACTCGCTGGACGTGGAGGTTCACACCGCCGAGATGGGCTGCCCGGCCGTCGCGCCCTCGCCCACCGGCTACACCATCGCCTGGCAGAACCCCGACGGGACCTATTTCAGCCACGTCGATACCAACCGCGATCCGGTGAGGCTCACCTCCGACATCGTCAAAGCCGCGGTGCGCTTCGGCGGGCCCGACAAGCAACCGCGCATCGCTTGCATGGCGCCGATGGGCAAGGAGTTCGGCATCGCCTACGACCCCGGCCGGGGTCCCACCGTCGAGCGCTTCAACATCTTCGGCACCCCGCGGGGCGGCGCCCTTCGCTTGCCGTCACGCGGCCATACCGAATCGGCATCCGGGTGGGCCGCGGTTGACGCGCTATTTCTCACCTACCTGGACCGGGGTCCCTCGGTGTCGATGGACAGGCGGAGCTTCGTGCGTATCGAATGCCCACAGCTATAGTCCAGCCGAGCGTCAGCGTGAGGGACTCGCGGAATAGAACCCGCTTACGCGCGGTTTCATGAACGGAAAGCAGATGTCGTTTTTCCAGCGTCGTGCGTCGAGATCGGACTTCGAGAGGGAGGCGATGCCTCATCTCGGGGCCCTGTACGGGGCAGCGCTGCGGCTGGCCCGGGACGAGGCCGAGGCCGAGGACCTGGTGCAGGAGACGATGCTGCGGGCCTACCGCTTCTTCAACACGTTCGAGGCGGGCACCAACTGCAAGGCCTGGCTGTTTCGCATCCTCACCAACGTCTTCCGCAACCGCTACCGCGAGCGCGAACGGGAGCAGGAGATCCTCGATACCGCCGAGTCCTCGGAAGCCAACCTCGGTCAGTTCGTCTCCGCGGGCCCGCGCGACACCGAGACCGCGCTGCTGGGCCGGATGGTCTCGGGCGACGTCGAGCGCGCGCTGGCCCAGGTGCCGGCCGAGTTCCGGCTGGCGGTGGTGCTTGCCGATCTGGAGGACTTCTCCTACAAGGAGATCGCCGAGATCATGGAGTGTCCCGCCGGCACGGTGATGAGCCGCCTTTACCGCGGGCGCAAGATCCTGCAGAAGCTGCTTTACCGGTACGCGCTGGAACAGGGAATCGTCAAGGCGGATGCGGCGCCGGACGAGGACGAGGACGACGTCGATGCCGATGCACCCGTCGACCTGGCCCGCTTCCGTCGACGAAAAGCCCTCACGGAGACCTGACATGAGGTGCGGCGACGCCAACGCTTTCATCCATGCGTACGTGGACGGGGAGCTGGCCGGTGTGGACCGGGACGCCTACGAGCAACACCTTCTGGAGTGCGATCAGTGCTCGCGGACCTGCCGCTTGCAGTCGCGCTTCAAGGCGGCCGTGCGCGGGCACCTGCACCGGCGCGAGGTACCGGAGGGGTTGAGACAACGGATCGCACAGGCCGTTGCCTTCGCCCCCCCGCCCCCTCGCCGCCTGCGCTGGCAGCTGCCGCGCGTGGCACCCGCGATGCTGGTGCTGGGCGCAACCGCGGTGGTGGTGATGACCACCCGGGGCGCGCCCTCGCTGGCCATGCAGCAGGCGATGCGCACGTTCAACGCCGCCATGCCCATGGACGTGGTCAACTCCAGTTGCGCGCTGGTTGCCGACTGGTTCCGCGGCCGGGTCGACTTCCCGGTCAAACCGCCGCCCGAGGCGGTGGGCGCCCGCTGCGAGGGCGGCCGCCTGCTGCCGCTGGGCGATCGCCTCGCCGCCTACGTGACCCTGCGGTCGCTGTCCGGGCACAAGATGGCGGTGATGGTATTCGACGGCAACGACGACGAGATCGACGCGCCGGTGCGCAGGGTGGTCAAGGGTATGGACATTCGGCTCATCACCCAGCGGGGCGCCTCCACAGCGGCCTTCCGCGGCTGGGATGGGCTGAATTACGTGGTGATCGGCGACCTGGACGCCGATTCGCTGACCAACTTTCTCACCGCCGCCTATAGGACCTACTGAAGCGGACCGATAACAACTGCATAAGGTCCATCAGGACATGGTCCAACGGGGCGGGACTTTTTCCTGCCCTTCCGTAGTACATTTGCGAGGTCCATGGGTAGTCGTACTCTGCTGTGCGTAGAGCCGGATGAGCGGGCAGTAGCCCAGATCCGGGGTCTGCTCGCGCCATACGGTATCGCGGTCGAGAGCATCCCCAACGGCGAGGCGGCGGTCGACTGGGCACGCACTCACGAGCCGGTGATGATCATCGTCTCGGTCGAGCCGCGGAAGGTCGGCTACGCGGTCTGCAACAAGCTCAAGCGCTCGGGCGACCTGCAGGACATCCCGCTGATCCTCACCTCCGCCGAGGAGACGCCGCAGACCTTCGAGCAACACAAGAAGCTCAAGTCGCGCGCCGACGATTATCTGCTGAAGCCATTTTCCGACGAGGACCTGGTGGCCAAGGTGGCCGGTCTGATCGACCTGGGCCCGCCGGTCAGCCGGCCGGGCAACGGCGCGGGCGCCAAGCCGGGCCACTCGATGCTGGGGGCCGACGTCTCCGAGGAGCTGGCGGTCGGCGACAGCGACATCGTCGAGGAGGACGTCACCAGCAGCATGCGTGCGCCCCGCTCGGACAGCCCCTTCGGGCAGCGCGGGAGCCTGGATGCGGCCTTCGAGCAGGAGACCGACGCAGCCTTCGCGGCCCTGCAATCCTCCGATGCCACCCCGCCCGCCAGCACGGCCGATTCGGCCGGCTCGATGTGGGAAGAGGAGAAGACACGCTCGAGCACCCTGGACACCGAGCTGCCCGAGGTCGACGTCGAGGAGACCGGGACGCCGTTCGCCGACCTGTTCCAGAGCCAGACCGGCGAGGCCACGCCTTTCCCGCCCAACCCCGACGACGTGAAGGTGACGCCCGACCCGGCGGTCGAGGGCCGCATCGGCGAGCTGTCTGCCCGCGTGCAGGCGTTGCAGAACGAGCGCCAGCAACTGATGGACCAGGTGCAGACCCTGCGCCGGCAGCTAGACAGCGGCGCCGCGCCTGGACCGGGACCGTCGAAGGACCGCGAATACCTGTCCCTGCGCGAGACCATCAACCGCAAGGACAAGGACCTGCTGGACCTGCGCGACGCGCTGGACGCCAAGGACCGGCAGATCCTCGACCAGAAGGACCGCTTCCGCGAGGTCGAGCGCGCCCGCCGCGAGCTGGACGAGAAGCTGCTGGACCTGGAACGCAACCTGGTCGCCGCCGAGGAACGTTCGGACGCCCTGTCGCAGGACAAGGAGAAGGCGGTCGAACGCGAGCGGGCGCTCAAGGGTCGTCAGGACGAGCTGCTGGTCGAGCTGCACAAGGCCCGCGAGGAGATCGAGGACTTCGAGAAGAAGCTCGCCGAGAGCGAGCGCGGCCGCAAGGACGTCGAGTCCGAGCGCGAGACCTCGCGCAAGGGCCTGGCCGACAGCGAGGAGCGCCAGCGCCAGATCGAGATCAGCCTCAGGGCGGAGATCGACGAGCTGAAGAAACGTTCGGCCGAGGAGCTGAACGTGCTGTCCGAGCAGCTGCTGGGAGAGCTGGAGCGGACCCGGGCCGAATCGGCCAAGGCGGTGGAGACCGCCAAGAACGAGCAGACCGAGGCCTCGGAGCGCGAGCGCAAGACCCACGGCGAGGCCCTGCAGGCCAAGGAGACGGCCCACGCCTCGGAGCTGGAGTCCCTGCGCCAGCGGATCGAGCAGGAGCGGACCGAGGCGGACCAGCGTCGCCAGCGCGAGCTGGGCGAGGCGGAGACCCGCCGCCTGGTCGACCTGGAGGCGGCCGAGCACCGGCGCCTCAACGAGCTGAAGGAGCAGAAGGACGAATACGAGTCCAAGCTGTCCGCCCTGGAGAAGGCTCACTACCAGGACAAGGGCGAGCTCGCCGACAAGCACCGGCAAGAGCTGGAGCAGGCCACCAGCCGGGCTACCCGGGCGGAGTCGGACCTGCAGGCCCGCACCGTCGAGCACGACGACGTCAAATCGCGCTTGCAGGGGCTGGAGGCGCAGCACGAGCGCCAGACCGCCGAGCTGGCCGAACGCGACACGCGGCTGACGCAGCTGCGCGAGAAGGTGGCCGACCTGGAAGCCAAGTGCGCCGAATACGAGGACCAGATCCTGCGCGCGTACCAGAAGCTGCGTTCGGACGACAAGCTGATCGAGCGGGCCAAGCGGGCCCTGGCGGTCTCGCTGCAGGTCCTGGACGAGCGGGCGGCGGGGCCGCCCGCG
This sequence comes from Myxococcota bacterium, assembly GCA_046734815.1. Classification (GTDB taxonomy): domain Bacteria; phylum Myxococcota_A; class Polyangia; order Fen-1088; family Fen-1088; genus CAVYGB01. Next base: position 16,339 of record JBKPRZ010000736.1, on the reverse strand, counting down.
GCCGCCGCCACGCCGCCGGCCACCGGGCCGGCCCTCACGCCTTCGACCCTTGCGCCAACCCAGGCGGCGGGGGAAGATCCGGGCGCTGCCGGTACCTGACCGGCGACGTCCCCTCTTCCCCCTTCCGTCCCCGTGCACGAGCTCAGCGGCAATCTGACCGGGCTCAAACCGAGCGAGGTCAAGGCTCTCGAACGGATCTACCGCCGTCGGGTTTCACCCAGCGACGTGGTCTCCGCCGAGCTGGCCGGCTACATGTGCACGCTGTCGCGGGAGATCGAGCGGCAGGTGGGCATCCTGGCCAGCCGGCGCGGCGACATCGAGCACGTGTTCGTGGGTGATGCCTCGCGCATCTTCGTACCCGAGTTCGGCCGCCTGCGCGCCGGCCGGGGCCGCTTCCGGGGCCTGCGGCTGGTCCACACCCACCTGCGCAACGAGGCGCTGACCCGCGACGACCTGGTCGACCTGGCGCTGCTGCGCCTGGACCTCATCGCCGCCGTGGGCGTGACCCGGGACGGCCGCCCGGCCGACCTGCATGTGGCCCACCTGCTGCCTCCGCGCGAGAACAGCACCGAGCCCTGGGCGGTCTTGACCCCGGTCCCCTTCCAGCGCGCCGAGCTGGACGTGGCCGAGATGGTCACCGCCCTGGAGGAGGAGTTCGAACAGGCGGTGCCCTCCACCGTCGCCACCCGCGGCGCCGAGCGGGCGCTGCTGGTGGTGGTCGAGACCGGCAACCCGCGCGCGGCGGGCAAGACCTCCGTCGCCAGCCGGGTGGCCGAGCTGCGCGAGCTGTGCCGGACGGCGGGCATCGTGGTAGCGGGGGTGGTGGAACAGCGACGGCCGCAGCCCGATCCCAAGTACCTGGTCGGCCGGGGCAAGCTGGAGGACATCCTGGTGCGGGCCATGCAGCTCGATGCCGGGGTGTTCATCTTCGACCCCGAGCTGACGCCCGGGCAGGCCCACGCCATCGCCGACTTCACCGACCTCAAGGTGCTGGACCGGACGATGTTGATCCTGGACATCTTCGCCCAGCGCGCCCGCAGCCGCGACGGCAAGCTGCAGGTCGAGCTGGCCCAGCTGCGCTACCGACTGCCCCGCCTGCACGAGAAGAACACCATGATGAGTCGTCTGGTGGGCGGCATCGGCGGGCGCGGGCCCGGCGAGACCAAGCTGGAGATCAACCGCCGGCGGGCGCGCGAGCGCATACACCGGCTGGAGCAGGAGATCGACCGGTACGGCCGCCAGCGGGTCGAGCGGCGGTCGCAGCGCAACCAGCGCGACATCCCGGTGGTGGCCATCGTCGGCTACACCAACGCGGGCAAGTCCACCTTGCTCAACACCCTGACCCGCAGCGACGTGCTGGCCGAGGACAAGCTGTTCGCCACCCTGGACCCCACCACGCGCCGGCTGCGCCTGTTGCCTCCCTACGGCGAGTCCGAGCGGCTGCGGCGCGCGGACCACGAGGTGGTCATCGCCGACACGGTGGGGTTCATCCGCGATCTGCCGCGCGACCTGGCCCGCGCCTTTCGCGCCACGCTGGAAGAGCTGAACGAGGCCGACCTGCTGGTGCACCTCGTGGACGCCGCCGACCCCGACCACGAGCAGCAGGTCGAGGCGGTCGAGCGCATCCTGGGCGAGCTGGGACTGGCCGAGACCCGCCGGATCCTCGTGCTGAACAAGATCGACCTGCTGCCCCCCGACGAGCGGGTGCGGCTGCAGAGCGATCCGTCGGTGGTGGCCATCTCGGCCCAGGATGCGCGCGCGGCCGCGCCGCTGCTCTCTGCGCTGCAGACCAACCTCTGACCGCGGCGAGCGAACCGCCCAACCAGGCGGGTTCCCCTGCAAATGAAGGGCAAATCCGCGCCAAACCGACGCTCGCCAGCAACGGCCTTCCATGGTACCGTTCGCGGCATGAACAAGCGGGCGCTTCTGTACGCCGGCTTCCTCACCGCCGCCGTGGCGCTGCTGCTGGCCTGGGGTCGCGGCCACCACCCCGGCGCCGAGACCCCCACTTCCGACACGGTCGCGACCAAGTAAGCCACGTCGGCACCGACGTCGGTGACCACCTGGCTCGCGGTCACGGCTCGTAGGGCCGGTACGACTCGAGCAGCGTCTCGATGTCCCGGAGGGTGAAGGGCTTGTTCAGCACCGGCACGCTCAGGCCAGCGGCGGACACCGGCTCGGCGTTGACGCCGCCGGTCATCAAGACCACCCGGCTGAGCAGGTCGGGCCGCTCGCGCGCGAGCCACTCGCACAGCTGGGCCCCGCCCCCGTCGGGCATGCGCAGGTCGAGCAGGACCAGATCGAAGTGACCGTCGGTCAGGTGGGCGGTGGCCTCCCGGCAGCTGCCCGCCGACACCACCTCGTGTTGCGCGCCCAGCCCGCGCGCGATCAGCCGCAAGATCGGCTCCTCGTCGTCCATCACCAGGATGCGCATGCGGACCGCCCGGGCCGAAGGGGCGGCCGGCTCGGGCTCGCTGGCCTCGATGGCGTCGCCCACGGCGAGGGTGACCCGCACCGACGTGCCCTTGCCGGGCGGGCTCTCGATGGCGATGTCGCCGCCGATCGACTGAAGGATCATGTGGCAGATGGACAGCCCCAGGCCGGTGCCCAGGCCCACCGACTTGGTGGTGAAGAACGGGTCGAACACCCGGGCCAGGTCCTCGGGCGCGATCCCCTTGCCGTTGTCCCGCACCAGCACCCACAGCCGATCGCCCTCCCGGCGCGCCTGCAGCTCGACCCGGCCGTCGCTGCGGGCCGGGTCCAGAGCCTGGGCCGCGTTGAGCAACAGGTTGACGAACACCTGTTCCAGCTGCCGGGCGTCCCCCCGCACCAGGGGCAGCTCACCGACGTCGATCTCCAGCCGGCCCCGGCCCTGGATCTCCCGCTCGACCATCCGGCAGGCGTTCAGCAGTACCTCGCGCAAGGAAGACTGCGGCGGCGGCTCGGTGGCGGGAACGTCATCGGTGCGCGAGAAGGTGCGTAGCTGTCGGGCCACCGCCGCGATCCGGTCGATGCCGTGGTGGACGTCGGCCAGCAGCGCCCGGATCGCCGGCTCGCCGGTGCCGCTCGAGTCGGCCAGCCGCCGTTCGATGTTCTCCAGCGCCAGCTGCACGAAGGCGAGCGGGTTGTTGATCTCGTGGGCCACGCCCGCCGCCATGGTGCCCAGCGCGGCCAGACGGTCGGCCCGGATCAGCTGGGCCTGCAGGCGCAGGCGCTCGGTCGCGTCGCGGATGAAGATCACCGACCCCGGCTGCCCGTACACGGTGGTCGCCCCCACCCCGTACTCCAGCGCGATCTCGCGGCCATCGGCCCGGTGAACGCGGGCCTCGAAGGTGGGCGGGGGCATGTCGCCCTCCCGATGGCGCGACAGGATCTCGCCGATCTCCCGCATCTTCTCCGGGGAAAACAGGTTCAGCGGCGGGCGGGCCAGCAGCTCCTGCACGGTGGTGCCCAGGATCTGGGCGCAGCGGGCGCTGACGAACACCGCGCGCAGGACGGGCGCCACCTGCAACAGAGCGATCCCGACTCCGGCGCGATCGGCCGCCGAGAGAAAAGCATCGAAGAGCTCGGCGGGCGAGCCCGGTGTCCCCCCGGGCGCAACGTCCTGTCCAACCGGTGGCACCATGCCAGCCCCCCGTAACGTCAGTCTCGGCCCAGTCTCCGTCGCTGAACGGCGGGGGTCAAGGGCGCCAGAGATCACCCGGTAGCCGGGTTCGCTCGCTTCGCTCGCGCCCGGCTAACGCACCGGGCGGGCGCGCACCTTGATCTTTCCGTCCTCGACCGACACGTCGAGCTCGACCCGATCGAACGTCTGTCCCGCCAGCAGCCGCTCCAGCTTGCCGCGCAGCTGCTCGGGCGTGGCTCGCGGCGGGGTGCCCAGCGCCTTCACGTGCGCCTCGGTGTACTTGCGGAAAAACGTCTGCAGTTGTGCCTCGTCCAGCCGCCCGCCGGTGGCGGGGGGCGGGGCCGTGGCAGCGGGCGGGTCGGCCGCGGGCGCGGCGGCGGGCTCCGAGCCGCGCGACAGGGACTTGTTGTGGCGGCCCACGAACGCCTTCACCCGGTTGGCCGGAATGCCCAGCGCCAGCGCTTCCTGCTCGGTGAGGGCGCCGCCGCGTTCGGCCATGTGCCGGCGCGCGCGGGCCAGATCCCGGCGGTAGGTGCCCGCCTCGATCTCCTGTAAGGTGCGGTTCCAGTAGGTCGTGTACAGCACCCATCTTTGTTGCAGTGACTGGAACTTGAACCGCAAGGTGGCGTTCGAGATCGGCGTCTGCTGCGTCTCCACCATCAGGCGGTTCAGCTCGCGGCGGGCGGTGTTGGGTGGGGTGCGCTCGACGCCCATGAAGAAGGACTCGTAAAGCGACCGGAGCCGGTCCATCTTGCGCCCCATGTCCTCCAGCCGGGCGTCCAGGGACTCGATCCCCTCCCCCACCCGGGTCAACGCCTTCTTCACCCTTCCAGTTTACTGCCTGGGGCGGGCATGACGAGCGAGGGCGTCGTCCTGGCCATCGACACCTCGGGGGCGACCGCGCGCGCGGGGCTGGTGTCGCGCGACGGACAGGTGCTGGCTGCCGGAGAGCGTAGCGGTCCCCGACATTCGGCTACCCTTCTGCCGCTGTGCCACGATCTGCTCTCCGCGCGCGGGTTGCGGGTCGGGCAGCTGGCGGCGCTGGCCTGCGGGCGCGGTCCCGGCAGCTTCACCGGGCTGCGGGTGGGCCTGGCGGTGGTCAAGGGGTTCGCGCTGGCCCAGGACCTGCCTCTGTACCTCGTCTCCTCCCTGCAGGCGCTCGCGCTGGATCTGCTGGCCGAGGCGCCCGGGGCGCTGCTCGCCCCCTGCATCGACGCCGGCAAGGGCGAGATCTACGCGCAGCTGCACCGGGCTGGCACCGGCGAACCGGTGGCGGCCAGCGAGGAGCTGCGTCTGACGCCGGAAGCGTTCATCGATCGCCTGCGCGCCGAGGCGGGCGGAGGTCCGTTCCTGGCCGGCGGCACCGGCGTGGACCGCCACGCCGACCTGTTCCGCGCGCGGCTGGATCCGGGCTGGGTCCGGTTCGATTTCCCCGGCCCCAGCGCCGCGGCGGTGGGGCGGCTGGCGCTGCGGGCGCAGGAGCGGGGCGAGCGGCACGACCTGGACGCCGCCATTCCGTCCTACGGCCGACCGCCCGACATCACCACCCCGAAGAAGTAGCCGTCAGCTGACGTCCCAGTCGAGGGCGCCGCGCAGGTGCTCGGGCACCGCGCTGGTCAGCCGGTCCTCGAAGCGCTCGCGATCGAAGGGATCGGGCGCGGAGAACACGAAGCTCACCTGCCCCTCGATCACCTTCTTGCGCTCGCCGAACACGCGGCAGCCGGCCTGCACCAGCACCCGCCGGTAGGCGGCGGCGGCCGGACCCAGGGCGTCCGCCGGCAGCCCCTTGACCAGCAGGCGGGTGAACGTGTCGCGCTCGAGCATCCAGAGCAGGACCCAGCCGAACAAGGTGGCGGTCACCGCCACCACCAGCATCTTGAGGCCACAGCAGACCCCCACCACCGCCGTCAGGATGACGCGCCCGGTGTCCTTGGCCGGCCCCACGTCGGTGCGAAAGCGCATCAGCCCGCCGATGCCGAAGACCACGAAGGCCATGGCGCTGTTGGCCTCGACGATGCGGGCAATCACCGCACCCACCAGCGCGTACATGATGAAGGTCTTGGGCTGCTCCAGCTCGGGCAAGGTGGAGGCCTTCTCGCGGGTGCGCGGGTGATAGGCGATGACGGCGCCCAGCGCCGCCGCCAGCAGGAACACGATGAACATGTCCAGCACCCGCCACAGGTCCAGAAAGGCGGTGAAGGGCTGCCACAGGTCGTGAAAGCCGTGCGGGACGGGCTCGCCGACCGCGCCGTTCCCGCCGCTGGCGCCCATCGTCCCCCGCGCCCCATCCTTCGCTGCGGCGGCCAGTGGCAGCAGGGCCATGTAGGCGGCCAGCAACGATGTGCGGGCGCGCGCCGGTATCCGGGTCATCGGGCGGCAGAATACCGTAAGATCAAAGGGTCGTTGCTGCCTGCCAGGGGCGACGAAGGGAGCAGGGACGATTCGGTGATGGTGCCAGCGACCCCGGCCGCGGAATCGGGACTGCCGCTCGGCGAGATCATCCCCGGCACGCAGTACCGGGTGCTGTCACAGCTGGGCCGTGGCGGCATGGGCACCGTCTACGCGGCCGAACACGTCGCGCTGGAAAAGCGGGTGGCCCTCAAGCTGCTGCGCCCCGAGGTGCGGCAGGCCGCCAACGCGGTCGAGCGGCTGCGCGACGAGGCCCGCGCCGCCTCGAGGGTGGGCTCGCAGTTCATCTGCGACGTGACCGACTTCGGCCAGACGCCCGACGGTCGGGTGTTCTTCGTGATGGAGTACCTGGACGGCCCCTCGCTGGGCCGGGTGCTGCGCCTGGGCGGCGGTCCACTGTCGCCAGCCCGGGCGCTGCCCATCTTGCGGCAGATCGCCAAGGGCCTGCACGCCGCCCACGACAAGGGCATCGTCCACCTGGATCTGAAGCCCGACAACGTGATGCTGCTGACCCGCGGCCGCCGCGCCGATCAGGTCAAGCTGGTGGACTTCGGGCTGGCCAAGCTGGTGGCCGAGACCCGGCGCGGGGACCAGGTGGCGGGCACGCCCGAATACGTCTCGCCCGAGCGTTTCCTGGGCGCGACCTACGATCACCGGGCCGACATCTACGCCATGGGCGTGCTGGCCTACGAGACCCTGACCGGCAAGGTGCCCTTCCGCGGCAACAGCTACCTGGGCACGCTCACCAAACACGTCGAGGAGCCCCCGCCCCCGCTGCCCCCCGAGGTCCCCGAACAGCTGGCCGCGGTGGTGATGCAGATGCTGGAGAAGGAGCCACCGGCGCGCCCGTCCAACATGGGCATCGTCGAGGCGATGTTGTGCGAGGCCCAGATCGCCGCCGGGCTGCGCACCGCCTGGGACGACCTGGAGCTGCCGGCGGTCGACGAGATCTGGCGCAAGAAGCTCGCCGCCCGCATGCCCTCGCCGTGGGGCCCGCAGAAGAAGGCCCTGCTGGGCGGGGCCCTGGCCCTGGCCCTGTCGGGCGCGGCGGCGGCGCTGTATTTCGGCCTGCGGGCGCCCCAGGTGGAGGTCCGCTACGTCGAGGTGACCCGCACCGAGGAGGCCGAGACGGTGGCGGCCTGGCTGGAGCGGGCCGAGGCGGCCGCGCGCAGTCAGCGCTACGTCAAGCCCGCCAGCGACTGCGCCCTGACCTACATCCTGCGCGCGGAGGCCGAACACACGCGGGTGGCGGGCCCGGGGCGCAAGAGCCGCGGGGCCGATCAGCTGCGCCACATGTTCGCCTCGGCGCTGGTGGTGGTGGGCGACGAGCTGGGCAAGGCCAACCTGGGCCACCTGGCGGCGCTGAAGTACCGGGAGGCGGCGCTGTTCTCGCCCGACGATGCGACGGTGACCGCCCGGCTGGGCCGCGAGGAGGCCGGCCGCGCGCGCGAGCGCCCCCGGGTGGCGCGGCCGGAGGAGGCGCGGCGGGACGACGCCCGCGAGAGCGCCGCCAGCGCCTACCTGCTGGCGGTCAAGCAGGGGCGCTTCTCCGAGGCGCGGGTGGCGCTGCGGGCGCTGGCCGGGCAGGACACCGACGGGGTCGAGCGCGCCCGCCTGGCCGATGCCTTCCGGAGGCGGGCGGACACCCTGTGGAGCAGCGGCGACGGCGCCGCCGCCCGACCGCTGTACCAGCTGACCGGCGAGCTGGATCCGCGCGACGCGGAGGCCATGCGCCGGGCCCAGCCTCCGGTCCCCGCGCCCGAGACCGCCGCCCGGAGCGCTGCGCCCCACGTGGAGCTTGCCACCACCGCGCGGGCGCGCAAGGACCTGGCCGCCCGCGAGCTGGCCAGCGCGCCCAGCAACCCGGCCGCCTCGCGCGCGGCCGCGCAGGCTGGACGGGAGGCGCTGGCCCGGCTGTCGCTCACCAAGGCCTCGGCGGCCTTCTCCCGGGCGCTGGAGGCGGACCCGACCAACACCGCGGCCATCGCCGGGCTGGCCGAGGTCGCCTTCGAGCGATCGCGCTACGCCGAAGCGATGGACTACGCCCGACGGGCGGTGGCCCTGTCGCCGCAAACGCCCCGCTACCTGCTGCTGCTGGGCGACGCCCAGTTCAAGCTGCTGCGCTTTGCCGACGCCCAGGCCAGCTACGAGCGCGCGCTCAAGCTGTCGCCACGCGACTCCCTGATCCAGAACCGGCTCAACCGCGTGCTGGCCCGCCTGCGCGAGTAGCGCGGGTCAGAACCGGACCGTGGCGCCGGCGGAGAAGGCGCGCTCGTTGCCGAGCGACGGCGGGGCCAGGTACAGCCAGACGCCACCCAGGGTGGCCGCGACCGCGCTGGCGCCCAGCACCGCGGCGCCCAGGGCGTTGGTCCGGTAGACCCGCGGGCAGCGGCCGCCCGGGTCCTGCACCGAAGGGGAGCAGGAAACCTCGCTCCCGTCCATGCGCAGCAGGTACACACCGGCGGCGGCCAGCACCGCGCCGCCCGCCAGCGCCGACCAGCCGGCCGCCCGGAAGGGAAAGGGCGACGGCGTCTTCACCAGGTCCAGGTCCAGGGTCTCGTCCACGCCGCTGGTGACGGTGAACGAGCGCTCGAGCGGGAAGAACCCCTCGCGCTCGATCCGCATGCGGTGCGGACCGGCCGCCAGGGTCAGATCCACCGGCGTCTCGCCCGAGGGGCGGTCGTCGATCTGGATGGTGGCCCCGTGGGGCCGCGTGCGGATCACGAAGCGGACCGGGGCCCGGGCCAGCACCTGCAGGCGCGCCCGCACCGACGCCGCCGCCAGCGACATCTTTTCGCCCACCTCCTCGGCCCCGCAGATCTCGCAGCGCTCGCGGCTGGTCCCGACCACGCCACCGGTGCGGCCGCTGTACAGGTCGAGGGTGATCTCGAAGGTCTTGGCGCTCTCTTCCACCCGCGCGGCCACCAGGTAGCGGGCGGTCAGGCGCTCGGCCAGCTCGCGCAGACAGTCAGGCTGGGTGCAGCTGGCCGGGCGCGGCCCGCCCGCCGGCCGCAGCACCTCGAAGCCCACGGAGTTCAGGCCCTCGACCAGACGAGCGGTCAGGCTCTCACGCAGCGGCTGGGCCAGGTTCCCGGAGTACTCCACCCGGAACAGGGCCAGCCGCTCCGCTCCCTCCCCAGCGGCCAAAGCCGCGCTCCCCGAGCCAGCCGCGATCAGGGCAGCAAGCGTCGCAGCGCGGGTCGCAACAACTCGTGGCATGGGTTTCCTTGACCCGAAGTTTCGGCAGTATGGCGCCACGACCAAAGCGACCCGCGTTGCGAAGAGAAACGTCTACTCGCCACCCCGCGCACGCAGACGTGCGCGGGGACCCCGGTTCGGGCGTGGCGCACCACACCCCGGATGGGCGAACGTCGGCGGGCGTCGACCGTGGCCGAGCGTGTCGGACCGGACCCGGCAGGAACACCCCGGGCCAGACCTCCGTGGCCCCCTGGCGGTACGCCCGCCAAGGGGCCACGTGATATTTCGCGCTCGATTTTGGTCGCCGCCGTGCTAGCCGGGCGCGAGCTTGCGCGCGAACCCGGCTATCATCTGGCCGGCATCGCAGCCGCCGCTAGATCGCCGGCGCGGCGACCGCGACCTGGGCGTTGCTCGACTTGATCAGCTCGAGCAGCTTCGCCCTGTCGTACTGTCGCCCGCCATGGATCTCGGCGAGGATGATGTTCGCGAGGGTCTCGTTGGTGATATCGGTGCCGGCCGGATGAGCGATCACCGCGAGATCGTCGCCGGCCCGTAACCGTTCACCGAGAAACGCGAGCGTCACATAACGAGATTCGGACACATCGTACAGCTTGCGATTGCCATAACGGCGGATTGTTCGGGTCATGCTTCATCGTACCGCGTCTACAGGGGCGCGTCGAGGAAGGCTAGGCGACGCGTCACAACCACGCGTAGCCTCAGGCGAATTTCGCGTCGCCCTTTTGTGATGCATTGCCGAATAATGCCTTTGCGAGTGTATTTTGGCCCCCCGAATTTGTCGTCGGTCGTTTCCGACCCCAGTCGCTGAAGCGACCCAAATGCGCGCAATCGCTCTCGAGGTTCCGGGCGACAGCGATGCGCTCTCGGGACCCGGATCGCGCGCGAAGCGGATCGAACGGATCGCCTGCGCTGATCGCTTCCATGGCAGACTGCGCAGATGCGTAGACAGTCCTTCGCTCGATCCTTCGGCCCGGCCCTGGTGCTCGTTCTTCTCGGCGGCGCCTGCAACAAGAACCAGACCGAGCGCGCCGCGGCCGCGCCGTCCGCCGTCGTCGGGAACCCGACGGCGCCGGTGGCGAAGATCGACGGTGAGGCGATCACCGAGGGGGATCTGCAGGCCAAGGCGAAGGCCCCCCTGTCTCGCCTGGAGGCCGAGCACGCCGAGAAGGTGTACGAGCTGAAGTCCGAGACGCTGGGACAGATGGTCGAAGAGCGGCTGCTCGAGAAGAAGGCCAAGGCTGAGGGGCTCACGCCCGACAAGCTCATCGAGCGCGAGGTGACCAGCAAGATCGCCGAGCCGACGCCGGCCGAGGTCCAGCAGGTGTACGACGGCAGCAAGGCTCAGGCGCAGGGCCAGGCCATCCCGCCCTTCGAGCAGGTCAAGGGTCGCATCGTCAGCTTCCTCAAGGAGCGCAAGGGCGCCGAGGCGCGTAAAGCCTATCTCGACAAGCTGCGCGCCGAGCACAAGGTCGAGATGCTGCTGCCGCCGCTGCTGCTGCCCAAGGTGGAGGTGGCGGCGGTGGGGCCCACGCGCGGCGACTCCAAGGCGCCGGTCACCATCGTCGAGTTCTCCGACTTCGAGTGTCCGTTTTGCGGGCGTGCGGAGGACGCCGTCAAGAAGGTGCTGTCCACCTACGGCGGCAAGGTGCGCCTGGTCTACCGGGACTACCCGCTGCCGTTCCACGCGCGCGCGCAGAAGGCGTCGGAAGCCGCGCTGTGCGCGCAGGACCAGGGCAAATACTGGGAGATGCACGAGAAGCTGTTCGCGAACCAGCGCGCGCTGGAGGTGGGGCAGCTGAAACAGCACGCCAAGGACCTGGGCCTCGAGGCGGGGAAGTTCGACAAGTGCCTGGACTCGGGGGAGAAGGCGCCCACGGTCGACGCATCGAAGAAAGCGGGCGAGGAGGCGGGTGTGAACGGGACGCCGGCGTTCTTCATCAACGGCCGGCCGCTGTCGGGCGCGCAGCCGTTCGAGAAGTTCAAGGAGATCATCGACCACGAGCTCGCCGTCCAAGGTGGCTGACGGCTGACGGCTGACGGCCGAGCGGCGCTATTTCGGCAGCCGGAAACGGGTGGTCGCCTTCAGGAAGCGGGCGATCCGCCCGGCGGTCTCCGCGCCGCCCTTGTAGCGGACCTCGGTCCCGGACAGCAGATCGTGCAGGGCCAGCTTCTTGGGGTGGAAGGCGGCCAGCAGAAAGCCGCACAGGTAGGCCACGAAGATGACCGCGGCGATCCCCACGTACAGCAGCGGCTCGACCAGCTGCTGCTTGGTCAGGTGGGACAGCTCGAACGAGACGCGCTGGCCCCGATGGATGAAATAGACGCTGGCGCCGAGCAGCGTCCAGGCGATCGGGCCCCAGGCGAAGGCCACGAAGCGGAGGATGGCCGTCTTCCATGACAGACGCGCGCCCTGCCGGTCGGTGACGGCCAGCTTCAGGATGCGCTTGCCCAGGGTCTGGCCGGTCAGCCGCTGGCAGAGGATGAAGTAGGCGACCACGAAGGGGCTGATCCAGGCGCCCGCCAGGTACGCCAGCGGCGGCACGGGCGCCAGGTCGATGGCCAGGGCCACCGCCCGCGACTTGAAGCCGGACAGCTCGCGCTGGGCCGAGCCCACCGCCTCCAGCCCGGCGATCAGGTCGTCGTAGGTGGCAGGCCGGTCGGCGGGTGCCTTCGCCATCATGCGCTCGACCACCTGCTGCAGCCGTTCGGGGACCTCGGGCGCCAGGCTGCGGATCTTGGCCGGCGTCTCGCTCATGTGCATGGCGATGACCCCCACCGGCGAGGGGCCGGAGAAGGGCGGGCGGCCGGTCAACATGTGGTAAAGCGCGCAGCCCAGCGAGTAGATGTCAGCGCGGTGGTCGACGTCTTCGCCGCGGCCCTGCTCGGGCGCCATGTACAGGGGCGAGCCGATGATGGCCCCGTTGCGGGTCAGCTCGGCGTCGCCGTGCAGGCTCTTGACCAGACCGAAGTCGAGGATCTTGATGCCGGCCTCGCGGTCGAGGACCAGGTTCGAGGGCTTGACGTCGCGGTGGATGAAGCCGTGAGCCAGGGCGGCGCGCAGGCCGCGCGCGGTGGCGATGGTGTAGTCGAGCGCCTCGGCCCAGGGCAGCCGCCGCTGGGCCAGCACCTCGTCAAGCGCGGGCCCCTCCAGGAACTCCATGGCGAAGAAGTGCGCGCCGTTCTGCACCTCCTCCTGCTGGCCGATGAAGTAGATCTGCGCGACGTTGGGGTGGCGCAGCCGCGCCTGGGCGCGGGCTTCGCGCACGAAGCGGGCCACTACCTCGGGGTCGTGAGCGATGTCCGACGACAGCACCTTCAGCGCGACCGAGCGCTCGAGCGAGGTGTCGTTGCCCAGGTACACGGCGCCCATGCCGCCGCGGCCGAGCAACCGGCGCACCTCGAAGTGCTTCAGGCGGCCGCCCACCAGGGAGTCCGCGCCGGCGGGGTCGGCCGCGCCGGACAGGCGCGTCGACAGGATGGTCGCCTCGAGCGCCGGGGTGCTCCGGCTTGCGTCACTCACCGCGTGAGGATAGCGCAATCCCCTCGTTCGGTCGTGTATCGCGCTTTACCGCTCGGCGTCCTTGCTGCCCACGACCGTCAGATTCAGACCTACCTGTATGCTCAGCGGCTTGCCGTCGACGGTGATGTTGATCTTGCCGTTGTAGTACCAGCCGAACGAGCCGGTGGAGAACTCACGCTTGTCGGCCACGATCTCCTGGCCGTTGATGTTCACTTTGACCGGTTCGGCCTTCTCGAGAAACTGCGTGCGCGTGACCGGGGAGGCGGACTTTGCCATGGTGGCCGGCAGAGTAGCACCTCCGCCGGCCTCGACGGTCGGGTTCAGCGCGAGGCGGTCTGCGACGGTGGTGCTTCTCCTCGGGAGACCGCTTCGCCGGCCGGCGTGAGTGTAAGGCCCCTGAGCTTGAACAGCTCGCCGCCCTGGATCTTGGTGGCCTCGACGGCGATCTCGAAGCTGCCCGCCGGCAGGCTGACCTTGCCCAGCGAGACCGGCGCGGCCGGTGTCTTGCCGACGGTGCCGTCCAAGGTCTTGTCGCCCAGCTTGACCGCGAAGGTGCCACCGGCCGAGCCCGGCTCGGCGTCGTAGCTGATGGCCACGTCGAAGCTGGCCGGCTTGAGCAGGCGCACCGGCCAGCGCACCGACTCGCTGGAATTGTCCCAGCCGATCACGTAAGCGTCGCGCGCCTTGCCCGCCCCGTAGCCCAGCCCGCCCTTCAGCTGTCCGTCGAAGGCGCGCAGCGTATCGGAGGGCACGTCGGTGCTCAGCAGCCGGGCCTTGTCGGCGATCACCTCACGTTCGGTCTCGACCACCACCACGGTGTCGGTCCTGTCCGGCGCCTTGGCGGGGCCTTGCACCTGCCAGTCCAGCTCGCCCAGCCGCCGGGTGGGCAGCGCGCTGTGCTTGGCATCGGCCAGCAGGTAGGCACGGCGGATCGGCGACTTCAGACCGCCGACGACGATGCGTCCCTTGCGGGGCCAGTGCAGGACGTGAAGGTAGACGCGGTTGCTGCCCTTGCGGGTGGACTCGCCCCAGGCCTGCACGGGCAGCGGCGTCCGGTCGGTGCCGCGGATCGATTCGCCGTTGGTCTTCATCCACTCGCCGATCCCCTCGAGGATGGCGACGTCCTTGGGATCGATCTTGCCGTTGCCCATGGGGCCGATGTTCAGCAGGATGTTGCCGCCGCGGGCCGAGGCCTTGGCCAGCAGCTGCACGAAGTGCGAGGGCGGCTTGTGGCTGTTGTCGCCCTGGTGCCAGCCGTATGACTCGTTGGTGGTGGGGATCCCTTCCCAGGCGCCTTCTTGCGGTGGGAACTCGGCCGGCTTGTCGGTGGTCGACTTGTAGTCGCCGAAGCCGGCCAGCGGGGTCACCGGCACCGGACCGACGATGCGGCTGTTGACCACCAGGGTGGGCTTGGCCTCGCGGGCCGCCTTGAGCACCCGGATGTTCTCGTCGGGCGGCATCTTCGACGGCGTGTCGAACCACATGATGTCGGGGTCGTATTTGGCGATCAGCTCGCGCACCTGCGGGATGGCCTTGGTCTCGACGTAATTGTGCGCGCGCGTTCGGAAGGCCGGGTTCATGTCCCACCACTTGGCGCCGAACAGGCGGCGGTCACCGCCGGGGTTGTCGCGCTCCCAGTCGTTGCCGGGGGCGTCGGGGTGGTGCCAGTCCCAGGCGTGCGAGTAATAGAAGCCGAACTTCACGCCGTATTTCTTGCACGCCTCCCGCAGGTCCTTCATCGGGTCGTGCTTCCAGGGCGTTGCCTTGACGACGTTGTAGTCGCTCACGTCCGAGTCGTACATGGCGAACCCGTCGTGGTGCTTGGAGGTGATGATGAAGTAGGCCATGCCCGCCTTCTTGGCGAGGCTGATCCACTCGTCGGCGTTGAACTGGGTGGGGTTGAACTGGGCCACCACCTTGTCGCGGTACACCGCGGTGGGGACCTTCATCCGGCGCATCAGATGTTCGGCGTAGCCCTCGATCGGCTTGCCCTCCCAGATGCCGCCGGCGTGCGAATAGGCGCCCCAGTGAACGAACATCCCGAAGCGCGCCTCGCGGAACCAGGCCAGCCGGTCGTTGGCCGTCTCCATCGATTTGCGCCACCAGTCCATGTCCGGCGCATCCGGTCGAGGCGGCGGGATCGACGCGACCGGCGGGGGGGCCGGCGTGGTCGCCTCGGCGACCATCTGTTCGTCGGTCACCGACGAGCTGCTGGTGCCACAGCCCCATCCCGCCGCCAGGCTCAGCCCGACCAGTACCAGAGCGCGGCGCACACAGTGAAGGTGTCTGTCGTTCATGGCGGCGGCTACTTTAGGGCAAACCCGACGGCGAATGCACCGGGAATCCCCTGCCGCGCGGCCCTAAAACACACCAAGCGCTTGAAGCGACTGACCGGATGGCCGGCAGTGGTCTAGATTCTTACAATCGCGGGGCTCGGCAGGGGCTTTCGGACCATGGATCCAACGGTGCACGCGGTTGTGACGACCGGAGCCAGCATCCTGGTGGTCGAGGACGAGGCCACCATCGCCGACCAGATCGAGTCGACGTTGACCGAGCTGGGCTACGTGGTCAGCGCCCGCGCCTCGACCGCCGACGAGGCGATCCGTTCAGCCGCGCAGCGGCGGCCCGACCTGGTGCTGATGGACATTCGCCTGCGCGGCCTGCGCGATGGCATCCAGACGGCGGAGGAGCTGCGGGACCGTTTTCGCGTGCCGGTGGTCTTCCTCAGCGCGCACGCCGACGAAGCCACCTTGAAGCGGGCCAAGCGCAGCTCGCCCTACGGCTACGTGGTCAAGCCGTTCAAGATCAGCGACCTTCTGACCTCGGTCGAGATCGCGCTCGAGCGGCACACGCTGGAGACGCGGCTGCGCGAGAGCGAGCGCTGGTTCTCGACGGTGCTCAACTCGATCGTCGACGCGGTCCTGTGCACCGATCTGCACGGCGCGGTCAGCTTCATGAACCCGCGCGCCGAGTCGCTGACCGGCTGGAGCTTCGGGCAGGCGCAGCAGCGGCCGGTGGGTGAGGTGGTGCGGCTGCAGGCGGCCCGGGGTGAGACCACCTCGATCGATGCCGCGCTGGCCGAGGTGCTGACCGATCGGCGGGGCAAGTCGCTGCCCGCTGACAGCCTGCTGCTGGATCGGGGCGGCGAGAAACGCGCCATCGACCTGGACGTGGCGCCCATCCTGTCGGACGAGGACAAGGTGCTGGGCGCGGTGCTGGTGTTCCGCGACCTGACCGACCGCCGGGCGCTGCAGCGTCGGCTGGAGGCGGCCGACCGCCTGGCCGCCCTGGGCACCATGGCCGCCGGGGTGGCGCACGAGGTGAACAACCCACTGGCGGTGATCCTGGCGAACCTGGCCATGCTGGAGGAAAGCCTGGGCAGGGACGGCGCGTCCCGGCTGGAGCCGAATACGCTGCGCGAGCTGGTGCGCGACAGCAGCCTGGCTGCCGATCGGGTCCGCCGCATCGTCGCCGACCTGCGCAGCTTCACCCAGCCGATGGAAGCCGAGGCCGGTCCGGCCGATCTCGAGCGGGCCCTGCGCTGGGCGCTGCAGAGCACGGCGCACGAG
>JBKPRZ010000735.1:0-4972 GCA_046734815.1 Myxococcota bacterium | reverse complement strand
AGCTCGCGCACCTCGGGGACGAACAGCACCGCGAGCGTCGCGCCGAGGCTGAGTACTCCGGCCGCGATCAGCGTCGGGCGGGTGCCGATCGCCTCGGCGACGGGGCCGGCAACGGCCAGGCCGACCGGGACCAGGGCAAACGAGCCGAGCGCGTCGTAGGAGTACACGCGCGAGAGCCGGTCCTGCGGGATCTCCTGCTGCATCGTCGTGTCCCAGAGGACGCCGAAGGTCTCGATCCCGAGGCCCGCTGCGAAGGCGAGCACGAGCACCGAGACGAGCGGCAGCGGGATCGCGAGCCCGAACAGGAACGGCGTCGTGAGGATGATCGCGAGCGTCGCGACCAGAAGCATCCGCTGCGGCCGCGCCCGCAGCATCATCAGGCCGCCGACCACGAGGCCGATCGCCTGGGCGGCGCCGATCAGGCCCCAGCCCGCCGCCCCGTGGTAGTGCTGGGCGGAGACGGCCGGGCCGAGCACGCTCTGCGAGCCCTGCTCGACGGCGTTCACGATCCCGAACTGCAGCACGATCGTCCACAGCCAGGCGCGGGAGGTGAACTCGCGCCAGCCGAGGGCGAGATCGGCGACGAAGTTGGATTTCTCCATGTGCAGGCTCGACGGCAGATGCATGGCCGCGGTGAGCGCCGCAGCGAGCAGGAAGGACGCGGCGTCGACCGCGAGGCCTGTCGCGGGGCTTGTCGCCGCGACGATCAGTCCGGCGGCCGCGCTGCCGAAGATCACCGAGCCGTTCCGGCCGAGGCGCAGGATGGCATTCGCCTCCTGCAGCAGGGACTCCGGGACGGTTTGCGGGATGATCCCGGACGAGGCGGGGAAGAAGAACGCACTGCTGGCGCCGTTGACCGCGGCCAGCGCAGCGAGCTGCCAGATCTGCGCGTGCCCGAGGAAGAGCAGGGCCGCGATCGCGGCCTGGCTCAGCCCGGAGATCACGTTCGAGGCCACCATCACGTGGTGGCGCGGCAGGCGGTCGGCCCAGATGCCGCCGACGAGCATGAACACGATCGTCGGCACCGTGCGCGCCGCGAGCACGTAGCCGAGGTCGGCCTTCGAGCCGGTCAGGTCGAGCACGGCGAAGGCGAGCGCGACGTTCGCGAAGGCGCTGCCGACGAACGAGATCGTCCGCGCGCCGAACATCAGCCGGAACTCGCGCTCGCGGAGTGGGGCGAGGTTACGCAGCGTTTTTCTCCCAGTAGCGCCGGAGGCCGGCGTAGGACTGCCAGAACGGCATCGCCTGCTCGTAGGCGTCGCGGTCCTCGCCGAGGTCTGCTTCCGCCTCGGCGGCGAACTCCTCTTCGGTCGCGCCGTCGCGCACGCGCTCCGACCACTCGCGCAGCCGGCGGCGCAGCTCGTCGAGGTGGCGGCCGACGTCGTCGAAGACGCCGAAGTGGATCAGCGCGAGGCGCTGCGGGCCGCGCCGCTCGAGCTCGTCGAGTGTCCGCTCCCAGGCCTCGAGGTCGACCTCCGGCGGCGGGGTCGGCGGCAGCACGAACTCGCTCGGGCTGATGCGCACGCCCGCCGCGTCGCCCGCGTAGAGCGTGCCGTCACGGTCGAGGTAACAGACGTGGTGGCCCGCGTGGCCGGGGCTCGGGAAGGTCGCGAGGCCGAGCGTCTCGTCGGCGACCGGGTGGACGTTCGCCTCCGGCACGGGCGCGAGCTCACCCCAGAGCCGGTCGAAGTCGTCGCCGTAGAGCCGTCTCGCGCTCCGCTCCAGCCGGCTCGGGTCGACCAGGTGCGGCGCGCCGACCTCCGAGACGTGCACCTGCAGCCCCGGATGCTCGCGGACGAGCACGCCGGCGGCGCCCGCATGGTCGAGGTGGATGTGCGAGAGCAGCAGGTGGCGCACGTCGGTCAGCGCGAGCCCGCGCTCGGCGAGCCGGGCCTTCAGCTCGGGCACGCAGGTCGTCGGCCCGCAGTCCTGCAGCGCGGGCCCGTCGTCGGTCTCGAGCAGGTACGAGCCGATCACGCGCTCGTGCCCGAGGTGGCGCAGGTCGAGCGGGTCGGGCATCAGCTCCACCCGTGCCAGCGCTCCGGCTCGAGCCAGGCGCTCACGCGCGGCATGTCGCGCTTGCGGAAGGGACGGCCCGTGTAGCGAAGCGCGAGGCGGTCGATGTCCTCGAGCGACTCGTCGTCCGTGATCGAGACAACCCGGCCGAGCAGGCTGACGTGCGTGTACCAGCCGTCCTCGCCGCTACCGAGCACCGTGAGTGCTGCCCGCGGGTCTCGACGCAGGTACCGGAGCCGCAGCCGGGTGTCTTCCATGTTCAGCAACACGCGGCCGTCCTGCCAGTCGTACCACGTCGGCACCGTGTGTGGCGAGCCGTCGGGGCGAATCGTCGCGACGACGGCAGGGTTCGGAAGCCGGAGGAAGTCGTCGACCTCGGCCGGCACCGGGACGCGCGGCACGCGTCAGGCGCCGGCGGTTGCCGTCGAGCGGACGAGCGCGGCCTCGAGATCGGCCACCAGGTCCTCCGCCGACTCGAGCCCGACCGAGAGCCGCACGAGGTTGCGCGGCGCCGCGAACGGGGCGTCCGCGGTCGAGGCGTGGGTCATGCGGGCGGGATGCTCGATCAGGCTCTCGACGCCGCCGAGGCTCTCGGCGAGCTGGAAGATCTTCGTGCGGGCGCAGATCGCGACCGCCTCCTCCTCCGATTCGGCGAGGAACGAGACCATCCCGCCGAAGTCGCGCATCTGGTGCGCGGCGATCGTGTGGCCCGGATGTCCAGGCAGGCCGGGGTAGAGCACCTGCTCAACCTTCGGATGGCGCTCGAGGAAGGCCGCGATCGCGTGCGCGTTGCGGCAGTGCTCGCGCATCCGGACGGCGAGCGTCTTGATCCCCCGCAGCACGAGCCAGGAGTCGAACGGCCCGGGCACTGCGCCGAGGGACTTCTGCAGGAAGAGCACACGCTCGGCGATCGTGTGGTCGTTCGTGGCGATGAAGCCGCCGACCAGGTCGGAGTGGCCGCCGAGGTACTTCGTCGTCGAGTGGACGACCACGTCGGCGCCGAGGGCGAGCGGCTGCTGTAGGTACGGGGACGCGAAGGTGTTGTCGACGACGACGAGCGCGCCGGCCGCGTGTGCCGCCTCGGCCGCGGCGCGGATGTCGACGACGTTCAGCAGCGGGTTGGTCGGCGTCTCGAGCCAGACCATCCGCGTCTTCTCGTCCAGGTGCTCGGCGAGGTTCGCATTCACCTCGTCTGCCGGCACCCACTCGAACTCGTAGCCCTTCGGTCCGTAGACCTGCGAGAACATCCGGTAGACGCCGCCGTAGACGTCTGCCACCGCCACGACCTTGTCGCCCGGGTTGAGCAGGTGCATCAGCGTCGTCGTCGCGCCGAGGCCTGACGAGAACGCGGCGCCGTGCTCGGCGCCCTCGAGCGAGGCGAGGCAGAGCTGCAGCGCCGTCCGCGTCGGGTTGGCGACGCGCGAGTAGTCGTAGCCCTTGTGCTCGCCGACCGCATCCTGGACGTACGTGGAGGTCTGATAGATGGGGACCGTCACCGACCCGGTCGCCGGGTCCGGCTCCTGCCCGTCGTGGATCGCTCTGGTCTCGAAGTCCACGGCTCGATTCTAGGGATTCAACTGTGTCCGAAGCTCGGGGCGAGTGTCGACGGCGACCCGGGGTCGACGCAGACAGGGGAGTCCGTGAAGGAAGGGCCCACCACGACGCGGCCGCCCACCCTGGCGACGGTGCGGAAGGGACCGCCGCGGGCGCACCAATTTCGCCAGGCCCAGAACGCCTGGGCGTCGCCGCCGCCGGGCGTTAGCAGCGCTCCGAGCAGCCTCCGGCCGGCGTTCCCGTAGGCTTGCAACGTCGTCCACTGGTCGGCGACCTGCTGCTCAAGGGTGAACTCGACCTCGGCACGGGTCAGCAGGCAGGCGCTCTCGCGCTCGCGCAGCCCGATCCCGGCGCCGACGATCAGGCTCTGCATGAACCCGCCGCGGACTCCGGGCCGCACTCGCAGGGAGCCGGCCGCGCAGCGCCGGAGGGCCACCGGCACGCGCGTCAGCGTCGAGGAGGCCGCGCGCCTCGAGCACGCGGGTGCCCGGACGGTCGCGGGAGCCGCGAGATATGGCCACTGGCCAAAGCTCGGCTGGAACTGAAAGCGACCGCGCGCTCCGCACCAGTTCCGCCATCGCCACGCAGCCGTGAACACCGCGCCCGGCCCGAGCAGCGCGTGAACGTGGACGACAGCCGGGTTGCGGTGGACTGACCGAACCGCCCCGCCCGTCGAGACCTGTCGCGCGAAACGCTTGACCGTGAACGCGAGCCGCGAGTCCAGCACGCACGGCACCGTTCCCCACGACCAGACCGCGAGCACACCGGTGACGCTCTTCGGGCCGGCGAGCGCCGCCGTCGTCGCGGTCGGCACCTGGTCTTCGCCGCACGTCGCGACCTTCGTCCCGCCGCTCGCGGCGGACGGGAGGAGCGCGACGCAGCCGGCTAGCGCCAGCCCAAGTAGAGGACCGTGTGCCCTCACGATCCCGATGGTTCCCGGGCCGCTCAGCTGAAGGGCTTGACGACCATGTCGAACACGATCAGCAGCATCACCGCGACGTCGATGCGCAGCACGAGCAGGATCCGCTGCAGGCGCGTCTGCACCTCGGGGTCCTGCGGGCCACGCTCGGTCATCGCCTTCGTCAGCCGCTTCGTCTCGGGCGTGAGGAAGAGGATCCCCGTCGCCGCCGAGGCCGCCCACGCGATCAGGCCGAAGATGATCCAGAACTGGTCGTAGCCGATGTCTCCGTTGGCGGTCATCGCGATTCCGAACCCGAGCACGACGAACGACATCAGCGGAAACAGCTTCGAGGCCACCTGGTCGGCCAGCCGGCCGATCAGCAGCAGCTGGTCGTCGTCGTTCGCGAGCTCCGCGACGATCGCGCAGGCGGCGATGAACAGCCCACCGCCGACCCAGACCACGGCGGCGCCGACGTGGATCATCTTGAAGACGAAGTACCAC
>JBKPRZ010000734.1:0-12701 GCA_046734815.1 Myxococcota bacterium | reverse complement strand
ACCTCATGACGACAGCGGCTGGTAGAAGACCGCGGGGCGGCGCGGCTCGACGGCGGGCTCGGCGGCGTGGGCGAGTTGCAGCAGGTGGTGTTCGTCCCACCAGCGGGCGATGGCCTGCATGCCGATGGGCAGGCCCCCGGCGGTGTAGCCGGCGGGGAAGCTGATGGCGGGCAGGCCGGCGAAGTTGGGGGCGAGGATGAAACGCATCAGCTCGGACAGCGTCACCAGGTCCGATTCGCCGTGCGGGAGCGCGTCGGGGCGGATGGGCGGGGCCGGGCGCGCGGTGGCCGGGGTGAGGATCAGGTCGACCTTGTCGAGGGCGCGGCGGAAGTTCGCCATGCACTCGGTGCGGACGCGCTGGGCCTGCAGGTAGTCGCGGCCGGTCAAGGTGCGCCCGAGCGCCAGGTTGATGCGCGTCTCGGCCGACAGCCGGTCCTGCTGGCCGGCGGCGTACACGCTCTGCATGGCGCTGGTCATCTCGGTCACGATCGTCACGGCGTGGGCCACCCGCAGCGGCTCCAGATCGGGGATGTCGATCTCCTGCAGGCGGGCGCCCAGCTTCTCGAAGAACCCGAGCATCCGCTCGCACGCATCCACCACCTCGGCGTCGGCGTCGCGGAACCAGGCGCGGTAGACGCCCAGCCGCAGGCCCGCGATCTGGCCGGTCAGCGCATCGACCTGCACCGGTGGGCCGGCGGCGGAGGTGGGATCGGCGGGGTCGGGACCGGCGCAGACCGCGTAGGCCAGCGCGCAGTCCCGGGCGCTGGCGGCCAGAGGGCCGACGTGGGCGACGCTCCAGCACAGCGGGAAAGCGCCGCGCTCGCTGACCCGCCCGAAGGTGGCCTTCAGCCCCACCACCCCGCACAGGGCCGCCGGGATCCGGATCGAGCCGCCGCCGTCAGCGCCCAGCGCGATGGGCACCAGGCCCGCCGCCACCGCGGCGCCCGGCCCGCTGGAGGAGCCTCCGGTCATGTGCTGCGGGTTCCAGGGGTTGCGGGCAAAACCGGTGTGGGGGTTCAGCCCGGTCACGCCCAGCCCCATCTCGTGCATGTTCGCCTTGCCCACCAGCAGCGCCCCCGCCGCGCGCAGGCGGCCCACCGGGGTGGCGTCGGCGGCCGCGGGACGGCTGCCGGGCAGGCGCATGCCCGCGCCGGTCGCGTAGGGCACCTGGTCCAGCTCGTCCTTGACCGCCACCGGCACTCCGTCCAGCCAGGACAGCGGCGCGCCCCGCTGCCAGCGCTCGGCCGAGGCGCGCGCCTGCCGCCGCACGTCCTCCTCGTCGCAGGCGATCATCGCCCGCAGCGGCGGGGTCTGCTGCTCGTTCGAGTCGCGGATCGCGCGCAGCACCGCCTCGGCCACCGCTTCCGGGCTGCTGCGGCCCTCCTCGTAGGCGCGCCGGTAGTCGTCGACGCCCACCGGTCCCCCGACCACCGCGCCGGCGGGCCGCACCGGCCGCGGCAACCCGAGAAGCGGCACCACCGGCCGCGCGCGGGCGTCCGGGTCCGGCTCGGTCCAGGGCAAGAAGGTGGGCGCGGCCCTGGTGGGGCGCCGTCGAAACGCCGAGATCCCCATGTCGGCCAGCAGCCGCGGAGCCAGCAGCCGCAGCACCAGCGGGATCTCCAGCAAGCGGGCCAGCAGCCGCAGCGCCGCTCCGGCCAGACGGGGCGCCTTCACCGGGGCGAGGTCGTAGGCCACATCTCCGCATACCACGGTCCCGGCACCGGCTGGCCGGCGCGTTGCCGACCCGCTACCCTGGATCCCGCCCTCTCGATGACCCCGCTGCACGAGCCGACCATCGCCACCGAAGGCCTGCGGCCGACGCACCTGGAGATCGACCTCGATCGCCTGGCGGCCAACTACCGCGCCATCGCGGCTCACGTCGCGCCGGCGCGGGTGATGCCCATCCTGAAAGCCAACGCCTACGGGCACGGGCTGTGCGAGGTGGCGCGGGTGCTGGAGCGGATCGGCGCACCCACGGTGGGCGTGGCCTACCTGGAAGAGGGCCTGCGCCTGCGGCAGCAGGGCGTGCGGATGCCGGTGCTGGTGCTGGGCGGGATCATCGGCTCGCAGATCCCCCAATTCCTGGAGAACGACCTCACCCTCACCGCCTCGTCGGTGGACAAGCTGCGCGCCATCGAGGAGGCCGCGGCGGCGGCCAACCGGACCGCGACCGTCCACCTGAAGATCGACACCGGCATGGGGCGCATCGGCGTGCAGTGGTACAACGCCGAGCCGCTGCTGGAACAGTCGCTGCGCTGCCGCCGGGTCCGGGTGGAAGGGATCTTCACCCACCTGGCCAACGCCGACAGCCCCGAGGTGGGCCACGCGCGCCTGCAGCTGGAACGCTTCGCCGAGGTGCTGCGCTTTTACGAGCGGCGCTCGCTGCCGACACCGCTGCGGCACGCCGCCAGCTCGGGCGCGATCCTGCAGCTGCCCGACAGCCACCTGGACCTGGTGCGGCCGGGCATCCTCTTTTACGGGGCGTCGCCGTCGCCGGCGGTGCCGCTGACCATCCCGGTGGGGCAGGCGGCGCGCTGGACCACCCGGGTGGTGTTCTTCAAGGTGGTCAAGCCCGGCAACCCGGTCAGCTACGGGTCCGAGTGGGCGCCCGCCGAGCTGACCCGGGTGGTCACCTTGCCGGTCGGCTACGGAGACGGGTACGGCCGGGCCATGTCTGGACAGGCCCAGGTGTTGCTACACGGAAAGCGCTACCCGGTGGTCGGGCGGATCTGCATGGACCAGGTCATGGTCGCCATCGGCTGGGACGAGGCCTTCAACGGCGACGAGGCGGTGCTGCTGGGCGCGCAGGGCGACGACGCGATCCGCATCGAAGACCTGGCCAGCTGGGCCGGCACCATCGCCCACGAGGTGCTCACCACGATCAACACGCGGGTCCCCCGGGTGTATCGCGGCGGGTGACGCGCCATCGGGCAGCGTCGGGGGCGGACCTGCCGGGACCAAGCCTGGTCAGGGGGGCCGACGAGTTGGTCGTCCCGGCCGACATCTTCCGGAACACGGGTTAGACTGCCGATTTGTGCCGTCTACCAGCATACGATCTTCGGGAGCGATGACGTCGGTCCAGCCCCGCCACGTGATGGTGGTGGACGACGACCACGACATCCGGGAGTCCTTTGCCAGCTTGCTCACCGACGCCGGCATGCAGGTCACGGTGGCGCGCAACGGCCGCGAGGCACTGGACGTTCTGCGCACGGGCGATTCGCGTCCCTGCCTGATCTTCCTGGACCTGATGATGCCGGTGATGGATGGCTTCGAGTTCCGGGAGGAACAGACGAGCGATCCGGGGCTGGCCAACATCCCCGTCATCGTGATAACCGCTGGTCGTACCCTGCAGCCGCCCTCGAACGTGAGGCACGTGCTGCGCAAGCCCTTCCGGTTCGAGGACATCATCAAGATGGTCGAGTCCTATTGCTGATCCCGCCCGCGCTGCGCGACCTGGCCGATCAGGCCGGACGCCTGCTGCAGCGACGGCTGGGTCGCAGCCCTGTCTGGATCGCGGCCGCGCCCGGCCGGGTCAACCTGATCGGTGAGCACACCGACTACAACGAGGGCTTCGTCCTGCCGATGGCCATCGACCGCCACGCCGTGCTGGCGGCGGCGCCAGCGGCCGACGCCGGACGCGGCAGCCTGCTGGTCCACAGCCGGGAGCTGAACAGCTCGACGGAGATCCCGCTGCGCGCTCCGGTCGAGCCGGGCGGCCCCGGCTGGGCCAGCTACGTACGGGGAGTGGTGGCCGGTCTGCTGGAGCGGGGCGCTGGGATGCCGGCGCTGGACGTGGTGGTGCTGTCGGACGTGCCGCTGGGGGGCGGGCTGTCCAGCAGCGCCGCCCTGGAGGTGGGGGCCGCCACCGTCCTGGCCGCGGCGGCGGGGCTGTCGCTGACGCCGCTGGAGATCGCCCGCCTGTGTCAGCAGGCCGAGCAGCGCTTCGCGGGCGTGCCCTGCGGGATCATGGACCAGCTGGCCTCGACCATGGGCGACCCCGCCGGCGCGCTCCTGATCGACTGCCGCACCGATGCCGTGCGGGCGGTGCCCCTGCCCAGCGACGACGTGGTGGTGCTGGTGACCAACACACAGGTGCGCCACGCTCTGGCCGATGGGACCTACGCCCGCCGGCGGGCCGAGTGCACCGAGGCGGCGCGGGTCCTGGGCGTCCCCAGTCTGCGCGAGGCGAGCGCCGCGGACGTCCAGGCGGCGCGCGATCGGATGACGCCCGAGGTGTTCCGGCGGGCGCGCCACGTGGTCACCGAGAACGCGCGCACCGAGCAGGCGGCGCAGGCGCTGGCCGAGCACGGCTACCAGGCGGTGGGGGCGCTGATGTACGAGAGCCACCGGTCGCTGCGCGAGGACTACGAGGTCAGCTGCCCGGAGCTGGACGCCCTGGTCGACATCGCCGGCGGCATCGGACCCGCGGGCGGGGTCTGGGGCGCGCGCCTGACCGGCGGCGGCTTCGGCGGCTGCACGGTGACCCTGGCCCGCACCGACCGGGCGGCGGACATCGCCGGCATCCTGGCCGGCGAATACGCCCGGCGCACCGGGCGGGAGACGACGCCCTTCGTGGTGCGCCCGGCGCGCGGCGCCCACCTGCTGCCGCTCGATCGCATGGACGCGGGGACGCCGTGAGCGCGGATCCGGCGCTGCAGCCGCATCGGCGACGCAACCCGCTGACCGGGCAGTGGGTGCTGGTTTCGCCCCACCGGCTGGACCGCCCCTGGCAGGGGCGCACCGAGACGCAGGCCCGGACCCAGCGCCCGCCCTACGACCCGGGCTGTTACCTGTGTCCCGGCAACCGGCGCGCCAGCGGGCAGGTGAACCCGCCCTACCAGGACACCTTCGTGTTCGACAACGACTTCGCGGCGCTGCGGCCCGAGGCGGCGCCGGGAGCGGCGGGCGATCCGCTGCTGTCGGTCGAGGCCGTGGCCGGCACCTGCCGGGTGGTCTGCTTCTCGCCCCGCCACGACCTGACCCTGGCCGAGCTGCCGCCCGCGCAGATCGACTCCGTGCTGGCCACCTTCGCGGCCGAGACCGAGACGCTGGGGCGCCGCTACCGCTGGGTGCAGGCGTTCGAGAACAAGGGCGAGCTGATGGGCTGCTCGAACCCGCACCCGCACGGCCAGATCTGGGCCTCGAGCAGCCTGCCCAACGAGGCGGCGGCCGAGGACGACAACCAGCGCGCCTACCTGGCCAGCCAGGGCCGGCCGCTGCTGATCGACTACGGCGCGCGCGAGCTGCGCGAAGGCGTGCGGGTGGTGCTGGAGACGCCGGCCTGGCTGGTGGTGGTGCCGTTCTGGGCGGTGTGGCCGTTCGAGACGCTCATCCTCCCGCGCCGGCCGGTGGCCCGCCTTCCCGAGCTGGCCGCCGACGAGCGGCGCGACCTCGCCGGCGCTCTGGGCCGGCTGCTGGCCGGCTACGACCGCCTGTTCGAAGTGTCGTTCCCGTATTCGATGGGCTGGCACGGGGCACCTTTCGATCCCGGGCCGCAGCCGCACTGGCTGCTGCACGGGCACGTCTATCCGCCGCTGGTGCGGTCGGCGACGGTCAAGAAGTTCATGGTCGGGTACGAGATGCTGGCCGAGCCGCAGCGCGATCTCACCGCCGAGGCGGCTGCCGAACGGCTGCGCCAGGTGCTGCCGCCGGCGACTTGACAACGTCTCTGTTTAGACGCAGTCTAAGGGATGTGAAGACGCACCTGGCAGCCCTGCTGAAGGACCGGGGGATCCAGCCCTCGGCCCAGCGGGTCGCGGTGGCGCAATACGCGCTCACCACCGACGAGCACCCCTCGGCGGATCAGGTGTGGGCCCGCGTCCGGCGGAGCTTCCCGTTCATCTCGCGCGCCACCGTCTACAACACCCTGAACCTGTTCGTGGAAAAGGGGCTGCTGCAGGCGCTGGTGATCGCCGAGGGGCGCGTGGTCTTCGACCCCAAGATCGACAGGCACCACCACTTCCTCGACGAGGAGACGGGCAGCATCCACGACGTCCCCTGGGAAGCGCTGGAGGTCAAACACGTGCAGAGCCTCCGCGGCTACGACGTGCGGGCCTACCAGGTGGTGCTGCGCGGCCGCCGCAAGAGCTCCGAGCGCGCGTGAGCGGGCGGCCCGGGAGGTGGAGGCCGATTTTTCTGCCCTCCGATTAGACGACATCTAACTCTAGAACAAATACAGACGATCGAAACACCCGAAACGAAAAGGAGCCGAGAGACATGCTGACCGTTGGAGACAAGTTCCCGTCCGTGACCATGACCGGGGTGGTGAGCCTGGAGAAGGGCAAGGAGTTCGCCCCCCTCAGCACCGCCGGAGATCCCGACAAGTGGAAGGTGATCTTCTTCTGGCCCAAGGACTTCACCTTCGTCTGCCCGACCGAGATCGCCGAGTTCGGACGGCGCTACAAGGACTTCACCGACCGCGACACCCAGGTGTTCGGGGTCAGCCACGACAACGAATACGTGCACCTGGCCTGGCGGCGCACCCATCCCGATCTGAAGAACATCCCCTACCCCATGCTGGCCGACGTGAAGCAGGAGCTGTCGACCGCCGCCGGCGTCCGCCACCGGGAGGACGGCGTGCCCCTGCGCGCGACCTTCCTGGTCGACCCGACCGGCATCATCCGTCACGTCAGCGTCAACGACCTGTCGGTCGGCCGCAGCGTGGACGAGCTGCTGCGCCTGCTGGACGGGTTCCAGACCGACGAGCTGTGCCCCTGCAACTGGCGCGCGGGCGAGCCGACCCTGGAGGCCGCCTGACATGTCCGGGCTCGGTGCTCTTTCCGAATCCATCCCCGACGCGGCCCGGGACATCCGGCTGAACCTGTCCTCGGTCCTGCAGGGGGGAGCGCTGAGCCCGGCCCAGCGCTGGGGGGTGGCGATCGCCTCGGCCATCGCCGCCCGCAACCCACGCTTGCTGGCGGCGGTCCAGGCCGATGCGGCCGCCGCCGGGGTGGAGGCGACGGTCGTGGAGGACGCCCGGGCGGCGGCGGCGCTGATGGCGATGAACAACGTCTATTACCGGTTCCGCCACCTGATCGGCAAACCCTCCTACGGGGAGAAGCCGGCCCGCCTGCGCATGAACCGGCTGGCCCGCCCGGCCACCAGCAAGGTGGAGTTCGAGCTGTTCTCGCTGGCGGTGAGCGCCATCAACGGCTGCGAGAACTGCCTGCGGGCGCACGAGGAGGCGGTGCTGGGCGGCGGCCTGACCGAGGAGCACGTCCACGACGCCGTCCGCATCGCCGCCACCCTGCACGCCGCCGCCGTCAGCCTCGAGATGACGTCGGGAGCGGACCCGGTGGCCACCGACGTCGCGGCGTGACCGCCGATCGAGGGGGCGGGCGGGAACCTCCGAGCGTCGCTGCTCGGGCGACGCTTTGCGAAGCGATCGTTTTTTGACAAAAGGCCGCCCCCGCACCGGGGGCGGCCGGCCCGGATGCGCGTGTTAGATTAGCCGCTCGCTCGGGCGTGGTCCCCGCGCCGGGCGGAGGACTTCTGGTGCGATCATTCCAGTCCAAGCCCTGCGCGCGCAGGCGCCGGCGCGGTGCCCTCCACCGCCTGTTCGCGATGGCGGTCGTGGCACTGGCGGGCGCGCCAGCGGCCCGGGCGGCGGTCGATCTGGCCCAGGCCGAGAGGCTACTGGCCACCGGCAAATACGCCGAGGCCGAGTCGGCCGCCCGCACGGCGATGGAGGACAGCGCCGCCGGCCTGGGCTGGCGGCAGCTGCTGGTGCGGGCGCAGCTGATCACCGGACAGCGCCCGCGCGCCGTCCAGCAGGTGACCGCCCTGGTAGACCGCTACCCGTCCGACCTGTCCACGCTCATGCTGGCCCACGACGTCTACCGGGCGGCGGGCGAGACCGAGAAGGCGGCGGAGGTGCTGGCGCGGATGCGCACGGCGGTGAGCGCGCCCGGCACCACCATCGACTCGGCCGAGGACCTGGTCGCCGCCGGCCAGGCGGCGCTGCTGGCGGGCGACGAGCCCAAGACCGTGCTGGCCACCTACTTCGAGGAGGCGACCAAGCGGGACGCGAAGTACAGGGGCGCCTACCTGGCCGCCGGCGGCCTGGCGCTGGACAAGCACGATGACAGCCTGGCGGCCGAGTGGTTCCGGCGCGGGCTGAAATACGTCGGCGCCGACGCCGACCTGCACGCCGGGCTGGCGCGCGCCTTCTACGAGTCCGACCGCAAGGAGATGACCGCCGCCATCGACGCGGCCCTGCACCTGAACCCCCGACACCGGGGGGCGCTGCTGCTGCGGGCCGAGCACGAGATCGACGGCGAGGACTACGCCGCCGCCCGCCGCACCCTCGAGAAGGTGCTGGCGGTCGACGCCGGCGAGCCGTCGGCGTGGGCCTTCCAGTCAGTGCTGGCCCACCTGGGCAACGACCCGGCCAGCGAGCAGCGCGCGCGTGGGCGGGCCCTGGCCTCTTTCCCGCGCAACCCTGCCGTGGACGCGCTGATCGGCCGCAAACTGTCGCAGAAGTACCGCTTCGTCGAGGGCGCGGCGGCGCAGCGGCGGGCGCTGGCCTTCGACCCCGGCTACCTGCCGGCCAAGGCACAGCTGGCCCAGGACCTGCTGCGGCTGGGGCAGGAGCGCGAGGGCTGGCAGCTGGCCGAGGAGGTCCACCAGCGCGACGGCTACGACGTGGTGGCCTACAACCTTGTCACCCTGCACGCGAACCTGGCCAGGTTCGAGGCACGGCGGCAGCAGAACTTCACCGTGCGCATGGTCCCCCACGAGGCCAGCGTGTACGCCGACGACGTGCTGGGCCTGCTGAAGGAAGTCAGCGGCAAGGTCGACGCCAAGTACGGCTACCAGGCGCACGCGCCCGTGTCGGTGGAGATCTATCCCGACCAGGCGGACTTCGCCGTGCGCACCTTCGGGATGCCGGGCGGGGCCGGCTACCTGGGCGTCTGCTTCGGGCCGCTCATCACCATGAACAGCCCCGCCGGCACGGGCGCCGCCACGGTCAGCTGGCGGTCGGTCCTGTGGCACGAATACACCCACGTGGTGACCCTGGGGCTGACCCACAACAAGATCCCGCGCTGGCTCAGCGAGGGTATCTCGGTGCACGAGGAGCTGGCCCACGAGCCCACCTGGGGCCAGAGCATGACCCCGCGCTACCGCGAGCTGATCCGGCAGGGGGAGCTCACGCCCATCGGCAAGCTCAGCGGCGCCTTCCTCAGCCCGCGGACGCCCGAGCACCTGATGTTCGCCTATTACCAGTCGGCGCTGGTGGTCGAGTTCCTGGTCAGCCGCTACGGCGACCAGGCGCTGCGCGCGGTGCTGCAAGACCTGGGCGCCGGCGTGGAGATCAACCAGGCGCTGGCGGCCCGGACGGCGCCGCTGGCCGATCTGGAGAAGGCGTTCGAGGCGTTCGCCCGCAAGCGCGCCGACGCGCTGGCCCCGAAGGCCGACTTCGAGCAGCCCGACCTGGACGCGGTCCGCGGCGATCTGGCCGGCATCGCGGCCCGCTGGCGCAAGAGGCACCCCGACAGCGTCTGGGCGCTGATCGAGGAGGCGAAACACCTCGTCAACAATGGGGATGCCGCCGCGGCACGGCCCCTGCTGGAGCGGGCCATCGCCCTTTACCCGGAGCAGCACGGGGCCGACAACGCCTACCTGCTGCTGGCGGCCGTGCACCGCAAGCTGGGGCACCCGGCCGACGAGCGTCAGGCGCTCGAGCGGCTGAGCACGCTGGCCTCGGACGCCCTGCCCGCCTACAGCCGCCTGATCGAGCTGGCGGAGGCGGATCACGATGATCGCGCGCTGGGCATCAACGCCGAGCGGCTCCTGGCAGTAAATCCCATGGCCGAAGCGGGCTGGCGCGCGCTCGGCCGGGCCCTGGAAGCCCAGAACGCCAGGGAACCGATGAAGACCTCGCCCCAGAAGACCGTCCTGGCCGACCGCGCGGTGGCCGCTTACGAGAAGCTGCTGCTGCTGGAGCCGGCCGATCAGGTCGAGACGCGCTACCGGCTGGCCAAGCTGCTGCGCGGCCGCAACCCCCGGCGGGCCAAGCAGCACCTGCTGGAGGCGCTGGCCGAGGCCCCCCGGTTCCGCGACGGGTACCAGCTGCTGCTGGACCTGAACGGGCGCCGGGAGGCCAGTCCATGACGCGACGGCGCCAGAGACAGCGCCTGGGCCGGCTGCTCCTGGTGCCGCTTTGCCTGCTCGCGGGCGGCGTGGTGTTCGGGCAGCCCTCGGAGGAGCTGACCGACCGCGAGGGCGTGCCGTTGTGGGACACCGACAAGGAGAACCCCGACGACGTCTTCACCTTCGTGCGGGTCAAGTACACCGGCTTTCGCCGCCGCTGGGGCAACGACTGGGAGACCGACTACCCGGCCGCGGACCTGTACCTGTCTTACCGGCTGCAGCAGCTGACGTCGCTGAAGGTAGCGCCCTGGCCCAAGGCGCTGTCGCTGACCGATCCCGCCCTGCCGGACTACCCCTTCATCTATCTGGTGGAGCCTGGAGGCCTGCAGTTCACCGACGAGGAGGTGCAGGCGCTGCGACGTTACCTGCTGGGCGGCGGGTTCCTGATGGTCGACGACTTCTGGGGCGTGCGCGAGTGGGAAAATTTCTACGCCGAGATCAAGCGCGTGTTCCCCGAGCGTGAGCCGAAGGAGCTGGACGTCACCCACCCGATCTTCAGCGCCGTCTTCCCTCTGAAGCACAAGCCCCAGGTGCCGTCGATCCACGCCTTTCAGGCCGGGCTGACCACCGAACGGTTCGACGCGCCTTACGCCGAATACAAGGCGCTGTACGACGACCACGGCCGGATGATGGCGATCGTCTGCCACAACACCGACCTGGGCGATGGCTGGGAGCGCGAGGCCGAGGACCCGGCGTATTTTCGCAAGTACTCCGAGCCGATGAGCTACCCGATGGCCATCAACATCATCTTTTACGCCATGACTCACTGACGCGGGTCAGACTCGAGCGGGCGCGAGCAGCGGCGACGAACACCGAACATCGACAACGGCGACGAACACGATGAGCGCACAGGAGCAATACGAGGACGAGCGCGAGGCGGTGGCGCAGATCCGCCAGGCCCGACAGCGCATCGCCGGCGAGCTGGCCAAGGTGATCGTCGGGCAGGCCGCCGTGATCGACCAGCTGCTGATCGCGGTGCTGTCGGGCGGGCATGGCCTTCTGACCGGGGCGCCGGGGCTGGCCAAGACCTTGCTGGTCAAGTCGCTGGCCCAGCTGTTCGATCTGAAGTTCCAGCGGATCCAGTTCACGCCCGACCTGATGCCGGCGGACATCACCGGCACCGAGATCCTGCAGGAGACCGACCAGGGCCGGCGGATGGTGTTCGTCAAGGGGCCGGTGTTCGCCAACGTCATCCTGGCCGACGAGATCAACCGGACCCCGCCCAAGACGCAGGCGGCCCTGCTGGAGGCGATGCAGGAGCAGCAGGTGACGGCAGCCGGGGTGGCGCACCTGCTGGACCGGCCGTTCTTCGTGCTGGCCACCCAGAACCCCATCGAGATGGAGGGCACCTACCCGCTGCCCGAGGCGCAGCTGGATCGGTTCATGCTGAACGTCCTCATCGATTACCTGCCTGAAAACGAGGAGCTGGCGGTGGTGCTGGCCACCACCGCGCAGGAGCCGCCCCGCCTGCAGCCGGTGTTCTCGGCGCAGGACCTGCTGCGCTTCCAGCGGGTGGTGCGGGCGGTGCCGATCGCCGAGGAGGTGGGGCGCTACGCGGTCCGGCTGGCGGCGGCGTCGCGGCCGCGCCGCGAGGGCGCGCCCGCCTTCGTCAACGAATGGGTGCGCTGGGGCGCGGGGCTGCGGGCGGCACAGTTCCTGGTGCTGGGGGCCAAGACCCGGGCGCTGCTGGACGGGCGCTTCCACGTCACGCCGGACGACATCCGCGCGCTGGCGGCGCCGGTGCTGCGCCATCGGATCCTGCTCACCTACCGCGCCGAGGCCGAGGGCGTGACCGTCGAGTCGCTGATCGGACGGTTGATCGAGGCGGTCCCCGGCCTGTAGAGGAAAGGCGCGGGCGTGAGCGAGGCGAGCACGGTCCGTCCCACCCCCGGCGTCGACGTCGCGGCGCTGATGCGGATCCAGTCGCTGGAGCTGCGCGCGCGCGGCCTGGTCGAGGGGCTGTGGCGGGGCCTGCACCGCAGCCCCTATCACGGCTTCTCGGTCGAGTTCACCGAATACCGGCCCTACAGCCCCGGCGACGACGTGCGGTTCCTGGACTGGCGGCTGTACGCGCGGTCGGACCGGGACTACGTCAAGAAATACGAGGACGAGACCAACCTGCGCTGCCACCTGCTGTTCGACCACAGCCGGTCGATGGCCTATGGCTCGCGCGGCTGGAGCAAGGCGGACTACGGCGCCACCCTGGCGGCCACCCTGGCCTCCTTCCTTTTCGCCCAGGGCGACGCGGTGGGGCTGACCACCTTCGCCGGGCAGGTGGACGATCACCTGCCCGCGCGCAACCGCCCCGGCCACCTGCGCCGCCTGCTGGCGGCGCTGGAGCGCCCGGCCGAGGGACGGGCCACCGCGGTGGGGCGCGCGCTGGAGCACGCCGCCGAGCTGCTGCGCCGGCGGGGCATGGTGGTGCTGCTGTCCGACCTGCTGGTGCCGCTGCAGGAGTGCGAGCGGCCGCTGGCCTCGCTGCGCGCGGCCGGTCACGAGGTGGTGGTGTTCCAGCTGCTCGACCCGGCCGAGCGCACCCTGGCGCTGGA
>JBKPRZ010000733.1:0-11682 GCA_046734815.1 Myxococcota bacterium | reverse complement strand
GTTGCGCCCCGGCGACGGCGTGCAGCTGCAGCTTTCACCGGGGCCCTTCCGCGCGGTCCACGTCTTTTCCCGGGGCGCCGGCGGGCGCGTGCAGCCGCTGTTCGACTGGTCGCCGGGCGGGGGCGGGCCGCCGCCCGCCCTGGTGCTGGACGACGCGCCCGGGCCGGAGCGCATCGTGGCCCTGTTCCACGACCTGCGCGACCCGGCCGCCGAGCTGCCGCGCGTGCGCCAGGTCATCGCCGCCGGCCACCCCGATCCGCGCGTCGAGCCGGTGCCGCCGGTCCGTCCGGACGTGGCCCTCCGGTCGTTCTTGATCAGCAAGGAAATCGCTCTTCCCAGCACAGACCATCCGGACGTCTTCCGGAGACCATGAACAGGCGCAACCCGCTCGCGTCCGCCGTGCTGCTGCCGCTGCTGATCGTGCTCGGCTGCGGCGATCCCGTCGCCGATGCCGACCTGTCGGTCAACCTGGCCGTCGATTCCATCAGCCCGCCGCTGGTCAACACCCGGGGCGGCGAGGCGGTGACCGTGACCGGCCGCAACCTGCGCGGCGCAACGGTGGTGCGGGTGGGCGGCGTGGCGGCCACCGTCGTCGCGCAGACCGACACCCGGCTGACCTTCGTGGCGCCGCCGCAGCGGCCCGGCAACCAGCCGGTGGTGCTGTCCGGCCCGGCCGGCGAGGCCACCTTGAGCCTGCTCTACCGCGTCGACCGGGTGGGCTTCGGCGGCCGGCATGTCCTGGCCCCGGCGCTCAGCTTCGGCGGGCCCAACCAGGCGTCCAGCCTGCGCGACTTCTCGGTGGCCGACTTCGACGGCGACGGGCGGCCCGACGTGATCGCCCTGCGCGGCGGCTCGTTCGAGTGGTACAGCAGCGCCGACGGCCAGGCGCACAGTCAGACCTTCGCTGGCGACCTGGGCATCGATACGCGGATCGCCGGCGCCGGCGACCTGGACGGTGACGGGCGGGCCGACCTGCTCACCTGGGCCAGCCCCGGCCAGCTGAGCGTCTGGTGGAGCGATCCGACGGGCGGCCCGCTGCGCCTGCAAACGCTGAGCGAGCTGGGCCAGGTCTCGAACAACAGCCAGCCTCCCGTCGACGTCCGCATCGGCGACTTCGACCCCGGCCCGGGCCTGGAGCTGGCGGTGCTGCCGGGCCGCCTGCGGATCTGGCGCGTACGCCCCTACGCTGCCCCGTTGCTGCTGCGCGAGCAGCCGGACCTCAGGTACCAGCGCGAGGCGTTCGGCGTGCTGATCATGCCCCCGCCGGCGGCGGCGGATCTGAACCGCGACGGGCTGACCGACCTGGTGTTGGTCCTGACCGACGGGTTGATGCACACGGCCCTGGCGCCCGCTTTCAACGACGTCTGGAGCGGCCTGGCCGAGCAGAGCCTGTCCCACGACGCGCAGTTCGCGGTCGGCGACGTCACCGGCGACGACCTGCCGGACGTGGTGCTGCACGCCGCCTTCGCCCGCGGGCTCGGCGACGGCCGCTTCGCGCCCGCGCAGCCCCTGGCGCCCCTGTGTCTGAACGGCGACGATTTCATCGGCACCGCGGTGATGTACGCCGGGCCGTTCTTGCCAGCCGCTGGCGATCGGCTGAGCCTGGCGTCGTGCACCGGGAACCTGTCGGTCCAGTGGTGGCGCCAGGGCCAGATCGCGGATCGGATGGATGAGCCCTTCACCACCCAGTTCCGTCGCGCGCTGCTGCCCCACCGCTTCGTGGACATCGACGGCGACGGGCTGCTGGACCTGCTGCATCTGGAACCGGAGGGCGTGGTGCTGTCGCACGGGCTGTTCCGCCAGCACGAGCCATTCACCGACTACGCCCGCTTGCCGGTGCCCCTTTATGTGCCGCCGCGGCCGTCGCCCTCGGGGGGGACCCGGCTCGCCCCGTTGCTCCAGGCTGGCCACTTCGGCCCTCGTCCCGGGCTGGCCAGCGCGGCATCGTCGACGGTGAGCGCGGCATCGTCGACGGTGTCGGTGACCGAACGGTACGGATCGCAGCTGCGCCTGGCCGGCACCGTCGATCTGCCCGCAGTTGCCGATGGGCTGGCCGCCTGCGATCTCGACGGCGACGGCCGCGATGAGGTGCTGGTGTCCGCTGACATGGGCGCCTCCCTGCTGGCCGTCGCCGTCGGCGACCAGGGGCCCGGGCCGCCCCGGGTGCTCGCCCAGCGCCAGCGGACGCAGTACAGTCCCGCCACCCTCATCACCGGGGACGTCGACGGCGACGGCCGCTGCGACCTGCTGGTCACCAACGAAAGCGTCGACGAAGACCTGCGGGACCCACGCGGGCGTCTGGATCTGTACGCGTCGGCGGGCGCTCCCGCCGGCGAACTGCGCCCAGTCGAGCTGACGATCGCGGGTCCCGCATTCGCGCCGCTGGACGGGGTGGACATCGACGGCGACGGCGACCTCGATCTGTACCAGCGCAACGGCCAGGCCGTCCTGATCAACGAGGGCGCCGGCCGCTTCCGTAACCGGGGCCCGCTGCGCATCCCCACCACCGACCGCAACCTCGAGGCGCTGCACAAGCACCTGCGGATCGAGCGCCGCGGGCGCACGTTGACCGCCCGGCTGATGGCCGGACGCCTGCGGCCCACCTTGCCGGACCTGGGCCCTTCGCTGCTGGTGGTCGGCGTGGCGCACAAGGAAGGTGACCGACCGTGGTCGGAGCTCCGCACCGCCTACGCCACCCTGGAGGCCGAGACGCCCGTCGACCTGCTGGTGGGGGACCTGGATGGCGACGGGATCGGCGACCTGGTGGTGCCGCTGCAGGACTTCCCGATCGATGCTTTCGCCAGCCCGAACAGCCAGGGCATGCTGATCTTCCGCAGCCGGCCCGACGGCGGTCTCAGCGTGCCGCTGTCGATCCGGATCCCTTCTCCGCTGGACACGGTGAGGGCCCGCCCGTGGCAGGGTGGAGGCCTGTTCGACGCCAACGGTGACGGCCTGGACGATCTCATCGTCGGCTCGACCGAGTTCGCCCCCTTCTTCGTGGTGCCCAACGACAGTGAATGACCGCCCCCGCCTCGCCGGTCGCTGCGCGGCGCTGGCGCCGCTGCTGGTGATCTGCCTGGCGGCCGGCGCCGCCCGGGCCGAGCGGCGGATCGCGGTGGTGGCGGGCAGCGACCACGGCGGCCTCGACGACCCGCCCCTGCGCTTTGCCGAGCGGGACGCGCTGAGCATGGCCCAGGTGCTGACCGAGCTGGGCGGGGTCAGCCGCCGGGATCTCCTGCTGGCCCTGGGCGATGCGCGGGCCCTGCGCGCGGCCCTGCGGCAGGCCGAGGCGCTGGCGGCGGCCGGTCCCGCCACCGTGATCTTCTATTACTCCGGCCACGCCGATCAGCGGTCGCTGCACCTGGGGCCCGAGCAGATCTCCTGGGCCGAGGTGCGCGCCTTCCTCGACGGCAGCCGGGCCCGGCTGCGCATCGCCCTGGTGGACGCCTGCCGGTCGGGGACCTTGACCACCGCCAAGGGCTTCGCGGTGGTGCCGGCGGCGCTGCCCGTGCCCCAGACCGGCAGCGTGGTGCTGGCCGCGGCGGCCGAGGCCGAGGCGGCGCAGGAAGCCCAGTCGCTGGGCGGGTCGTTCTTCACCCACTTCCTGGTCTCGGCCCTGCGCGGCGCCGCCGACAGCGACGGCGACGGACGGGTCACCCTGTCCGAGGCCCACGCCTACACCAGCGCGCAGACCCAGCACGCCACCAGCGCCCGCGCGCGCACCATCCAGCACCCCACCTTCCGCTTCGACATAGCCGGGCAGGGCGAGGTGGTGCTGACCGACCTGCGCGAGAGCGCCGCCTCGCTGCGCCTGCCGCCCGAGGTCCATGGCCAGGTGGTGGTCACCGAGAAGGGCTCGCGTTTCATCGTCGCCGAGGCCGACAAGCACGCCGGCCAGTCGCTGCAGCTGGCCCTGCCGGCCGGCCGCTACCAGGTGCACGTGCGCCGCCGGAGCGCGGTATGGCTGGCGGACGCCAGCCTGCCCTGGGGCGGGCAGGTGCTGCTGAGCGAGGACGACTTCCAGGCGCGCAGCTACCAGACCGTGGCGCTCAAGGGCGAGGAGCTGGAGATCCACCCGCGCGCCCTGGCGCTGGGAGCCGGCCTGTCCTCGCCGCCCCAGCGCGGCGCGCCCCCGGCGCCCTTCGCCCGGCTGTACCTGGGCTGGCGCCTCGGCTCGTTCGAGGTGGGCCCGCGCCTGGTCAACTGGCGCGCCCGCTTGCAGGCGGTGGACACGCGGGTGACCACCACGGCCCTGGGGGCGGGTCTGGTGCTGGCCTACGAGCGTCCGTTTTCACGGGCCGACCTGCGCGGCTTCGTGGCCGCGGAGGTGCAGCGCTGGTGGCAGCAGGTCGACCGCCAGGGCGGGCGGCGGTCGACCGTGGCCGGGCTGACTCTGGGCGCGGCGGTCCGGCTGCCGCTGGTGGCGCGCACGTTCGCGCAGCTGTCGCTGGAGGGCGGTCCTCAGCTGCACCCGCGGGATGCGCGGGGACAGGCGCGGCTGCGCCTGCAGGTCAGCGGCGATCTGGGCCTGGGCCGGCTGTTCTGATCCGCTCCACGGCAGCGGCGACGTCGCCCGGGTCGAAGCTCCTGCACACGGTCACCCGCGCGGGGCGGGCCGCCGCGCCGGCGGCGTGTCCATCGGACAGCTCGATGACCGAGGTGGTGGAGGCCAGGTGGGGCAGCAGCGCGGGCAGGTCGGGGCCCAGGTCCGCGATCAGCACGTCGGGGCTGGCCTGGCGGAGCACCGCCCGGGCCTTGGGGACGTCCGCGGCGCACACGATCGAATGGCCATGGGCACGCAGAGCGTGGAGCAGGCTCTGCTGCAGGTCGGGGTTGGCGGAGACGACCAGCGCCAGGACCCTGGCCTCCGGACGTCGCACGGCGCTTTCCCGCTGCGCGCGCGATTCCATGTGATGTTCGACTGCAGTCATGCCCGCACCCGGGTGCAGGAAGCGTGCACACACCCGGAAGGCCACGATCGTGCGGATTTCGCCGGTCAATTCGACGGCCGCGTTGCCCCTCGGGCAACAGGGCTGTTGTCGACGCCACAACGCGGAATCGTCCGACAGCGTCGGTTGTCGGCCCCATGATCTCCCCAGGAGGATCACATGCAGCTGGCAATGATCGGATGTGGCCGGATGGGGGCCAACATGGTGCGTAGATTGATGCGCGGGGGGCATGCCTGCGTGGTCTACGATCGCCACGCCGAGGCGGTGGCGGCCCTGGCCCGCGAGGGCGCGCGCGGGACGGCCTCGCTGACCGAGCTGGTGCAGGCGCTGCAGCCTCCGCGCGCGATCTGCCTGATGGTGCCGGCGGCTTTCGTCGACCGCGTGATCGACGACCTGGTCCCGCTGCTGGCACGCGGGGACACCGTGATCGACGGGGGCAACTCCCACTACGCCGACGACCTGGCCCGGAGCCGCCGCCTGCGCGAGTCGGGGCTGCACTATCTGGACATGGGCGTGAGCGGCGGCGTGTGGGGCCTGCAGCGGGGCTATTGCCTGATGATCGGCGGCGAGGCCGAGCCGGTGCGGCGCCTGGATCCGATCTTCGCCACCCTGGCCCCCGGGCGCGGGAACATCCCGCCCACGCCGGGCCGCGACGGCCGGACCAGCACCGCCGATCAGGGTTACCTGCACTGCGGACCCAGCGGGGCCGGCCACTTCGTGAAGATGGTCCACAACGGCATCGAATACGCGCTGATGGCCGGCTACGCCGAGGGGCTGAACATCCTCAGCAAGGCCGGCATGGGCAAGCAGGCGCACGCGGCCGACGCCGAGACCACGCCGCTGCGGCACCCCGAGCTGTACCAGTACGACTTCGATCTGGCCGAGATCACCGAGGTGTGGCGGCGGGGCAGCGTGGTGGCCTCCTGGCTGCTCGATCTGACCGCGCAGGCCTTCGCCGCCAACCCCGAGCTGGACCACTTCGCCGGGCGGGTGGCGGATTCGGGCGAGGGCCGCTGGACCCTGTCGGCGGCCAACGACGAGGCGGTGCCGGCCCACGTGCTGTCGGCGGCGCTGTTCGAGCGCTTCGCCTCGCGCGGCGAGGACGACTTCCAGAACCGGGTGCTGTCGGCGATGCGCCTCGGCTTCGGCGGGCACGTGGAACAGGGAGGCCAGCGATGAAGCCGGCGGCCGCGCCCTCCGACGCGCTGGTGTTCTTCGGCGCCAGCGGCGATCTGGCCTACAAGCAGATCTTCCCCGCCCTGCAGGCCCTGGTGGCGCGCGGGCGGCTGACGGTGCCGGTGATCGGGGTGGCCAAGGCGGGCTGGGGACGCGACCAGCTGATCGAACGCGCGCGGGCCAGCGTGCAGGAGCACGGGGGGCTGGACCCGCGCGCCTTCGAGACCTTGACCTCCCTGCTCCGCTACGTCGACGGGGACTACAACGACCCGCAGACGTTCCAGCGTCTTTCCGACGAGCTGGGCGAGGCCCGGCGCCCGGCGTATTACCTGGCCATCCCGCCCAGCCTGTTCGGCCTGGTGGTCGAGCACATCGGCCGCCGACCCAACCCCGAAGACGCGCGGGTGATCCTGGAAAAGCCGTTCGGGCGCGATCTGGCCTCGGCGCGGGCGCTGAACCAGTGCCTGTGCCGCACCTTCCCCGAGCGGTCGGTCTTCCGCATCGACCACTTCCTGGGCAAGGAGGCGGTCCAGAACATCCTCTACTTCCGCTTCGCCAACAGCTTCCTCGAGCCGATCTGGAACCGCGAGTACGTCGAGAACGTGCAGGTCACCCTGGCCGAGGACTTCGGCATCAAGGGGCGCGGGCGCTTTTACGAGGAGACCGGCGTGATCCGCGACGTGATCCAGAACCACCTGCTGCAGGTGATCAGCTATCTGGCCATGGAGCCGCCCTCCAACGCCTACGCCGAGGCGATCCGCGACGAGCAGGCCCAGCTGCTGCGCAACGTCCGTCCGCTGGATCCCGCCGAGCTGGTGCGCGGGCAATACCGGGGCTACCGGGACGAGCCCGAGGTTTCGCCCGACTCGTCGGTGGCGACCTACGCGGCCCTGCGGCTGCACATCGATTCGTGGCGCTGGTACGGGGTGCCTTTCTACGTGCGGGCGGGCAAGCGCCTGAAGGTGACCTGCACCGAGGTGATGGTCGAGCTGAAGCGCCCGCCGCCGGTGGTCTTTCCCGAACCGACCGCGGTGGGCGGCAACCACGTCCGCTTCCGGCTGAGCCCCCACGTGACCATCGCGCTGGGGGCGCGCGCCAAGCGGCCCGGCGAGGTGATGGAGGGCGATCCGGTGGAGCTGCAGGTGGTGGAGGAGATCCTGGAGGCGCACGGACGGCCGATGC
Organism: Myxococcota bacterium; assembly: GCA_046734815.1. Classification (GTDB taxonomy): domain Bacteria; phylum Myxococcota_A; class Polyangia; order Fen-1088; family Fen-1088; genus CAVYGB01. Next base: position 4,375 of record JBKPRZ010000733.1, on the reverse strand, counting down.
AGCCCTACGAGCGGCTGCTGGGCGACGCCATGGTGGGCGACGCCACGCTGTTCGCCCGCCAGGACGTGGTGGAGGCGGCGTGGGCGGTTGTCGATCCGGTGCTGCAGCGACTGCCCACGATATATCCGTACGAGCCGGGCAGCTGGGGGCCAGCGGAGGGGGATCGCCTGGTCGCCGAGGTGGGCGGCTGGAACACGCCGGCTGAATGAGCAGACGCCTGTCGCGCGCCTCCGGACGAACGCGTGATCGCGTTCCTACAACGCGGTCAGCGTTTTACCTACAAGGCGCTTTTCGTTATAAGGCGCGCATGAGCCGGCTGCGCGTCCGGATCTCCGACGGCACCCTGGACCAGGTTCGCGGATCTCTGGAAGACGTCGCCCGGGTCGAGCTGGAGATCGCGCCCTTCGGCCTGCCCGCGCTCCTGCGTCTGCGCAACGGCAAGGGCGCGCTGGTGTCGCAGGCCTCGCTGACCTGCGGCCACCGGGTGGAAGTGCGGGCGTCGCCCTGGCACGAGTGGCCCGCCCGCGCCGACCCGGTGGCCCGCCTGAGCCTCTCGGCCAAGGCCGGCGCCGCGATGGTGCCCCAGCTGCGGGTCGAGCTGACCGACGTCGATCAGCTGGTGCTGACCATGCCTTCGGTGGCCAAGGACCCCTGGGAGGTGCTCCTCATCGCCGGCGCCAGCCAGCGCGTGGGCCTGCACATCCAGTCGATGTTCTCGATCTTCGCGCCCTAGCTCCAGGCCCCGGAGCCGGTGATAGACTGGGGACCCATGCGGCGCTGGCGGCTCCCGGCAGCGTTCCTCGGAGTGGCGCTGATCGCGGCCTTGATCTGGTGGAAAAGCACGCGGTCGGGTGAAGGCGCGGCGGGCCTGGAGGTCGTGCATCGGCGGCCGGGACACGGCATCCAGAGCCGCGAACGGGGGGATGCGCCGGCGGGCGCGGTCGCGGGGTGGGTGGTCGATCCCGAAGGTCGCGGCGTGCCGGGCGCGACCGTCACGGTGATGCGGCAGCAATCCCGGGGAATGGCCGGGCGAGAGCTGCTGGTGCGATCCGCGCGGGCGGGGGCCGGTGGCTCCTTCCGGATCGCGCGGCTGACGCCCGGGCTGTATACCGTTGCGGCGAGCACGCCGGGGTTCACGGTGGCGTTGCGTGCGGATGTCGAGGTCGCTGCGGAGGGATCGCCGGCCAGCGTGCGGCTGCGGCTGTGGCGAGGAGGGGTGACGCTCTCGGGCCGCGTGCTCGACGCGGGCAGCGGGCCCGTCCCCGGAGCGCTGGTCTCGGCCCGCGGCTATGACCCCACCGCCCAGGGGACGCACGAGCCGCGGATGTTCCAGGCGGAAGCGAATCAGGAGGGCGAATACCGGCTGCAGCTACCGGCCGGGCAGCACGAGCTGCGGGCGCAGGCCGACGGCTACACGCCCGCGCTGGAGTCGATCGACCTGGGGGCGGACGCGGTCAAGGACTTCCTCCTCCGGCCAGCGGCGCGCATCTCCGGTCGCGTCGTCATGAGCGCCGATGGCAACCCGGTCGCGGGCGCCCGGGTCGTGATCTCGAACGCCGAGCGCAGCCTGGACCATCCGTTCGAGGGCCAGACGCTGATCACCGACGACCAGGGCGTCTTCCGGATCGACACTCTGCCCGCCGGCAGCTTCCGGGTGAAGGCGCAGAAGGAGGCGCTCGTGGGAGCGCTGGGGCCTCTCACTCTGGGCGAGACCGATACCGTCGAGGTCGAGCTGGTGATGTCGGAAGGCCTCACCCTGAAGGGCCTCGTCACGTCGGCGGTCGGCCAGCCGCTCCCGCACGCGCGGATCGACCTGGGGGCCCGGCAGAAGTCGAGGATGGGTTTCACCCCCCTGGGCGGCTCCTTCGCGGACGAGACCGGTCGATTCGTGGTGGACGGGATCGTCCCGGGCGACTACCGCGTCCAGATCGGGCACTCCGGGTTCGAGGCGCACGCGGAGGACCTCTCGATCACCACGCCTGTCGAACGAAGCTTCGTCCTGAGCCCGGCCGCGGTGGTCAGCGGTGTCGTCCTCACGGCGGCCGGCCTGCCCGCGGCGAACGCGCAGCTGGAAGCATTCGTTGTCCGCCCCGGAGGCAAGGGGGAGATGTGGATGCCCGCCAGCACCGACCGCGAGGGCCGGTTCCGTTTTCCGGATCTCGAGGCGGGCGAGCTGCGGGTCACGGCCAGGCATCGGTACGAGGCCGTCCGCTTCGGCCCCGAACCGCTGGAGTCGGGCGGGCGCAAGGAGATCACCGTGCGCCTCGCGCCGGGGGCGCAGATCACCGGCAGCGTGTCCTGGGCGGACGGCTCGCCGGCGGCGGGCGTGACCGTGCTGATGGGTGAACACATCCGCCTGGGCGCCCTGACGGACGCCGCGGGCAGCTTCACCATCGCGGGCCTCCTCCCCGGTGACATCTCACTCTGGGCGACGGCCAACCGCCGGGATCCTCGAACGCGGCGGCCGCAGCCGGATGCCGTCACCGTGAAACTGGAGCCCGGCGAGTCCAGGACCGGGGTCAAGCTGGTCGTCTCCGCGCGCTGATCAGAAACGCACCGGCGCCCGGGTCACCAGGACGTCGGCCTCCTTGCCATCGGAGGGCCGTCGCACACGAAACAGGACCTGCGTGCCCTCGGCACCGCGGATCCGTTGCACGGCTGCTGCCAGTCCTCCCATCTCCCGAACCGGCCGCCCATCGATCACGAGGATCCGATCACCTGGCGACAGGCCGGCCAGGGCGGCGCCTCCCTGCGGGGCGAGCTTGCCCAGCACGAGCGCGCCGTCCTCCAGGGCCAGCGACGCCCCGATGCCGACCATCTCGGTGCGCGGAGATTCTCCCTCCGCCAGCGGCTGAAGATCGACCGTCAGGGGACCCACATCCTCGTCCGCTTTCATTTCGAGCCCACCGAGCACTCGACCGTTGTGCTTGCCGGCGGTCACGATCAGCGAGAACCGCCCGACCGGCACCCCGCGCAGCTCGAATCTTCCATCGTCCCCCGCGAGCGGCTCCCCCGCGAGCGGCATCATCGGGATGGCAGCGCCATCCACCGACAGCCGAGCGCCTCCCAGTGGCTGCTTGCTGACGCGATCGATGACCTGACCGAACACGCGACGGCCCTGGCGCAGCTGGAATGACAGCAACTCCGGCGCGGCTGGCGCGGGCAGCACCCGCGCCGGCTGCTCGTCGGAGGGCACGTGCCCGGCCGCCATCACCGTGACGCGATAGTCACCGGCCGGCACATCCTCGATCTCGAAGGTTCCGTTGGCGTCGTATCGGGTGAAAACGCCGAAGATCGTCTTCGGCCCGTCCACCATGACCGAGAAGCTCACCACCGGCGCGCCCGCCTCATCCCGGACTTGCCCGCCCAGCCGCCCGGCGGCACCCACGCGAAGGACCAGGTCCGTCGTGCCGCCCCTGACATCGGCGGAGGCGGCGAGCTCACGCCCATTCAGCAGGACCGTGACCGTGTACGGCAGCGCATCCAGCGGACCGAGCCGGAACCGGCCGTCGCTGCCCGACGACCCTCGCGCATGTTCGTGATGCGCGTCGGGATGCAGGATCAGGTTCGTCCAGGCGACGACGGTTGCGTTTGCGACCGGCTCGCCATCGGCGCGCTCGACTCGACCCGCGATCTGCGTGGGGTTCACCGGGCGCGGGGGGCCCAGGCGGATCGTCACCTTGCAGGGCGACGTCGACAAGAAGGTGATGTCCTCCCGACCGACGCGATCGCCGGCGTGAGCCTCGACGGAAAAGCCCGGCAAGGCCATGAAGTGGAAGGCTCCCTGCTCGTCGGTCGTGCTCACCACCCCGGTGTCAGCCGCGCTGGGGCGACCAAACCTGAATGTCGACACCGCCGCTGCCGGCACCGGCCGATTGTCCTGATCCAGCACCCGACCCTGACACGCGTACGGCCGTTGCACCGCGAGACGCACACCGGTGAACCGCTGGCCCTTGCGCAGCAGGAAGCTGATCGGACTGTCGCCCCATCCGGACGAAAACCCGATGTAGCCCTCGGCCGATACACGTGCCAGCAGGTACAGACCGGTGTCTTTCGGCGCAAACCGGAAGCTGCCGCGTTCATCGGTGCGCACCGCCAGCGATGTGTCCCCGAACGAGAACAGCACCTCTGCCCCGGAGACTCCGGAGCCATCTTCAGCCGAGACCACCTGGCCTTCCACCGAGCCGGCGACGCTGTCATCGGTCCGCACTTGCCCGGCGGGCACCGTCACCGGGTGGGAAAGGACGGGCGGCCGCCTGGTCGCCGTCACCTTGGCCGGCGACTGGCCTGCCGGTGGCGGCAAATGGGTCGCCGAACGATGGCGCCAGCCGACGGCCAGCAAGAGGCCGACCAGGATCGCGGCGGCCCCGATCTT
>JBKPRZ010000732.1:0-26188 GCA_046734815.1 Myxococcota bacterium | reverse complement strand
GGTGTCGGCCACGCCGACCGGGCGTTCGCGCAGATCGCTGCAGCCGATGACCAGCATCGCGACCGTGGCGAGACAGGCGGACAGAGCAGCGTTTCCGGGCATCGCCGAAAGGCTGGCCAACAAAAACAAAGCCGCGTGCTTTCGCAGAAACGAGAGCACGCGGCCCAGAGTAGCGGGGGCAAGATTTGAACTTGCGGCCTTCGGGTTATGAGCCCGACGAGCTACCAGGCTGCTCCACCCCGCATCAATGTCGTTAGGTCTAGGGTCCCTTCGTGCGCTGGCCGACGCTTTCTTCACTCATGTCGGGGCGTTACGACGGGGACGGAGAAGGTGCCCCAAGGAAAGGCTGCCGTCAAGTGCGATCGCGGGGGGCAGGCGCGGGAGCGGGCGCCGATGGCGGCGTGAGCGTCGGGTGGGCACCGCGTCGGATGCGCGCATCGGGACGCGAGGGCCGGATAGGTAAAGCTGCGGAACCTAAGCGGCGGTTCTTGGAGTAACCTGGACTACGAAGGGGGGAAGGCGTCACCGGCTGGGCCGGGGGCGCGCGGTTGGGCGGGAGACTGGGCCGCGACGTGGGGAGGCCGGGTCTTTCGGAGGAACGCCATGCTCGCTGATGGAGGCTGGGCAAAAACGAGGCCTCGCTGGCGGATAGGGGTAGCCCTCATCCTGGTCGTGGCGGCGCTCGCCGCGACGGCGGCGTACGCGGCGTTCTTCGAGGCGCAGCGGGTGGAGGTCACCCGGCACTTCCTCGTCGGCAACGTCAAGCGACCGCTGCGCATCGCCCACCTCAGCGACCTCCATTCGCGCGGGATGGGGACCCGCGAGCGCAGCCTGCTGCTCCTGCTGGCCAAGGAATCGCCCGACCTCATCGTCGTCACCGGGGACATCACCGCCGGCGAGGGGCTCGATCGGGCGCGCGACTTCCTGCTGAACCTGTCGGCGCCCCAGGGGGTGTGGCTGGTGCGCGGGGACTCGGACCGCTGGTCATTCGGCGACAAGGAGCGCGCGCTCTACGGCGAGATGGGGGTGCAGTTCCTCCTCAACCGCGGGGTGGCGGTGCGCGACGACGTCTGGCTGGCCGGGCTGGACGATCCCGTGACCGGCACGCCCGACCTCGACCAGGCGCTGCAGGGGGCGCCGGCGCCGGCGTTCAAGCTGGTGCTCATGCACGCGCCCGACTATTTCCCCAGCATCGCGGGGCGCTTCGACCTGGCGCTGGCCGGCCACAGCCACGGAGGCCAGATCGTGTTGCCGGGCTGGGGTCCAGTCATCTCTCCGCGGCTGGGCCGCCGCTACCTGCGCGGCTGGTTCAGTCAGAACCGCAGCCAGCTGTTCGTCAACCGGGGGGTGGGCACGCGCGCGGTGCCAGCCCGGCTGCAGGCGCGGCCGGAGCTGGCGATCATCGAGGTGCGCCCGCCCTGATTGGGAGGGCGCCCGCGCTGACCCACTCGGGTCAGGCAGTGGCGGGCGCGGTGGTGGTGGTGGTGGCGGTCTTGTCGAACTTGTCGACCAGCCGGGAGATCCGCGGCACCGCTGCCTCGACGTGTTTCTTGCCGGTGGGGCGAAGCTTCTCGTAGGCGGACTTGAGCACCTGGTTCTTGCTCCGCTGGGCGCGCTCGTCGGTGATGGCCAGCAGCGCCTCGGCCACCTCGCCGGGGCGGGCGTTGAAATGCGCGGTGACCGGTTCGTTCTTGGCCTTGGCCTGCTGGTAGATGGGGTCCAGCCGGCGGGCGAAATCGTCGAGCAGGTGGTCGATCACCTCGGGCACGAAGCCGGGCTTGACCGCCTTCACGATCGCATAGGCCGCCTTGATGGGGATGCCCAGCAGACCCTTGGACTGGACCTCTTCCTCGATGATGCGCTCGCAATCGGCGACCACCTGCGGACGTACCCCGGGCGCGCCGAGGATCTCGTTGAGCGAAGCCATTGTGGGCGACACTTTACTCCGGTTCGGGGCTGTGTGGTATCAGTTGCGAGTGAGCCCCCCACCGCCGTCCGGAGCGCGCGAAGGCCGCGACGGTACGGCGCTGCGGGCACCCGGCGCGACCGCGGCCCTGGCGGTGCTGACCGGGCTCAACGTCCTCAACTACGTCGACCGCTACGTGGGCGCGGCGGTCCTGCCGCTGGTCATCGCCGGGCTGCACCTCTCCGACAGCCAGGCCGGCTCGCTGGGGTCGATGTTCATCCTCGTGTATTCGCTGGTGTCGCCGGCGGTGGGCTGGCTGGGCGATCGGGGCGCGCGCTTGCGGCTTGCCGCCGCCGGGGTGGTGATCTGGAGCCTGGCCACCTTCGCGTCCGGCCTGGCTCCGACCTTCGCGGCGTTGCTGCTGGCCCGGGCCATGGTGGGGGTCGGCGAGGCCAGCTACGCGGTGGTCACGCCGTCGCTCATCTCCGATCTCTACCCCCCGGCTCGACGCGGGCGCGCGCTGGCCATCTTCTACGCCGCCATCCCCATCGGTAGCGCCCTGAGTTACATGCTGGGCGGCAAGCTGGGGGCGGCGTTCGGATGGCGGGCGGCCTTCCTCGCGGTGGGCGGTCCCGGTCTGGTGCTGGCACTGGTGCTGCTCTTCCTGAAGGAGCCGACCCGCGGTCGCTACGACGGCGACAAGGCGGACAAGGTGTCGCTCTCCCTGAAGGCGTCGCTGCGCGCCCTGTGGGCCCGTCCCAGCTATCTGTTCAACACCGCCGCGCAGACGGTGTACACGTTCTCCATGGGCGGGCTGGCCAACTGGATGCCGACCTACTTCATGCGCGAGCGCGGGCTCAGTCTGGAAAATGCAACCTTCCTGTTCGGTGCCTGCCTGGTGCTGGCTGGTTTCCTGGGCACGATCGTGGGTGGGTACCTGGGCGACCATCTGTCCACTCGGATTCGCGGCGCGCACTTCACCTTCGCCGGTGTCACCGTGCTGGCTTCGGTGCCCTTCACCCTGATGGCCGTCCTGGCCTCTCGCCCTGCTATCTTTTGGTCGGGCATGTTCATGACGTTGCTGCTGCTGTTTCTCAACACCGGCCCACTCAACGCCGCGATGACCAACGTCCTTCCTCCCGAGTTGCGGGCGCGCGGCTTCGCTATTTACACGGTGGCCATCCACCTGCTGGGGGACGCCGTGTCGCCGAAGCTGATCGGCATGGCCTCCGACCGGATGGGGCTGCGCATCCCTGTCCTGGTCACGGGCCTGCTCCTGGTGCTGTCCGGTCTGATCCTCCTGGCCGGCCGCCGCAGCCTCGACCGCGACCTGAAGGCGGTGCAAGCGTGACCTTCGAGCGCGAGCTCGAGGCCGCCCAGCGCATCGCCAGCGAGGCGGCCGCGCTGGTCACGCGTTTTTCGCGCGAGGGGCTGACCATCGATCGCAAGGCCGGCGACGAGCCGGTCACCGCCGCTGACCACGCCGCCAGCGACCTGATCCTGGCCCGGCTGGGCGAGGCCTTCCCCGGCGACGGGCTGCTGTCCGAGGAGGTGCCCGACGACGGCTCCCGCCTGCACAAGAGCCGGGTCTGGATGATCGACCCCATCGACGGCACCCGCGACTTCATCAACGGGGACGATGGGTATGCGGTGATGATCGGCCTGTGCGTGGACGGACGGCCCAGGGTGGGCGCGCTGGCCATGCCGGCCACCGGGGTGGCGTACGCAGGGATCGCCGGCGGGCCGGGCTGGAAGCAGCTGCCCGACGGCACCCGCACCCCCCTGCGCACCTCCACCCTGGCCGCCCCACCGGGGATCAGGCTGGTGGCCTCCAAGTCACACCGCACGCGCAACATCGACGCCTTCTGCCGGGCGCTGGGCATCACCGACGAGATGAACGTCGGCAGCGTGGGGGTGAAGGTGGGGCTGGTCGCCGACGACACCCGCGACCTCTACGTCTACCCGGGCTCGCGCACCAAGCTGTGGGACGTCTGCGCGCCGGAGGCCATCTTGCTGTCGGCGGGCGGCCGCTTCACCGACGCCCGCGGCCACGAGATCCCCTACACCGGTCCGGAGCTGTACAACCGCGGCGGCATCGTGGCCTCCAACGGCCCTCTGCACGACCGGGTGCTGCGGGTTCTCGCCGATCTGCTGCCGAGCCAGCCCTTGCCGACCTGATCACCAGCTGTAACCGAGCCCCAACCGGAAGAACAGGTCGTGTCCGGCGCGGGCGATGCGGGCGTCCGCGGGGTCGGCTGGACAGCGGGAGGTCTCGCTCGCACGACTGGGCGCGATGCAACGCTCGGTGAAGTTCTGCGCCAGACGCAGGTAGGCCCCGGCGCCGACGCGTACGACGATGTTGCTGGGCGTACGGACCTCGGCGCCCAGCTCGGGGTTGATCGCGAGCAGGTAATAGACCGACGTGTTGCTGCCCGTGGCGCCGGCGATCTCGTTTCCGAGCCGTTCGCTCTTGACGCCGACCATGGGTCCCAGTGCGGCGGTCAGGAAGAAGTTTCCCCCCTCGCCGACCGCGAGGTGGCCGCGAGCGAGAGCAGCGGCCTGGTAGCCGAGCGGTCCCAGTCCGAAGTCCAGCTCCCAGGCAAAGGGAGGGCGGAACATGCGACCGAATGCGACCCCCACATAGGCGAGACGCTCGAGGGACGTCTGCACATCGAGACGGATGACCCGCGGGCGCTCACCGAGATCCATGGCTGATTCGCTCGACCGCGGCCTGCGCCGCTGCACCGCCGCCACCAGCCCGCGCACGTGTGATTGGTCGGCTTCCTGCCGCCGGAATGGAGCATCTGGCAGTCGCTGGAACGGCATGGACAGGAGAAGATCGACCGCTGGCCGGCTGAGGCTCCGGGTCAGACGGGTGATCGCTTCGTCCAGTTCCGTGACCGGCAGGTCGGGGTAGACGCCCGCGAATGCCGCCTCGGCGTTCTGGCCCCGGCGGGTCGCCTCCTCCACCGCGACCAGCAGGGCTCCGAAACGGGCCCGCAGCGCCCCGGCCCGGCCGCTCATCAGGAAGTTCACGAGTGCCCAGGCCGCCGCGTAGTACGCCGGCGCCTCGTTTCCGTAAAGCTCCGCGGGTGCCACACGAATCAGCGTTTCGAAGGAGACGCCGCCCGCCACCCCGAAACCATGAACCGAGCGTTGACTGGCGGCGCCGAACCTCACCTCATCGCCGCGCACGTCCACCGACTCGAGGTAGCTGGCCACCCCCTCTTGCAACCAGTGGGGCAAACCCGGATGGGCGGCGGTCAGGAATCGATGGGCAAGCTCGTGCGCCAGCGTATCCAGCAACTGATCGCTCTCCGAATGCCGCAGCACCAGCAGGCTGCCGGTCGCGCCCACTCCCGGCAGGAACTTGCCCACGCTGTTCGAACCCGCCACCGCGACGTATTCGCTCGGATCGCCAAACAGCAGCGCCTCCACGGTGGAAACTTCCACAGCCTCGAAGAAGGTCGACTTGAGCGCCTGGTAGGTCTCTTCGAAACGCCGCAGTGTCGTCTGGATGGCTCCCAGTCCGGCATCGCTGTGAAGGATGAAGTGACGGCTGGTGGCGGTCTCCCAGTCGTCGAATTCGATGGACACCTGCTCGCCGGTGCTGGGATCCACCGGAGGGACCTGGCGGATCATGCACCCGCCCACCAGAACGAGGATCGAGAGACCCGCGGCTATTGCTGGACCCGTGCGGTGTGCGCCCGGCAAGGGTGTCCGATGCCCCGAGCGCCGGTCAGCTGCCGGCTACGGTCATGCGGGCCACGCGGAAGCTGGCGCACTGGACCGACGAGCGGGTGTCGAGGTCGTCGCCGATCGCGTCGATCGCCTTCCACAGGTCGTCGAAGTTGGCGGAGATGGTCACCTCGCTGACCGGGAAGGCCCGCTCGCCCCGTTCGATCCAGAAGCCGCCCGCGCCCTGGGAAAAATCGCCGGTCACCCCGTTGAAGCCGAAGCCCATCAGCTCGGTGACGTAGAAGGCGCGGTCCAGCTTCTCGAGGTCGGCGGCCGGTGTCTTGCCCGGGCTGAGGATGAAGTTCGAGGTGGTCACGTGCGGGCTGCCGCCGATGCCCCGCCCCGCCGATCCGGTGGACGGGCGGTCGAGCTTGCGGCCCGAATAGGTGTCGCACAGGAATGTCTTCAGCACGCCGCCGTCCACCACCACGTTGCGCCGGGTGGGAAGGCCCTCGCCGTCGAACGGGCGCGAGCCGGGGGCGCGCGGCAGCAGCGGATCGTCCACCACCGTCACCAGCGGCGAGGCGATCACCGTGCCCTCGCGCTGGGCCAGGTAGCTGCTCTTGCGCCAGACCGAGCCAGCCGAGATCACGCCGGCCAGCTGGCCCAGCACGCTGCGGGCCGCGTCCGGCGAGAAGATCACCGGCACCTCGGCGGTGGGCACCTTGCGCGAGCCCAGCTTGGCCAGGGTGCGACGGGCGGCCTCCAGGCCCACCGCCTCGTCGTCCAGCAGCGCGGTCTTGAAGCGCGAGGAGGTCCAGTAGTAGCCGTTGCGCTTCTTGCCCTCGGCGTCGTCGCACACCGGTTCGACCACCAGCGACAGGTTGGTCCCGCGGTAGCGGCCCGAGAACCCCGCCGAGGTGGCAAAACCCATCGCCCCCATCACCCGCGAGAAGATGGCGCCCTCCGAGTTGGTCACCCGCTTGTCCGACTTCAGGGCCGCGCTCTCGCCGCGCACCGCGCGGGCCATGGCCTCGCGGACGCTGACCCCGGCCACCGCCTCGTCCCACAGGTCCAGCTCGGGCACCTGCCGCGCCATCAGATCCCGGGCCGGCAGGGCGCCGGCCGGGTCGGGCTCGGCCAGGGCGGCCAGCTCGACGCTTTCGCGGGCCAGCCGCTCGAGCCCGGCGGGGCTGAGATCCGAGGTGTAGGTGACCGCCGAGCGGCCGTCCTTGAGCACCCGCAGTCCCAGCGCGCGCGAACCGGCCTCCTTGACCAGCTCGGGCTCGCCCATGCGCACCTTGACCTCCAGCTCGGACCCGTCGCGGGCCAGGACCTCGGCGTCGTCGGCCCCGGCCTTGAGCGCCAGGGACAGCATCTGCTCGGCGAAACGCTGGCAGGCCTGGTCGTCGGGAAGGGGCCGCTTGCTGACCACCGCCGCGCTCATGAGGTGCGCGTCCCCCCGACCGTGATCTCGCTGATCTTCACGGTGGGCGTGCCGATCCCCACCGGGACCGACTGGCCGTCCTTGCCGCAGGTCCAGGTGCCGTCGGACAGCTTGAAGTCGCTGCCCACCATGCTCACCCGCCGCAGCACGTCCGGCCCGTTGCCGATCAGGTTCACCCCCTTGAGCGGGGCGGTCAGCTTGCCGTTCTCGATCAGGTAGCTCTCGGTCAACGAGAACACGAAGTCTCCGTTCGAGATGTTCACCTGCCCGCCCGAGAAGCGCTTGGCGTACACGCCGCGCTCGACCGAACGGATGATGTCCTCGGGCGATTCGCCGCCCGCCATCATCAAGGTGTTGGTCATGCGGGGCAGCGGCTCGTGCCGGAAGCTCTCGCGTCGGCCGTTGCCGGTGGCCTGGGTGCGAAAGTGGCGCGAGGAGATGCGGTCCTGCATGTAACCCACCAGCTTGCCGTTCTCGATCAGCACGTTCCGGCGGCCCGGGCTGCCCTCGTCGTCGACGTTGATCGAGCCGCGGGCGTTGCCGATGGTGCCGTCGTCGATCACGGTGCACAGCTCCGAGGCGACCATCTGGCCGATCTGGTCGGTGTAGTTCGAGGTGCGCTTGCGGTTGAAGTCGGCCTCCAGACCGTGCCCCACCGCCTCGTGCAGCAGGATGCCCGATTCGCCCGGGCCCAGCACCACCGGCATGGGGCCCGCGGGCGCCTCGGCGGCGTGGAGCATGGCGATGGCCAGCCGGGCCGCCTCCCGTCCCTGCTCCTCCGGGCTCTGATCCGGCACCAGGAACTGCTCCATGCCCCGCCGGGCGGCGCCGCCGGCGCGGCCGCCCTGGCGCTTGCCGTTCTCCTCGGCCACCGCGTGCACGCCGAAGCGGATCATCGGCTGGCGGTCGCGCGCGTAGCGGCCGTCGGAGGTGACCACCAGGACCTCGCGCCACTCCTCGGACATCGAGGCCTCGACCCGCACGATGCGCCGGTCGTAGGCGCGGGCGGCCTGGTCCGCCCGGCGCAGCAGCTCGACCTTCTCGCGGCCGGGCCGTTCCAGCGAGGGGGTCTTGATGGGATAGAAGTCGGGCAAGGAGATGGGGGTGATGGGCACGGGACCGGGCGCGCCGCCGCCGGTGGCGATCTGCCCCGCGGTCCGGGCGGCGTCCCGCATGCGTTCCTCGGACAGCTCCTCGGTGTAGGCGTAGCCGGTGGAGTCCCCCTTCAGCACCCGCACGCCCAGGCCCAGCACGATGCCGCGCCCGACGGTGCGGACCCGACCTTCCTCGAAGACGAAGTCGGCGCCCGAGCGGTATTCGAAGTAGAGATCGGCGTATTCGCCGCCCGAACCCAGTGCCTCACCAAGCAGCCGCTCGGCCAGGGCCACGTCGATGGCATCGAGCGGGCTGGGCGGCTGCGTCCACACATCGCCAGGGCCGGCGCCCCGAGGTTCGCTGGTCATGTTGACTACACATCATGACCACAATCGGCTGGCCGTGCCAGCCCGGCACGTTCCGGTCAGTCGTTGCCGGCGCCGGGGTCCCCGGCCAGGGTCTCGTCCTTCATCTTCCCCAGGCCACGCACCTCCACCTGCCGGATGCGCTCGCGGGTGAGGTTGAGGATCTCTCCCACCTCCTCGAGGGTGATCCCCCCCCGGTCGGCGACGTCCAGCGCGCAGGTCTCCTTCATCTCCCACACCTCCAGGTGGGGAAAGTTGAGCTTGATGGCGCCGCTCTCCGGGTTGACGTCCAGGTACAGGTGGTGCGCGCAGCTGACGAACGGGCACGGACGCTGCATCGACTGGCATTCGGACCGGGTCTGGGGACGGTCCACGTCGCCCGGGTAGACGATCAGCTGGGCCAGCCGCCGCTCCTCGCGGGTCAGGCGCTTGCCGGCGATGGTCTTGGACCGGATGCGCCCCTGGTTGATGTTGATGCGGGAGCGGATCTTCTCCACCTCCGGCTGCGCCGGCATATCGCCGCCGCCCGGTTGCCCCGCCTCTTCCTGCTTCTCGTCCTCCACCGTGTCCGCCATGGTTCGCTCCTCTCTTTGCTGGCGACGATCGGGCGTCGCCTAGAACAGATCGCTGCCGCCCCCGAATGCGGCTCCGGAGGCGCTGGCCCCCCGGCTAGAAAGTCGGCTCTCCAGAGACGAGATCCGGCGCACCAGCTCGCCGGCGGCCTGCTTGGCGTCGACGATCTCGCGCTCCAGCTCGGCCCGTCGGTCGTCGTCCAGGGAGGTGCGGGCCTCGCGCTCGAAGCTGGCCATCAGGCCCCGCAGGCTCTTCTCGATCCCGTCGATCTCGTCCTTGAAGCGGACGAACGAACGCTGGATCTCCTCGATGGTCAGGTTCTCTGCCATCATGGCCTTGACCAGGTTCACCCGCCTGACGACGTTGGCGGGGTACAGCCCATGGGAGCCCTGATGTTTGCCCTTCACGCCCACCCGCACCGACCGGGGCAGCAGCCCCAGCTGGACGTATTTACGGAGGGTGGCCTCGGAGAACCGGATGCCGCGGGCGGTGAAGACGTCGACGATCTGTCGGGACGTCAGTCCGTCCGGCGCGGTCCGCTCGATCTCCTGCAGCTGCTCCTCGCTGAGCAGCTCGGGCGTACGAACGCCGCTCCGCGAGGGAAGCGCGTCGACACCAGGCGTAGGAGAGCCACCATCCATTAGCTAACACTCACAGTATTATATTCAAAATATTCCATTCAATAGATCCCGATACGCGTCATGCGTTCAGGTGGGGTCCGTCTGTATGTCGGCGACTTCGCTGGGAAGCGTCGCGTTACTCACCGCGCGGCGGTCGCCGGAAATGCGAAAAGCCCGCTCCCCCCGGGTGGGGAGAGCGGGCTCGTGAGGCAATCAGGCGGGGTCGCCTGAGCGCTGTCCGGGCTTCAGCCCGGTGGTCGGGTCAGGCGGCGCCGTTGCCGAGGTTGGGGACGACGAACGGCTTGCGGTAGTCGCGCTTGAGGAGCTTGTTGGCGTCCTTGTCGTTCACGAACTGCTCCTTCTTGCCGTCGAAGCGCAGGTCGTGGCCGACCCGGTAGGCGACGTTGGCGATCAGCGGGAGGACCGTCGAGCGGTAGCCCTCCTCGATGTCGCAGTTGAGCATCTCCTGCTTGCCGGCCTTCACCGCCTCGATGAAGTTGCCGTAGTGGTTGCCGCTGCCGCCGCCGATCTGAACCCGGGCGTCGGACTCCTCTTCCTTGTAGTTCGCCGAGTCGGCAACCAGGTTGTTCTTCTCGTCGAAGACGCTCCACCTGCCCGAGTCGTCGATCTCCAGGCGGCCCTTCTCGCCGTAGAAGATGTCGCCGATCATGATCCCGGTGCCCTCGTTGCCCCGCTTGTGCAGGCCCTCGGCGTTGGTGGGCAGGCCGCGGGTGGCGAACTCGAGGATGGTGCCGTCGGCGTACTCGAAGATCGAGGTCTGCTCGTTGGGAGTCTCTTGCTGCGAGTCGGTGTACAGCAACAGGCCGCCGCCCGAGCGCACCTTGACCGGGTGGTCGTCGCGCTTGAGACCCCAGCGGGCCACGTCGAACTGGTGTGGGCCCTGGTTGGCGCTGTCGCCGCCGCCGTACTCCCACTGCCAGTGCCAGTTGTAGTGGAAACGGTTGGGGTTGAACGGCTTCTTCGGGGCGGGCCCGATCCAGTTGTCGTAGTGGACCTTCTCCAGGTACGAGGCGGTGAACCCCTCCATCTTCTGGCCCCCCGGGGTGCAGCTGACGAAATCACCACCGGTCATCGGCCCGTCGGGGTAGCGGCCGATGTTCCCGCGCCGCTTGTAGCACAGGCCGCGGGCCCGGAAGATCTTCCCCAGCTTGCCGTCGTGCAGGTACTTCATGGCGGCGATGGTGTTCTTGCGCGAGCGGTTCTGGAAACCGACCTGCATCAGGGTCTTGTGCTTGCGGGCGGCGTTCACCATCTGCCGCCCTTCCCAGACCGAGTGGCAGGCGGGCTTCTCGACGTAGACGTGTTTGCCGGCCTGGGCGGCCCAGATGCTCCCCAGCGCATGCCAGTGATTGGGGATGGCGAAGGTGACGGCGTGGATGTCCTTGTCGTCGAACACGCGCCGCATGTCCCAGACGGTCTCGGGCTTGTATTTGTATTCCCGTTCGCAGCGGGCGGCCTGCTTGGCCGTCTGGTGCTCGTCGATATCGCAGAGGGTCTTCAGGTGGACGTTGTCGTACTTGGGGAAGCCGCCGACGTGGCTGGTGCCCTGGCTGCGCATGCCGATCACGGCGATGTTCACGCGGTCGTTCGCGCCCAGCACCTTGCCGGAGGGGTACCAGAACATCGCGCTCACGGTCGCCAGTCCGGCGCCCTTCAAAACGTCTCGCCTGGTCGTGCTGCTTTCAGACTTGCTCATGATCCCCCCAAAAAAGAGGTGAGGTGCTGCCTTGCCGGCCGGGGCTCGCCCGGACGGTGCTGGGCAGGTTAATCCGGCGACGCCGGGGCGTAAACCCCGTCCTCCGCCGACGGGCCTGCTTTTTACCAACAACGTTTGCGCCGCTGACGTCGCGTGTTCCCGCCGCGCAGCGCACTGCAGGTCCGACCTACCCGATCGAGCGGGTTCGCGCTAGTCGAGGTCGGGGCGAAGCTGGGCGTCGACGGACACGGCCTGGCCCTCCTCCGGCGACAGCTCGACGTAATACGTGAAGTACCCGGCCTGGCGGATCTCGATGCGGCGAAAACCCGGGCCCAGCGGCTGGCCGCGCGACCAGTCCGCGGCGCGGCCGGCGAAGCTGTCGTCGATCCACAACGTCGCCTCGGGGACGTTGCAGCGCACACGCAGGGTGGCGGGGCGCGGGCCGGTCATGGCGCAGGCGGCAAGCGTGGCGGCGGGCAGCGACAGCGCGAGTGAACGGAGCAGGTGGCGTCGGGTCATGGCTGATTCGGGGATGGCGGCCCCGGGGCGGTCGGGTCGCCGGGGCCGGGGGACGACGCGGGCGGCGCGGCCACCGCGGCCAGACGCACCTGCGCCTCGAGCCTGTCACCCACCGGCTGGCCGGTGCGGGTCACGGTCGCCAGGCTGGCGAGCTCGCGGGTCAGGGCGTTCATCAGCGCGGCGGGAGACAGCCGGCTGCGCACGTGGATCTCCACCCGGCCCACAATCACCCGCCGGACCTCGGCGGCGGCGGGGCCGGCGATCTTGCGCAGGGCCCGCAGCACGGGCGAGATGACCGCCGGCTCGGCGATGTCGAGGTCCAGCACCACCGCCCGGAGGTCGCCGGCGCCAGCGACCATCCCCAGGTCGGGCAGCAGGGCCGGCAGCAGGTCGCGGGCGGCGCGCGCGAAGCAAGCGGCGCGGGCGTCGGCCTCGGCCGCCCCGAAGGCGCGGCTGCTGGCCGAGCGATCGGATCCCTTGCTGCCGCCGTCGGGACCCAGCAGCCGCACGGTCATCTGGCACTCGACCGACTGCTCGCTGGTGCCGCGGACCAGGCCCTCGCTGGCCGAACGGGCGCTCACCGCCACCACCACACCCCGGCCCGAGCGGGCAGCGAACGCGCGCAGGCCGGCGTCGTCGGTGGCGCCCAGCTGGTGCTGGGCGCGCATCCCCTCGGCGGTGAGCGCGCTGGCCAGCGCGGCGGGCGCCTCGGGCGGGCCGCTGCCCACCACCGGGACCGCGCCCGGGGTGACGCCCCGGTTGGCCGAGCCGCGCGCGCGATCGAACTCGCGGCGCATGAAGGCGGCGTCCAGCTCGGCGGCCACGCGCACGCGGAAGGTGCCGTCCACCTCACCCTGCTCGACCACGCGGTAGCCGCGCACCAGGCGTTTGGGCCGGGCGATCCAGGCCGCCCGCAGCGAGGCGAGCGGCGGCGAGACGGCCCCTCCGCCGGCCTCGGCGACCAGATCGGCGAACGCCTGCTCGACCAGCTGGCGGAAGGCGTCGTCCAGCGCCCGCTCGCGCGCGCTGGCCACGTTGCCGGCGGCGATCGCCGCATGCCCGACCACCCCTTCGGGGGCGGGTGCGGCGCCGGGAACGGTCGGCGGGGGCTGGGGCTGGGCCAGGGCGACCGCCCCGCCCAGCAGGGCGGGCCACAGGGCCACGGTCGCGATGCGCATCGTGATCGACAGGCTAACGCATGGGCGCCGGCGGCGCGAGGTGCTCACCGGAAACGGCTCACCGAGAAGGCCTGCAGGTCGACGCTGCTGGTGCCGCGGGTCACCAGCTCGGCGATGGCGCGCGCGGTGATCGGCGTCAGGAGGATGCCGTAACGGTGGTGCCCGGTGGCCACCAGCAGCCCCTCGACGGCGGTGCGGCCGATGACGGGGAGCAGGTCGGGCGTGTACGGGCGGAAGTTCGACCACGTGTCGGTGACCGGCGCCTCGCCGAGGTCGGGCACCAGGGTGCGCGCGAGGGTCAGGATGTCGCACAGCCCGGCCACGGTGACCTCCTTGCGGAACCCGACCATCTCCAGGGTGCTACCGGCCAGCGCCACACCATCGGCGCGCGGGACCAGGTAGCCGCGGCCGTGGGCCACCAGCACGTGGCGGAACAGCGGTGGACGCGTCTCGATGGCCACCATCTGCCCGCGGGCGGGACGCACCACCGGGGCCGGCACGCCGCCGGCCTCGACCAGGCTGGACCAGCTGCCCGCGCACAGCACCACCGTCCCGGCGGACACGGTCTCGCCGTCCAGCTCGACGCCGCGGGCGCGGCCGCCTTCGACCAGCACCCGGCGGACATACCGGCCCTGCAGAAAACGCGCGCCCACCCGCGCGGCCGCCTGCGCCAGCGCGCGGGCCAGGCTGCGCGCGTGGACGTGTCCCTCGCCGGGGTACAGCAGGCCCAGTCGGATGCCGGGGCCCAGGTGCGGCTCCAGGCGGCGCAGGTCCTCGGGCTGCAGGAGCTCGGCCTCCAGGCCCCGGTCGCGCTGCCAGGCGGCCCGGGTGATCAGCGCCTGGTCGTCGTCGGCGGTGAGGGCGAGCTCGATCAGACCGGACCGGGTGTGGCCGATGTCGATGCCCGACAGGTCGTGCAGCTCGGCGGCGAAGGCGGGATACAGCGCGCGGCTCTGCAGGCCCAGCTCGAGCAGCGGGCCCGGGCCCTCGGACTCCCACTGGGGGCCCAGGATCCCGGCGGCGGCGCTGGAGGCCTCGGCGCCCGGGATGCCGCGCTCGATGACCGTGACCGCGGCGCCGTTCTGAGCGAGGCGCAGAGCCACCGCGCAGCCCATGACCCCCGCGCCGATGACCACCACGTCGGCCCCGCCGGTGGACGATGTTTGCAGACTGGACATACCGGCGCAGTCTACTGCGTGAGCGCGTGAACGGTGCGCGCTGGACCGACGCCGCGTATAGTTGGCCCCGATCGATGTGGCTCTTGCGCTGGGTGATCGCCCCGGTGGTCCTGCTGGCCGGCTGTCGCAACGGGGAGGCGCCGCGCCCGCCGGACGCGCGGCCGGCGCCCGACGCCGCGCCCGCGAAGGCCGCCCTGCCCGACCGGCCGGGGTCCCCAGACCGGTCTGCCGGGCTGGGGTGGAGGATCATCGTGGTCAATCGCGGCTGCATGGGCACGTTGTGCGAGATCAAGGCCTACCACCACGACGAGGACCTGGTCCGGCGGGCGGCCGCCGCGGGTCTGGCGGAGATGGACCGGATCGAGGCGCTGACCACCAGCTGGACCACGACCTCGGACGTGGCCCACGTGAACGAGGTCGCCGGCAAGTCGGCGGTCGCCGTGGCGCCCGACACGATGGCGGTGATCAAGAAGGGGATCTGGGTCGGCGACCTCAGCCACGGCGCCTTCGACATCACCGTGGGGGTGTTCAAGGGGCTGTGGAAGTTCGACGAGGACAACGATCAGAGCATCCCCGACCCGGCCGAGGTGCGCCGCCGGCAGAAGCTGGTCGACTACCACGACGTGATCGTCGACGACGCCGCCGGCACCGTGAAGCTGCGGCGGGTGGGCCAGCGGCTGAACCTGGAGGGGCTGGCCAAGGGCTACGGCGTCGACGCGGCGGTGCGGGCCATGCGCGCCATGGGGGTGAAGAACTTCATCTTCCACGCCGGCGGCGACCTGTTCGCGTCCGGGCGCAAGGGTGACCGCGACTGGCGGGTGGGCATCCAGGATCCCCGCGCGCCGCGCGGACAGATCATCTTCGAGCTGTCGCTCAGCGATCAGGCCTTCAACACCTCGGGCGACTACGAACGGTTCGTGCTCAAGGACGGCGTGCGCTACCACCACATCCTGGACGCGCGCACCGGTTTCCCGGCACGCGGCTGCCGGTCGGTCACCCTGCTGGCCAGCGACGCCTTCACCGCCGACACACTGGACACGGCGGTGTTCGCGGCGGGACCGAAGCTGGGGATGAAGATGATCGAGGACTTGCCGGGAGTGCAGGCGGTGATCGTCGACGCCGACAACAAGGTCCACGTCTCACGGGGGCTGGAGGGCAAGCTGATCAAGCGCGGCGACCCGACGCCCGGCCCCTGAGCGGTATCACTCGCAGATCACGACGTGGGTGCGCTCGGGCAATTCGGCCACCAGGCGCTTGAGCACGCTGCCCTGGAGAAAGTGCCAGACCCCTCCCCGGTGGTCCGAGCCGATGAAGACGCAGGTGATGCCCAGGTCCTCGGCCGCCTCGGCGATGGAGGCGCCGGCGTCGTGGGCCAGCCGCCAGATCGGGACCGCATCGCTGCCGGCCGTGCGCACGTCGTTGACTGCCGTGCGCAGCACACGCAGGGCTTCCTGGGTGGGTCCCCGCCGCGGCGGGAACAGGAAGCCGGGGATCTCGTCGACGTACATGACGTAGACGGCGGCGTCGCCCACGCCCTTGGCCCGGCGGGCGGCCTCGGCGCAGATGGCCGGGTTGGGGCTGCGCAGGGCCAGCAAGGTGGTCGAGGGGTACGACTGCTTGAGGGTCACGGTCTCGTCGAGGGTCAGCACCTCCATGGCGGTCGACAGCTCGGCCGCCGACGCCTCGGCCGACGCCGCCGACAGGAAGCCGAAGCGACCGGCCCGGATCCAGCCGCGGTGGGTGACGTAGGCAACGCCCAGCAGCGCGCCGCTGGCCAGGGCGCCGTATAGGGTGGCCCGCCACTTGGTGAACCAGCTGGTCACCCAGGGCACCGCCACGGTCAGGCTGACCAGCACGCCCAGCACGAACTTTATGCCCAGGCCGTGCTCGCGGAAGCGGAACACGTCCAGGCTGACCGAGGTGATGACGTACGACCCCAGCAGACCGAAGGCGAACAGCGAGGCCAGCATGTCTGGCCGGCCGCCGGTGCCGAGCACCAGCCCCAGCGAGCAGATGGTGATGACGATGACCGCCCCGCGCGGCGGCTGGCCCGGCGACTGCGCGCGCGCCACCGCGGCGGGCAGGTACCCGTATTGCCCGATGGCCTGGAAGACGTTGTAACAGCCGATGAAGGCCAGCTTCGCGCCCAGCAGCAGCAGCGACGCGCCGGTCAGCACCACCGCCAGCCGCATGCCCGGGCCGCCGTAGCGCAGGGCCACCTCGGCCAGCAGGGCGGCGCGCGGGCTGATCTGGCCCGCGGTCAACGCCTCGACCGCGACGGCGGTGAAGACCGGCACGGTCACCAGCACGCTGGCGACCAGCAGCACGCCGGCCTTGCGGATCACCTTCCGCCGCGGCTCGCGCACCGCCGGAGCCAGCTGGCCCAAGGATTCCAGCCCCGAATAAGCCAGCCAGGCGGCGGCGAAGCCGGTGGCCACCTCGGTCCAGGGCACCTCGCGCAGCCGGGTGACCTGGGTGAGCATGTCGGCCCAGGCCATGGGCGGGAACTGGCGCAGCACCGTCCAGAACAGCCAGGCGTGGACCGCCAGGGCGGCCAGCGAGAGCAGCAGTGACAGGCGCGCCACCAGGCGCGGGCCGCTCCAGCTGAACAGGCCGATCATCAGGATCGCCACAAGCGACGAGACCAGACCGCGGTCGGGCC
The DNA here is from genome assembly GCA_046734815.1 of Myxococcota bacterium. Lineage (GTDB taxonomy): Bacteria > Myxococcota_A > Polyangia > Fen-1088 > Fen-1088 > CAVYGB01. The sequence goes on along the minus strand of JBKPRZ010000732.1, from coordinate 9,250 downwards.
AGAACGGGTTGACGGTCGCCAGGTAGCGCATCGCCGTGGTCACGTCGAGAGCGATGGTCAGCAGGTAGGCGCTGACCATCAGCGCGCCCGAGACGACGCCGACGCGCGCGCCGAACGCCTCGACCGCCGCGGACACACCGCCGCCGCCGGTGGGGTAACGGTGGGCGACCTCGAGGTGCTCGAGGGCCACCATCACGAACGCCACCGTGGTCAGGATGATGAAGGCCGAGGCCAGCCCGCCGACCTGCCGGTAGAGGATGCCGGGTACGTAGTAGACCGAGGTCCCCAGATCGGCGAACACCACCGCCCAGGCGAGCCAGGGCCCCAGCATCCCCACCCCGCGACCGCGCACCTCCTTGGCGTCGGTCAGGTCGATTGCCACCGCGGGCCGCCCGGGGGCGCCGCGTCCGTCACTGGACATGTTGTGCGCCTAAAATGCCTTAGCTGGCCGGTCGCAGCAAGGTGCGCATCGGTTTCATCCGGCGTCCTACGGGGTTGACAGTGGCGTCGCGCGGCCGCTCATGTTAGCGACGGGTGCCAACATGAACGCTCTCGATCTCGCCGCGATCAACAGCATCCGCTCGCTCTCGATGGATGCGGTGCAAAAGGCCAACGCCGGGCATCCGGGGTTGCCCATGGGGGCCGCGCCCATGGCGTACGTGCTCTGGCAAAAACACCTCAAGCACAGCCCGCGCAACCCCAAGTGGCCGGATCGCGACCGTTTCATCCTCTCGGCTGGCCACGGCAGCATGCTCCAGTACGCGCTGCTGTATCTGACCGGCTACGATCTCACGCTCGATGATCTGAAGGGCTTCCGGCAGTGGGAGTCGCGCACGCCCGGGCACCCGGAAGCGTTCATGACCCCGGGCGTGGAGGCGACCACCGGGCCCCTCGGCCAGGGCGCGGCCAACGCCGTGGGCATGGCGATCGCCGAGCGCTTCCTGGCCAACCGTTACAACCGCCCTGGCCACACCGTCGTCGACCACCACACCTACGCGCTGGTCTCGGACGGCGATCTGATGGAGGGGATCTCGCACGAGGCCGCCTCGCTGGCCGGCCACCTGAAGCTGGGCAAGCTGACTTTCCTCTACGACGACAACAAGATCTCGCTGGATGGCCCCACCTCCCTCACCTTCACCGAGGACGTGGCCAGGCGCTTCGAGGCCTACGGCTGGCATGTACAGCGGATCGAGAACGGCAATGAAGACATCGAGGGCATCGACCGGGCGCTGACCGCCGCGCGCGCCGAGACGGGGCGCCCATCGATCATCCTGGTGCGCACCACCATCGGGTTCGGCTCGCCCCACAAGGCCAACACCAACGAGGTGCACGGCAGCCCGCTGGGTGCGGACGAGGTGAAGGCCACCAAGAAGAACCTGGGCCTGGACCCGGACAAGAGCTTCTTCGTGCCCGAGGACGCCAGCGAGCACATGCGGTCGGCCATCGAGCGCGGGATCAAGTCGGAGGCCGAGTGGCAGCGCCGGTTCGAGGCCTGGGCGGCGGAGAACCGCGAGCTGGCCTCGGAGTGGCGGGCCACCCTGGCCGGTGAGCTGCCCGAGGGCTGGGAGGAGGCGCTGCCCACGTTCAAGGCGGGCGAAGAGGTCGCCACCCGCAAGTCGGGCAGCAAGGCCATCGCCGCCATCGCCAGCCGCATTCCCTGTTTCATGGGTGGCGACGCCGACCTGTCGGTGTCCACCTTGACCAACCTGCCGGGGATGGGCGACTTCGACGGGCAGACCGGCGCCGGTCGCAACATCCACTACGGTGTGCGCGAGCACGCGATGGGCGCGGCGGCCAACGGCATCGCCTATCACGGCGGGCTGCGCACTTTCACCGCCACCTTCTTCACCTTCTCCGATTACATGCGCCCGGCGCTGCGTCTGGCGGCGATGAACAAGCTCCCGGTGGTCTTCGTGTTCACCCACGACTCGATCGGGCTGGGAGAAGACGGGCCCACCCACCAGCCAGTCGAGCACCTGGCTGCCCTGCGGGCGATGCCCGGCCTGTGGGTGGTGCGCCCGGGGGACGCCAACGAGGTGACCGAGGCCTGGAAGCTGGCCATGCACCGCAAGACCGGCCCCACCTGCATCATCCTCAGCCGCCAGAACGTACCCACCCTGGACCGCACGAAATACGCACCGGCTGCAGGGCTGCGCCGGGGTGGCTACGTGCTGAGCGAGGCGTCCGGCGGCGCGCCCGAGGCGATCCTCATCGCCACCGGGTCAGAGGTGGCCGTGGCCCTCAAGGCACAGGATCAGCTGGCGGCGGCGGGGATCCGCGCGCGCGTCGTGTCGCTGCCCTGCTGGGAGGCCTTCCAGGCTCAGGACAGCAGCTACCGGGCCTCGGTGCTGCCCGAAAACGTGACCGCCCGGGTGTCGGTCGAGGCGGGCGCGTCCTTCGGATGGTCGCGCTACATCGGCGAGCGTGGCGCTTGCGTCGCGCTCGACCGCTACGGCGCCTCGGCTCCGGGCCCAGTGGCCATGAAGCATTTGGGCTTCACCCCCGAGAACGTCGCCCAGACCGTCCGCGGCCTGCTCGGCCGCTGACCTCAGGACCGCAGGGGCAACCGGCCGGCTTCCTGGAAGCGGTCGCTGGTCGGGTCGTGCGCGTAGGTGACCGCGGTGATGCGCGGACCGTCGATCTCGTAGACGTTGTAGCGGCTGCGGCGGTTGCTCGGTCCGCCGTAGGAGGCCGAGCCCGCGCCCACCACCGGGATGGCGGCGCCGCCGGGACCCGACAGGGTCGCGCGCTCGTCGCGGTGGTCGTGGCCGTGGATCACCAGGTCGGCGCCGGTCCGCGCCAGGACCTCGGCGAAGGCGCCGCGGTCGCGCAGGTTGCGGTTCTCGGGCGGCCGGTGGAGCACGGGTGGGTGGTGCAGCAGCAGCACGCGGGTGCGGCTGCGGACGTCGGGCGCGGCCAGCAGGCTCTCCAGGCGCTGCAGCTGGCCGCGGCCGATCTCGCCCCAGGCGCCGAAGTCGCCGGTCGGTACACAGGTGTTGACCGCCACCAGGGCCACGCCGTCGCGGAAGCGGACGAAAGGATACCGCTCGGGACCGGGGCGGAGCTCGGCGCTCTGGAAGGCGTCGAAGATCCGCTCGAAGGTCCCCGCCTGCACCACGTCGGCGACGTAGGTGTCGTGGTTGCCGGGGATGACGGTCACGTCGGCGCCGGGGCGCCCCAGCGAGCCCAGCCAGGCGTGGGCCTTGCGCCACTCCGACTCGAGCCCGACGTTGCCGAGGTCACCGGTGAGCGCCAGATGGTCCGCCCCGCGCGCCCGCAGGTCGTCGCTCAGTCGGTCCAGCAGCTCCATCTTGTGCTTGCGGCGGCGGTTGACGACGATGTTCAGCAGCCCCAGCGCCCGCTTGTTGAGAAACTGCCACGGGCGCGCGCCGTCGAACGAACGGAAGTGCGGGTCGGTCACGTGCGCCAGCCGGAACATGGTGGCTGGGTTCTATCAGACGGCCTTCGGGTCCGGGTCGATCTGCACCTCGGCCAGCAGACCGAAGTGATCGGAGGCCCAGCAGCCATCGGGCCGGGGCTGGTCGAAGACGATCCGGCAGTCCAGGATGCGGCTGCGACCGTCGCGTCGCTCGGGTGTCACGAAGATGTAGTCCAGGCGGCGATCGGGGTGCAGGAAGGCCAGCCGGGCGGTGTAGGGGTTGGCCCGCGCCCAGGTCCAGCCGGGCTCGCCCGGATGTTTGCGGTCCCAGGCGTCCTGGTACAGGACCCGCTCGCCGCCCAGGCTGGTCAGGCCGGTCAGCCAGCGGACCTCGTCCGAGTCGGGGTTGGCGTTGAAGTCGCCCATCATGATCTGCGGCTCGGAGGGGGTGCGGCTGGCCACCGCCCGGTGGATGGCGCGCACCTGGTCCTCGCGCTGCTGGCCATGGGTCAGGCGGTAGTTGAGATGGGTGGTGTGGACCCACAGGCGCCGCTCGCCCAGACGCAGGACTGCCGACAGCAGGATCCGTCGCTCGAGGTTGTTCGCGTGGGGCAGCTCGACCGACTCGAAGCTCTCGATCGGCACCCGCGACAGGATGGCCAGGCCCTCGTGGCCGCCCCGGAAGGCGATGGTGGGGGCGAACGCGTGCTGAAGGCCGGTGCGTTCGGCCAGGGTAGCGGCCTGGTTGGGCAGGCCCGGCCACTCGCACACCTCCTGCAGCCCGACCAGGTCGGGCGCCAGGGCGCGGATGCCCTCCTCGATGATTGTCATCCGTTCTTCCAGGGGAGCTTCGGCGCCCCAGAGGTTCAGGGTCAGGCAGCGCAGGACCGTCATGAGGGCGGCGGCCTATTGTCCCCGGTAGACGCAGCTGGCGTCGGCGGTCTCCCAGACCGTCACCGCCGACAGCTGCGGGATCGCGCGCTTGACCTCCTGCCAGATGTAGCCGGCCAGGTTCTCGCAGGTCGAGTTTTCCAGACCGGGAACCTCGTTCAGGGTCCGGTGGTCGAATCGGCGGTGCATCTCCATCCAGGCATCGTCGATGGCGGCAAAATCGATCAGCCAGCCGGTGGTGGGGTCGACCGGACCGTGCAAGGCCAGCTCGACCCGGTAGCTGTGCCCGTGCATGCGCGCGCACTTGTGGCCAGCCGGGACCCGGGGCAGAAAGTGGGCGGCCTCGAATCGATACTCCTTCTTCAGCTCGACGTTCATCAGCAGCCGAGATTGAACCACGCCGACTGCCGCCGCGCACGATCGTCCGTCGCCCCCACCCCGCAGAGCGCGTCAGGGTGGCTGCACCTGCGGACAGGTAGGTACCCTTGGTGAATCCGGGAACTTGCAACCGCGGCCGGCGGACAAAAAAGAAACCGGCCCGGGAAGGTTCCGCCTGCCCGGACGTTCACTCGGCGAGCGCGGGGCTGTCGGTATCGACCGGCGCGCGGCCGCGGGGATACCATGGTGAAAGGGTCGCTGGGTAGGCTGATGGCTCAGGCCACGAACGACGATGACCCCCCGGGAGGCTCCGGGGGTGGCGGGAGGGGTGTGTCGGGACCGCACGGGGGGCCGGCCGAGCCGCGGGCCGCCGATCCGCTGATCGGGCGCATCATCGGGACCAACTTCCGGGTGCTCAAGCTGATCGGCACGGGCGCGATGGGCCACGTGTATCAGGCCGAGCAGATGTCGCTGGGCAAGATGGTGGCGCTCAAGCTGCTGCGAAGCGAGCTGATGGAAGACGAGCGCCTGATGAAACGGTTCGAGCTGGAGGCGCGCAACGCTTCCAGCCTGAACCACCCGAACTCGATCCAGATCATCGACTTCGGGCGCGACCAGGGGCTGCTGTACATCGCCATGGAGCTGCTGCAGGGGGTGGACCTGGGGCAGCTGATCCTGCGCGAGGGACCGCTGTCGCTGGCGCGGATCGGCCGGATCATGGACCAGGTGCTGGGGGCGCTGGACGAGGCCCACGCCCAGGGCATCGTCCACCGCGATCTGAAGCCCAGCAACATCATGCTGGCCTCGCGCCGCGGAGACCCCGACTTCGTCAAGGTCTGCGACTTCGGCATCGCCAAGGCGCAGACCTCGCGCGAGGGGGCCGGGCTGACCATGAAGGGCCTGGTCTGCGGGACGCCGGAGTACATGAGCCCCGAGCAAGCGCGCGGCGACGAGGTCGACGGCCGGTCGGATCTCTACGCCGTGGGTGTCATCCTCTACCAGCTGGTGACCGGGGAGCTGCCCTTCACCGCCTCCTCGCCGGTGGGCATCCTCAGCAAGCACCTGGCCGACCTGCCGGAGCCACCCAGCCTGCGCAAGCCGGGGTTGGTGCTGCCGGGCGGGATCGAGCGGATCATCCTGACCGCGATGAACAAGGAGGCGGCCGACCGCCACCAGACCGCCGAGATCATGCGCCGGGACCTGCGCGCGGCCCTGGTCGGCGTGCCCGATCACGCGCCCGCGCCGATCCCGATCAGCTCGTGGGCGGCGCTGGACCACGCGGTGTCGCCCGGGCAGCCGACCACACCGGTCACCATCCCCCACCCCCGGCCCGAGTCCTCGGTGGTGCCCTCGGTGGCTCCGGCCTCGAGCACGCAGGTCACGCGCATGCGCAGTGGGCCGCTATTCGGGCTGGCGGTGCTGCTGGTGGCGGGGGCCACCGGCGCCTGGTTCCTGTCGCAGCCCGGCCAGGTGAGCGGACCTCGGCCGCCGGCGATGCTCCCGACCGCGGGGCCCTCGGTGGCGCCCCTGCCACCTCCGCCGGCGCCGCCTCCCGAACCGAGCCTGGCCGCGGATGAACCGCTGGTCGCGCCGCCGCTGGAGCCGCTGCGCCCGCGCAAGACGGTCAGGCGCAGCCGCCGGGCAGCCGCCCTGGCGGCCGCGCCCGCGTACGCGCCAGTGGACATCGATGATCCGCCCCCGCAGGACCCGCGCCCGGCCGCCGACGCCATGACCGAGGCCGAGCGGCTGCTGGGGCAGGGAGAAGTGGTGAGCGCCTGCGAAAAAGGCGAAGATCTGAAGCGCATGAGCCCGCAGCTGCCCCGGGTGTACCGGTTCCTCGGAAAATGTTACATGCGCGCCGGCCAGCCCGAGCGCGCGCGGGAGAATTACCGCCGTTACCTCGAGCTGGCTCCCGACGCTTCCGACGCCGCGTTCATCAAGAGCATCGTGAAATGAGGGCCGCCTGCCTGGTCGCGCTGGCGGCGTCGCTGGGCGGCGTCGGGTGTCGGGTCGATCGCGACGCCTTTTACCAGCGCGTGTTCAGCTGCAACCCGAACGCCGCCAACCCGGCCTGCGGGACCGACGGCGACGACCAGCCGATGGCCTGCGTGCCCGCCTACCAGCTGGGCGGCCGGAACTTCTGCGCGCCCGGCTGCAGGGTCGAGACCGAGGCGGCGGGCGGAGAGGCCGTCTGCCTGCCGGCCGGGCCGCGCGATCACGACGGCACGGCCGGCGCCCGATTGAACCGCTGCCAGCCGTCGGCGGCAGGGGCCAGCTGCCACCACGACGAGCTGTCCTGCCTGCGCACCGACCTTATCGAGAACGAGGGCGTGTGCATGACGGTCAACACCTGCCTGGAGGACCGGGACTGCCGCGACCCGGTGCGCTCGAAGTGCATGGGCACCCTGCTGCGCGAGACCTACGCCCAGGCGGACCTGGCCACGGACCACTCGTATTGCCTGCAGGCCGACTGCCGCGCCCACCGCACCGCCTGCTCGCCGGGCGAGACCTGCATGAGCGACGTGTTGCCGGCCAGCTCGCGCCCGCCCGACATCTGCGTGCCCAACTGCGACGCCAACGGCAACTGTCCGCCCAACTACTTCTGTTACACCAGCGTCTACAGCAAGAAGCTGCCACCCATCTGCATCCCCGGGCTGCTGGGCCTGCGCTGCAGCTCGGACCTGGACTGCCTGTTCGGCCAGTGCACAAAGAGCGCGGACGCTCCCTTCAAGTCCTGCTCCGTTCGCTGCAGCAGCGACGTCGACTGCCGCCGCTACGACAGCGTGCACGCCACCTTCTTCTGCAACAGCGAGGGCTGGTGCGCCGGCGTGCGCGCCACCCGCGGCACCCAGTGCGACACCGACGCCGACTGTCTTTACCCCGGCGAGCTCTGCGCGCGCATCACGAACCTTCTGCCCAGAGGCCAGTGCCTGCAGCCCTGCCCGTCCCGCAAGTGCCCGGCCTACGGCGGCGTGCCCCACGCCTGCCGCCCGCAGGTGGACACCGCCGGCGCGCTGGTCACCGAGGCCCTGCCCTGGGTCTGCTGGCCCGGGTTCCTGGGCCAGCTGTGCGCCGACACCGCCGACTGCCTGCCCGGGCTGGCCTGCCTGGCGGCGGGCCCGCAGGCGCCCGGCGTGAAGGTATGCAGCTCGCCCTGCATGAGCGACGGCGACTGCGCGGCCAGCCACTTCAGCAAGGACGGCTGGTGCGATCCGGCGGCCGGGATCTGCCGCGCGCCGCTGCTGGAGGGCGACCGTTGCGAGCGCCCGGTCCAGTGCGACTCCCGCACCTGCAACGGCCCCACCAGCGAGAAGCGATGCGGACCCGTGGTTTATTGATGATCGCTGCCGCCGGGCTGCTGGGCGCTGCGCCGGCGGTGCGGGCGGCGGTGCCGGGCGGAAATCAGAAGATGGCGGTGCTGGTGCTGGGCGCCTCCGAGCCGGACGCCGAGCTGGCCGACAACGTCACCGAGATGGTGATCGCGGCGGTGGCACGTCAGGGCGGCGTCGAAGTGGCGGGCAAGGAGGAGTTCCGCGCGCGCCTGGGCGTGACCAGCGAGCAGCGCGCGCAGTCCTGCCTGGAGGAGATCTCGTGCGTGGGGCGCACGGCGGTCTCGCTGGGCGTGCGGCGGATCGTGACCGGCACGGTGGGCAAGCGCGGGCCGCAGTTCCTGTTCAGCCTGAACCTGCACGACGTGGAGGCGGGCAAGGTCGAGAACCGCGTGTTCCGGCTGATCGAGGGCAATGTCGACGACCTCATCCGCGCGGTCGAGAGCGGCTGCCAGGAGCTGTTCCGGCCGCGGGTCGAGCCGGGGCGCATCCAGGTGGCGTCCAGCCCGCGCGGCGCACGGGTGGCGGTCGACAACGCTTACCTGGGGGTCACCCCGCTGATCTCCGGGACCCTGCTGCCCGGCCCGCACCGCGTGCGCGTCGAGGCGGACGGGCGCTTCCCCTGGGCCTCGGACGTGGAGGTGCGCGCCGGACAGGACCTGGGCATCAACCTGACCGAGGCCAACCTGCCGCGCCGCCGCCGCTGGCCGCTGTATGCCGCGTACGGCAGCGGCGGTCTGGCGCTGGCCGCCGCGGCCGCCGGCGGTTTCCTCGGCGTGCTGTCCCAGGTCAACCCCACCGGCGACACGCGCGAGGCGGCGCAGCGCGATCTGGCGCAGAAGCAGAAGCTCGCCGACGGCTCGACCACCGCGTTCGTCACCGCCGGCGTGCTGGCTGTGGGAAGCGCCTTGCTGTTCCTCGTCTACCGCGACGACATCTTCGGCCGCCCGGAGCAATAGCGGGGGACGGGGAGGATCAGCGGCGAGGGATCGGCGAGGATCGGCGGCGAGGGGATCGGGGAGGATCGGCGGCGAGGGATCGGCGAGGATCGGCGACCCTCACCCGCCGCGCAGACGCGGCGGCCTCTCCCCAGAGGGAGAGGCGCCTGAGTCCCGCTCCACTGATCAGCCCCGATCCGCTCACCTCTCCCCTCGCGGAGAGGTCGGCGCGTCTGCGCGCCGGGTGAGGGGGCGCCGATCCTCCTCGATCCCCGGTTCGGCGCCAAACCACACATGCCTCGCACTGGCCGGCGGTCTACGCTGCGGACCGGAGG
>JBKPRZ010000731.1:0-9556 GCA_046734815.1 Myxococcota bacterium | reverse complement strand
GTACCGTGGGGGAGCTGGGTGGCCAAGCGTAAGAGCAAGGGTGACAAGTCGCGTGAGGCGGATGTCGAGAAGTCGCCCGAACAGACCGAGAACGACGGCGAGGCTGAAACAGAGTTTCCGACGGAGGCGTTCGCCGAGGCGTTGAGCGCCGCGGTCAAGAACCCGGGCGACGAGTCGCCCTGGGAGCGCATCGAAGACCTGGCCGGGTCCGAGCGGGCCCGCGGGCAGCTGCTCGACCACTACCGAACCCATCTGACGTCCGATCTGCCCCCGGCGCTGCGCGATCTGCTGGCCCGTCGGGCGGTCCGGTTCGCGGCCGACTGCTTCGGTGAGAACACCGCCCCGGTGACCCGCACGCTCGAGCACGTGATGACGGCGGTGCCGGGGGCGGACTGGGCCTTTCAGCACCTGGTGGTGGCGCTGACCATGACCGAGCGCTGGCCCGAGCTGCTGGCCGCGCACGACGCGCGCCTGGAGGTCACCAAGGACCCCGGCCGCCGCAAGGAGCTGCTGGAGGAGGCGGCCCAGGTCGCCAAGGATTTCCTGGGCGACGCGGGCCGCGCCATCGGTTACCTGGAGCAGCTGTTCCGCCTCAAGCCGGCGGACGTGCAGGTGGCCTCGTCTCTGGAACGCCTGCTCGAGCGGCAGGAGCGCTGGGAGGACCTGGTCCGGCTGTGGCGGCAGCGGGCGGAGAGCAGCAGCGGCGCGCAGGTGCGCGATCTGCAGCGGCGGGTGGCGGTGGCGCTGTACGAGAAGCTGCGCCGGCCCGAAGCGGCTCTGCAGCAGGTTCGGCTGTTGCTGCCCGACGAGCCCGAGGACAGCCCGCTGGAGGGATTGCTCGAGCGGCTGCTGTCGGACCAGAGCGCGCCGTCGGGCACCCGCCTGGCTGCTCTGGCCCTGCTGCGCGATCGCCACGAGGCGGCCGGCCGGAAGGCGCGGGTGCCCGAGCTGCTGCAGATCGCGATCGGCTTCTGCGAGGGCGAGGAGCTGCGGCGGCTGCGGCGCCAGTGCGGCGAGGGGCTGTTCGCGCTGGGCGACACGGTCGGAGCGATCGATCAGTACGTGGCGCTGGCTTGCCTGCAGCCCGAGGACCGCGAGGTGGAGGACCGACTGCGGCAGCTGGCCGAGGCGGCCGGCGATCCGGCGCGGCTGGCCCGGGGTCTGAGCGCGGCGGCCAGCGCCTGCGGTGCGGTGGATCGGCGGATCGAGCTGCTGACCCGGGCGGCGACGGTGCACGACCGGCAGCTGGGCAACCGGGTCGAGGCGGCGGCGCTGTGGGAGGAGGCGATCGCCCACCGGGCGGCGCCGGCGGAGCTGCGGCTGACCACCCTGCGGCGGCTGGAAGAGCTGTACGGGGAGCTGGGCGACGAGGCCCGGCGGTTGCAGGCGCTGGAACGGCTGGCGGCGGTGGAGCCGCGGCGGGGCGAGCAGCGGACGGTCTGGGCGCGCGTGGCCGAGCTGGCCGCCAAGCTGGGCGAGGTGGACCGCGCTCTGGCGGCGTGGGAGGCGCGGCTGGGCGCCGAGCCGGCCGATGCCGAGGCCCTGGCCGCCGAGGTACGGCTGCTGGAGGGCGCGGCCCGCTGGCAGGAGCTGATCAACCTGCTGCGACGGCGGGTGGAGACCGGGCCCCCGGCGCATCAGGTGCGCGCAGACCTGGTGCAGGTCGCCACGGTGGCGCGCGAGCGGCTGGGCGACCTGCCCCGCGCGACCGAGACCTGGCTGGAGATCGCCGCGCGTTTCGGCGAGGACCCCGAAGCGGTGGCTGCGCTGGCGGACCTGTACCAGGCCCAGGGGCGCTTCGCCGAGCTGGCCGATCTGCTGTCACGCAACGCCCCGCTCGACACCCGCAAGCACGCCGACCTGCTGAGCCGGCTGGGCGACGTCCTGCGCGAGCGTCTGGACGGCAAGCAGGCGGCGGTCGGCTGGTACGCGCGCGCGCTGGAGGTCGAGCCGATCCACGAGCGGGCGCGCGCGGGTCTGAACGCGCTGCTGGCGGATCCGGCGCTGGCCCCGGCGGCGGCGGAGGCCCTGGCGGCGGCGGCGGAGAAGACCGACTCGTGGGAGCTGCTGACCGAGCTGCTGCCCCACCGGCTGGCGGGGACGGACGAGCCGGGCCGTCGCGTGCGGCTGTTGCGGGAAGCGGCGGTGCGGGCCGAGACCCGCGCCAGCGACCCGAAACAGGCCTGCCTGTTCCTGGCCCAGGCCCTGCCCCAGTCGTCGGCGGATCCCGCGTGCAAGCGCGAGCTGCTCCGGCTGGCCGAGGCCACCGGCGAGCTGGACCGGGCCGCGCGTGCCCTGGGCGAGGCGATGGAGGCCGGGGTGGGGCCGACCGCCCTGCTCGGCGAGATGGCCGAGGAGCGCGGACAGCTGCTGGAGCAGCGGCTGGAGGATCTGGAAGGCGCGCGGGCCAGCTACGGCCGCGGTCTGGCCTGGCTGCCGCAGCGGCTGGAGCTGCGCCTGGGCCTGCTGCGCACGTCGGCGCGTCTGGGGCGCTGGTCCGAGGCAGCGGCGGCGTTGATGGATCCGCTGGTGCCGCCGGGCGCGCGGGAAGCGACGCTGCTGCCGCTTTACGAATCGATCGCGGTCGAGAGCGACCGGGTGGCGGCGGCGGCCGCGGCGCTGGGCCAGGCCACCGAGCAGGCCACCGATCTGCCGGCGGCGATCCGCCGGGACCTGCACGCCCGGGTGGCGCGGCTGCAGCTGGAGCGTTGCTCGGACCTGCGGGCCGCGGCCGAGTCGCTGGACCGGGCGCTGGTGCTGGATCCGGATCAGCTGGCGTTGCAGGTGCTGCGGGCGGACCTGCAGCGGCGCAACCCGGATGCCCGGCTGTGGGAGTCGCTGTCCGCTCTGGCCGCGCGCGAGCCCGCCAATCTGGACCATCTACGGCAGGCGGCCGAGCTGGCGCTGGAGATCCTGAAGGACGAGGGGCGCGCGCGGGATGCGCTTTCGCGCCTGTGGATCGAGGCGGTGCGGTTGATGCGGCTGTCGCTGCCCGCGTCGGGCAAGCACCCGGCTGGCGAGGCGGTGGAGTACGCCCTCGACCAGCTGGTGCGGTTGCATGTGGCCTCGGCGGCGGCAGATCGCGTTCGCACGGCCTGCGATCTGCTGCGCGAAGGGGCGCGGCTGGCGTTCGCCGACGACAAGCGCTGGGCCTGGCTGCGCCGGGCGGCCGAGCTGACCGAGAGCCCGCTTGCGGACCGCGCCGGGGCGATCACGATCTGGCGGCAGGTGTACGATCAGACGCCCGCCCAGGCGGCCGAGCACCGGCAGGCGCGCGAGGCCCTGGCCCGGCTGCACGAGGAGGAGCAGCGGCACGGCGAGGCGGTGGCCCTGCGGGCGGTCGAGCTGGAGCAGACCGCCGAGACCGAGCGGCGGCTGGCCCTGCGCCTTGAGATCACCCGCCTGGCGTCGCTGGCCGAGCGGAAGACCAGCCAGGCCGAAGTGCTGCGCGCGAACCTGGCCGAGCAGCCCGGCCACACCGAGACCGTGCGCCAGCTGAGCGAGGTGCTGGCGCGCACCGGCCGCCCGGCCGAGCTGGCCGACATCCTGGAGGAACAGGCCCGCATCCTGGAGACGCGGAGCGAGCCGGCACCGGCGGCCGACCTGTGGGCCCAGGCCGCGCGCCTCGCGGAGAAGGCGCTGCACGACCCGGTGCGGGCTGTCACCGCCTGGGAGCGGGTCACGCGGCTGCAGCCCAGCGCCGAGGCGCTCGACGCGCTCGGTGCGCTCGAGAGCGCACGCGGGGACTTCGTGGCGGCGGCGACCTGGCTGGACCGGCGCCTGGGGGTGACCGAGGGAGCGGCGCGGGCGGAGGTGACGGCCCGCCTGGCGCGCGCCTATCTGGCCGCCGGTCAGCGGCACCGGGCCATCGCTTGCCTGGAGCGGACCCTGGCCGATCTGCCAGGGGCCGAGCAGCTGCGCACCATCCTCGCCGATCTCTACCGGGCGGCGCAGGCGCACGAGCAGCTGGCCCGCATCCTGGCGGAGAGCTGCGACCACCTCGACGACCGGTCGCTGATCGTGGCCCGGGTCCGGGAGGCGGCCGAGCTGTACGCGCAGCTGGGCCTGCTGGCCCGGGCGGTGCCGGTGCTGGAGAAGGCCGTGGCGGCGATGCCCGGCGACGAGGGCTTGCGGTCGGCGCTGGCCGACGGCCTGCACCAGGCGGGCCGCCACCAGGACGCGCGCAAGCTGCTGCTGGAGCTGATCGAGGAGGCGGGCTGGCGGCGCAGCCACAAGAAGGCGCTTCTGCACGAGCGGCTGGCCCGGGTGGCCCGTCAGACCGGCGACCTGCCCTTCGCGCTGGAGCACCTGGAGCAGGCTGCCTCGATGGAAGTGGCCAACGCCGAGGTGCAGGTGCAGCTGGCCGAGGTGGCCGAGGCCACCGGGGCCGTCGAGCGGGCCGAGCGGGCCTATCGCGCCCTGCTGGTGCTCAAGCGCGGCGGCGAGGCGGCGGGCGCGCGCGCCGGGCTGGGCACCACCGAGGTGCTGCTGCGGCTGTCCGACCTGGCCACCCGGCGCGGCCAGGCCGCGCAGGCGGCCGAGCTGATGGACTCGGCCCTGGAAGCGGCCATCGGCGACGCGGCCGAGGCGGGGCGGTTGCAGAAGGCGTTGCTGGAGCGGGGTGCACACGAGGCCCTGGGTCGGCTGTTCGAGAAGCGCCGGCAGCACAGCGCCGGCTCGCCCGCCGAGGCCGAGGTGTACGGCGAGATGGCCGAGAGCCTGCGGCAGCAGGGGCGAATGGAGGAAGCGTTCGAGGCGGCACTGCTGTCCATCCAGTCGGCGCCCGAGCGCGAGCACCTGCACGAGGCGGCGGTGAAGCTGGCGCGGGCCCACGACAGCGTGAGCACCCTGGTCGAGCGCCTGCTGGTCCTGGCCGGCAAGCGCCGCCGCAAGCCCGACGCCGAGCTGGCCGGGTCGCTGCTGCTGAGGGCGGCGAAGCTGTGCGAGACCGACCTGCAGGACCTGGATCGGGCGCGCGACCTGTACGGGCGGGCCGAGGAGACCGGGGCCCGCTCGGTCGAGCTGTGGAGCGCGCTGGGGCAGATCGCCCTCCGGCGTGGCGAGGCGGCCGAGTGTGGGCGCCTGGCGGGCCTGCTGCGCCAGCGGGCCGCCGAGGCCGAGACGCCCGAGCTGGCCGCCGATGCCCTGTACCGGGTGGCGGCCATCGACCTGATGCGGGCCGAGACCCGCGACGCCGGGATCGCCAGCCTGGCGCAGGCGCTGGAGAAGAACCACCAGATCGAACGGGCCATGGCGCTGGTCACCGGCGCCGCCCTGCCCGCCTCCGACCTGGTGAAGGTCCTGCCCATCTACGAACGGGTGGCGCGCGCGTCGGGGGACGACAAGATGCTGTTCGACTACCTCGAACGGCGGGCCGGATCGGCCGGCGTCGGCGCGGGCGAGGTGCGCGAGGCGGTGGACCTGGCCCTGGCGCTCGGGCGCGCCGATCGGGTGGAGGCGCTGCTGGTGCGGCTGGCGGAGGTGGCCGGTGCGCAGCCCGACGGCAAGGCCGAGGTGGCCTGGGCGCTGCTCGAGCTGGTGCAGCGGCGCAAGGCCGCCGGTGACCTGGAGGGCGCGGCCCAGCACCTGGACCGGGCCGCCGAGGTGCTGGAGGCCGAACGCGTGCTCACCCTGGCCCGCGAGCTGGGCGAGCGGGCGGCGCGCGCCGGGAATCTGCGGCTGGGCACCCAGCTGCTCGAGCGGCTGCGCGCGCGCAACCCGGGCGACGAGTCGCTGTGGCGGCCGCTGCTGTCTCACTACGTGGAGATGGGCGACCGCGAGGGCGTCGACCGGGTGGTGGGCGAGACCCTCCCGCTGCTGATGGAGCCCGGCCGGCGCAACGAGCTGCGGGTGGCGCGAGCCCGCTTCCTGCTGGCGCGGGACGAGCGGGACGCCGCCGCCGCCGAGGCGCTGCGGGACGTGTTGCTGGAGGACCCGCGCCACGGCGAGGCACTGCCCCTGCTGTCGGCGTATTACGAACGGATCGGGTCGGAGAGCGACCTGATCGAGCTGCTGGAGCAGTCGTTCGAGCTGCGCGCGGAGGCCGGCGATACCGAGGGCACGGTGGAGGCGGCCCTGCGGCTGGGGACGGTGTTCGAACGAGCGGCGCCCGACCGGGCCGGGGCGCTGTACGAGCGCGCTCTGTCCGTGGCGCCGGGGCGTCGCGAGCTGCTGCGGCGGCTGATGGCGCTGACGCCGATCGAGGAGATCACCGCCGACCAGGCCGGGCTGCTGGAGGGACTGCTGGCCGAAGACGCCGGTTCGGAGGCGGGCTCGCTGACCCGCACCCTGGCCGAGGTCTGGTCGCGGCTGGGTGACGACGCCGCGGTCTGCCGCGTGCTGGAGAAGGGCTGCGCGCTGGCGCCCGAGGACCGGGCGCTGGGCGAGGAGCTGGAGCGCTGGTATCGCGAGCACGAGGCGTGGGCGCCGCTGGCCGATCTGCTGGCCGCGCAGGCGGCCCGCGAGCCGGAGGACGCGGAGGCGGCGGCGACCCTGTGCGAGGCGGCCGGTCTTCGGAGCGGCCGCCTGGGCGACAACGTCGGCGCGGTGGAGCTGCTGCGGGCTGCCCACCGCCGGGTTCCCGACGACAGCGAGGTGCTGGCTGGTCTGGCGCGGGCGCTGATCGAGGCCGGCGACGAGGCGGGGGCGCTGGCCGAGGTGCATGCGGCGCTGGAGGGAGCGGCGGCCGAGCGGCGGCTGTCGCTGCTGTTCCTGCGGGCCGAGCTGCACAGCCGGGGCGGCGACCGGCGGGCGGCGGTGGCGGCCCTGCAGGAGGCCTACGCCAGCTCGCCCTCGGACGCGTTCAACCCGCTGACCGACGCGCTGGTGGCGTGGCGGCAGGAGGCCGCCGCCGCCGGCGACACCGAGGCGCTGGGCGATGCCACCCTGATCCTCGCCGACATCCTCCGCCGTCGGGGGGCGCTGGCCGAGGCGCGGCAGTTCGTCTACGAGCTGCTGTCGCAGGGGCAGGCGGACCTTCGCGCCACCCGCATGGCCGGCGAGCTTGCCGAGGCGGCGGGCGACCTGGAGGGCGCGCTGACGGTCGCCATCCGTCTGGTCTCACTGGCCCGGGGGGCCGAGCAGGTGGACGCCGCCGAGCAGCTGGCCGGCCTGGCGGACCGGATCGGCCGTCCCGGCGAGGCGGTGGGGTCGATCGAGACGGCGCTGCAGGCGAATCCGGGCGAGCCGCGGCTGGTGGCCCGGCTGGGCCAGCTGTACGAGCAGGCCGGGCAGACCGCCAAGCTGGGGCGGCTGCTGTTCGACCAGGCCCAGCTGTGCAGCGAGGAGGAGGAGCGCTTTCGTCTCCTCACCCGCGCGGGTGCGCTGCTGGTGCAGGCGGGCAACAGCTCGGTGGCGCTGATGGCTCTCAACGAGGCGCACGCCATGCGCCCCAACGACGCCGACACCATGTTGCTCCTGTCGGACGTCTACGCGCTGGCCGGTGCGCTGCAGGACGCGGCCCAGCTGCTACAGCCGCTGATTGCTGCCCACAAGGGCAAGGCTTCGCCGGCGCTGTCGGCGCTGTACGTGCGGCTGGCCCGCATCGCCGGCCGGATGGGCGATGCCCCGGCCGAGCTGCAGGCGTTGAGCCGGGCGCTGGACGCGGACAAGAAGAACGGGGCGGTGGCCACCGAGCTGGCCGACCGGGCCGAGGCGGCCGGCGACTACGATCTGGCCACCAAGGCGCTGCGCCTGATCACCGTGCACCAGGCGGCCGGGTCTCTGAGCATCGCGGTCGCATTCTTGCGGCAGGCCAAGATCGCCCACCGGCGCGGCGAGATCGACCGGGCGGTGCTGTTCGCGCGGCGGGCGGTCCAGGAGGCGACGCAAGGCGACCCGGTGGCGACCGAGTCGCAGGAGTTCCTACGCAGCGTCGGCGCCGGCTGATTGAACAGCGGTGCGTGTGGGTCGGGCCCGCACGCACCCTCAGGCCTTTCCCCCTGCTCTGTTGCCGGATGGCTCCGGTTGACGCCCTTTAGCACCGAGCTATGCCCATCCGATGTTCCTCCTCAGGTGGTGCTTTCGAAGGATTTCGTGACGCTGGCGAGGAACCTGAACGCGACCTACGAGCGTCAGACCATCGAGGTGCTGCTCAGCGACGGCCGACGGATGCGGGGCCGCCTGCACGAGCCGATCGTGGATGATTCCGGAGGCGCCGTCGCCCTGCGCGGCTACGAGCTGCCGGCCCGGCCCGACAAGGCGCCCCCGGAACGCGAACACATCGTCTACATCCCGATGGACCAGGTCCAGGACTGGACCGTGGTCGGCGATCACTGATCGGCGTCAGAGGCGGGCCAGGCAGGCGGCGGCGCCCGACACCTCGAACTTCCCGGGCTGCTCGATGTCGACGGTCTTGACCACGCCATCCTCGATCAGGAAGGCGCCGCGGCGGGCGCGCACCCCCATGCCGGGGATCTCGTAGTCGATGCCCAGGGCGCGGGTGAAGGCGGCGCTGCCGTCAGCCAGCATGGCGATGCGGTCTCCCACCTTGTTGTGGTCGGCCCAGGCCTGCATGACGTGGGCATCGTTGACCGAGAGGCAGGCGATGAGGTCGATGCCCTTGCGGCGGAGCTCGTCGTATTTTTCCAGATAGCTGGGCAGGTGCTTCGACGAACAGGTGGGCGTGAAGGCGCCGGGCAGGGAGAACATGATCACCCGCTTGCCCTTGAACAGCTCGGCGGGGTCGACCTCGCGCCCGCCCTCGGGGCTGGCCTGCTTGATCTTGACGGAGGGGATCTTCTGCTGCGGTTCGATCGGCATGCCGCCGAGTATGCCCCAGGAACGCTGGCCGGGCAGCGGGCCAGAATAGCCGGGTTCGCTCGCAGGCTCGCGCCCGGCTAGGTCCCCATGATCAGACCCTTGGCTGCGGCCGGGCCCGAGCCCTTGCAGAACATGGGATCGCCGAACTGGGTGACGGGCATGCCCCAGGCGTTGAGGATCGAGGTCCAGACGTCGTTCTGGTAGATCTTGGGGGCGTAGTTCAGGTAGTTGCCGACGTTGAGGCGCAGGAACTTCCCCCCGAAGTACAGCGAGCACATGTCGATCATCTCGTGGTCGTCGCCGTAGCTGCACTCGCTGAAGTAATAGGTCAAGGTGTTGTCGAGCAGGGTCTGACCGGCCGGCCCCTCCGGCACCTTGTCCATGTCCCGCAGCGCCTGGGCGGTGAGGTCGCCGTAGAAGATGTCGGTCTCCTTCTTGGCGATCTGGGCGTCGCGGTTCTGCTTGCCCCCGTGCGAGACGCCATCGTGGTGGTTCCCGGTGATCGCGAAGCTGGGGTTGGGCACGTAGCTGCGGGGGTGCAGGTCATTGTTGCCGTCGGCGAAGGTGAAGCTGGCCACCCGGGTGAGGTCGCACTGGAAGGCAGCCTTGATGATGGCCAGGTTGTTGCCGCAGACGGTGGCGTGGATGACCTCGTCTTTCTCTCGCCCGGTGAGCATGGTGGGCGGCTCGGGCGCCAGCACCGGCCGCGCGCAGCCGGCGCTGATCGGCGCCGGCCCGCGCGTGACCCGCGACTCCAGCAGCCGGATCCCCTCGAGGTGCGAGTCCAGCTTCACGT
>JBKPRZ010000730.1:0-15783 GCA_046734815.1 Myxococcota bacterium | reverse complement strand
GGACGCCGCACCGTCGACGCCGCCTGCGCCGCCCACCGGCGCCGACGGCGGTGGGACAGCCGACGCCGCGCCGGCCGCGCCCGATGCGGCGGCTCTGGGGGCGTTCCCGCTGGCCGAGGTGCGCGCGGCGCGGGTGACATTGCACGGGCGCGCCGCTGCCCACGTCGAGGGGCCCAGCTTCCGCGACGGCGACGTGTTCTTCGCCGCCGACGGAGCGGGGTTCGGGCTGATGCGCGTGTCGGCCGACGGCAAGGTCACCCGCTACCACCCGACCTTGCACCCGGTGGGCTCGTACGCCCTGGCCGACGGGAGCATTCTGTTCTGCGACCACGACCTGGTGCTGGTGCAGATGTTCCGCGACGGCAAGGTGGCGGTGCTGCCCACCGACTACCAGGGCCAGCCCATCGAGTTCTGCAACGACGTCACCGTCGATGCGCCCGGCAACATCTACATCACCGCCCGCCACAGCGGCTTCATCTACCGGATCTCGCCGGCCGGCGAGGTCGTACGCGTGGCCGGCGGGCTGGCGCTGCCCAACGGGCTGGAGGTGGATCCCGAGAGCAAATGGCTGTACTTCGGGGCCACCGGCCTGCGGCGGCTGGCCCTGCCCGCCAGCGGGACCGACTTCGGCCGTCCGGAGACCCTGCCCGGCGGTGCGGGCAACAACGACGGCATGCAGTTCGATGCCTGGGGCAACCTGTGGCTGGCGCAGTTCGGGACGGGGGTGAAGATCTACGACCCGGTCAAGAAGATGATCATCGGCGCGGTCAACGCCGGCGGCACCGGCGTGACCAACCTGACCTTCGGCCCCGACGGCAGCGTGTACACCACCGTCGAGCCCAGCGGCGTGTTCCGGGTCGGACCGGTGCCCGGGCTGCGCGGGTTCCTCCACCCGGGCGCGCCGAAATACGCCATCAAGCGCATGCTCGACCTCACCCCGGCGAACTGATCGCAGGGCGCCGCCCGTCCCCGGCCCTGCGCTGTCGCCGCCGCAAATCGAGCGCCGCAGTGGCGTCAGGCCGGCATGCGCGCGCCGGTGATCCGTTCGCGGCGCGGCCGCGCGGGCGGCACCCGGCGGATCACCCAGTCGACGAAGCCGCTGGCGCTCTTTCGCGGCGGCACCACCAGCAGGTGCGAGACCTTCTTCTTGCCCGCGGCCCACAAATTGTGCGCGTCGGTCGAGGAGGTCTGGTTCTCGATGCAGAAGAAGGACCGGTCGGGCGGGGTGTACACCACCACGTGGGTGAACTCGCGCGAGCCGTTCATCTCCAGCCGCAGCCCCTGCTCGCGCAGCTCGAACCAGGCCGGCTTGCCCGGCGCCATCCCGAAGTAGACGTCGTCCAGGCGCAGCTCGGTCAGCGCGGTCGGCTTGCGCAGGTCGTAGGGCGTGCCCGCCACCGGCGCCAGCTCACCGGTGGGCAACATGTCCACCGCCTCCATCCGGTCCTTGGCCGGCACCTGCACCACCACGTCAGCGCGGTCGCCCGGGATGCGGAAGTGCGGATGCAGCCCGAAGCCGAAGGCCAGGCGGCTGGCGTCCTGGTTGTCGACCCGGTAGGCGATGCGCAGGCCGTTCTTGCGCAGGGTGTACGTCACCGACAGCCGGTGCTTGATCGGGAACTGAGCGAAGTCGGGCTGCTTGTCGTCCCACACCAGGTGAAGCTCGGCGCTGGCCTCGGTGGCGCTGCTGTGCACCGGACCGGCCTGCCAGGGCCGCTTGCGGGCCAGGCCGTGGATGAAGTTGTTCTGGTTGTTGGGCGGGAAGCTGAAGTCGCGCCCCTCGAACTGCATTTTCGCGTTGCGCACCCGGTTCGGGGTGGGAAACAGGATGGGCGTCCCCGTGCGCTGCTCGGTCAGCTCGGCCAGGTTGGCGGGCTGCTGCAGCAGCTCGTCTTCACCCACCTGGAACGAATACAGGTTCGCGCCGGCGGCGGGCGCCACCCGGGCCTCCAGGGTGCGGCGGGGGTCCTTGGCGTCCTCATAGCGGAGCACCACGATGTCCCAGCCGGTCGAGCCGTCGGGGACCACGCTGGCCGAGAAGGGAGCCGGGCGTGCGCCCACCTCCGCCGCCCGCCCGTTACTGCTGGCCAGCGCCATCGACACCCCCAGCGCCAGGCCCATGCCGCGAGCCCCGCGTCTCCATCGCACCATCGTACGAGATTACCTCGAAGTTCACCGATCCTCGGGCTGCGGTTCAGCTCAAATCCGGCAGTGGGCCGGTGCAGTGCTCGGGTGCGCCGAACGTCTGGTCGGGCAGACCCAGAGCGTTGGCCAGCGAGACAAGCAGGTTGTTGTGAGGCTGTGCACGGCCGCGGGCCAGGTAGTCGACGAAACGACCGGTCCGGAAGCGGCCGCCGGCGCTGCCCGCCAGCAGAAAGGGGAGGTCGCGGTGGGCGTGGTTGTTCCCCTTGCCCACCTCGATCCCCCAGAAGACCACCGTGTTGTCCAGCAGCGTGCGGTCACCTTCGCGGTAGGAGGACAGCTTCTCCAGCAGGTAACGGAACTGTTCCGCGTAGAAGATGTTGATCCTGGTCAGGCTCTCCTGCGCGGCCGCGTCGCTGTCGCCGGCGTGGGACATGGTGTGGTGCTGCCCGGCGATGCTCAGGAAGGGGAAGGTCTGGTTGCTCTCGGCGTGGGTCCACTGCAGGGTCGCCACCCGGGTGAGGTCGCAGGCCAGCGCCGCCGCCAGCAGGTCCATCTGCAGCCGCCCCAGCGCCGGCATGTTCTCCACCGCCTGAACGTTCATGCGCGCCCCCGCCGACGGGGTGGGGCAGGCGGCGCCGCCGGGGGCGCCCGCCGCAGGCGGCTGCAGCCGGCGCTCGATGTCGCGCACCGATTCCAGGTGCGCATCGATGCGCGGGCGGTCCTCGCGGCCGACGTGGGCGCGGACCGCGGCCAGCTCCTGCTGCAAGAAGTCCAGCACGCTGGCCCGCTGACGGCGCAGCCGTTCGGCGCCCGGGTCGGTGGGCGCGCCCGCGCTGCCGCCGGCGAAGATCCGGTCGGAGACGTCGTACGGGCTCTCCATCGGCGGCACCGGCTGGTTCGCGCCCAGATACGAGATCCGGCCGCGCACCTCCGCGTCGATGACCCGGACCCCCAGCTCGAGGCTGCGGAACCGGGTGGCAGCACCGGCCGTGCGGGCGATGTGCTGATCGATGGAGATGCCGCTGGCCCAACCGGCCGTCGGCGGCCCGGCGCTGCGGAAGTTGCCCATCAGTATGGGCCGGCCCGTCAGCAGCCCGCCGATGCCGCGCGTGTGATGCGATCCGAAACCGGCCTCCGCCAGCGCCATGTCCACCCCGCCCAGCACGATCAGCTTCGACCGCCAGGGAGTCAGCGGCGCCAGGATGCGCCCGAAGGTGAAGTCGGCCTCGGTGCCGCTCGGCCGCCATTCGGGTCCGATGGTCCCGTTGGGCGTGTAGAAGACGATCAGCCGCCGCGGGGGCTCGGCCGCGCGCGCCCGCCGCGCCTCCAGCAGCGGCAGCAGGCCCACCCCCCCCAGCGCGGCCAGCAGCTCGCGGCGGCGCAGGTGTCTCATCGGCCTCCTTCGGTCATTGACGTTGGAACCCTCGGAGGGTTCCAGACCTCCCGCGACGGAACTCCGGCGGCCAAGCCGCCTGCGTTCCACGCGTCCAGCGCGGGGCGGTACCGGAACGCCTCGGTGGTGGTCAGCGACACCAGCAGCTCGCGCACGTCCCCGCCCGCCGCCGCGAACGCCGCCTGCAGCGCGCGCAGCGAGCAGCTGTCGCCGTCGCCCTCCAGCCGCCCGAAGGCGAAGCGGAACCACTGAGTGGCGGCGCAGTCGCGCACCTGGGCGCTGCTGGCCAGGCGCTCGGCCAGCTGGGGCACCCCGTCGAACGGGCCGTCGGCGTCGGTGCCGGTCAGCTCGCCGCGCGCATCGATCGCCCGCCCGCCGTCGCGTTCGCGGAAGCGGCCGATGCCGTCGTAGGCCTCGAACCCGAACCCGATGGGGTCCATCAGGTGGTGGCAGACCCCGCAGGCCGGGTCGGCCGCGTGCTGGTCGAAGCGCTCCCGGGTGGGACGGCGCGGGTCCACCTCGGGCGGCACCACCACCAGCCCCGCCGGCTGGGGCGGCATCGGCTGGCAGAGCACCTGCTCGCGCACCATCTTGCCCCGGTGCACCGGTGAGCTCTGGTCGGGCAGGGCGTACACCGACAGCAGCCCGGCCTGCGTCAGCAGACCCGCCCGCTGGGCGGCGGGCAGCGCCACCTCGCCGGTCGCGGCAGGCACTCCGTACAGCCGGGCCAGGGACGGGGCCACCCAGGCCCGCGTCGACGTGAGCAGCGCGCGCAGGGACCCCGCCCCCGAGAAGACCACGTTGTCGACGAAGTCCTCGCTCTCGGCGCGCATGGCGGCGACCAGCTCGGGCGTGAAGTCGGGGTAGGCGCGTCCGTCCTTGGTCAGCGCGTCCAGTGCGCCCAGCCCCAGCCACTGCCGGTGGAACTCGATCACCCCCGCCCGGGCGCGTGGGTCGGCCAGCATCTGCCGCGCCATGGCCGACACCTGCGCGGGGGTGGCCAGCGCATCGGCTGCGGCCACCCCGGCCAGCCGGGCGTCGGGCATGGTGCCCCAGAGGAGATACGACAGCCGGGTCGCCACCTCGTGCCCGGTCAGCGGCACCAGCCGGTCGCCCGCGCGGCCGGCCCGCCCGTATTCGGGGCGGTACAGGAAAGACGGCGACTGCAGGATCGCCCGGAGCACCACCTCGATGCCCTCGGCGAAGCTGCCCCCGCTGCGCCCGGCGGCGTAGACCGCCAGCAACCGGTCACGCTCCGCGGGCGCCAGCGGCCGGCGGTAGGCCCGGGCGCCGAAGCCGTCGACGAACCGGCGCGCGCAGGCGTCGTCGCCGATGGCCGCCGGGTCGCAACCGGTCAGCTTGCCCAGGTCGCGCACGGCCCGGGTGGCCAGCGCCTCGGCCGCCTCCTGGTATTTCTCGGCCAGCAGCGGCGACACCCCCAGGACCGCCGCGTTGTTGCCGAAACCGCCCGAGACCTCGTCGGGCGGGAAGCGGTCGGCGGGCGAGCTGTCGTCGCCCAGCAGGTCGCGGACGGTGTTGTCGTACTCGCGCCGGGTCAGCCGTCGCAGCGGCGAGAAGGGCGCCTCCAGGCCCGCGCAACCCGTCTCCCCCGGCGCGGCCGGCGGGGGAGACGTCGGCGCCTCACCGGGGGGCTTCGCGGACGAGGAGCACGCCGCCGCGGCCAGCAGCGCCACCGATCCCATCAGCCAGGCTGTCCCGTTCCGCGCACGGATTCTCATGCCTATCTCGCCGCGTTGATTCGGGGCCATACCTCGACCGGCCGACACCATAAATGAGGTCGGCAGCGACAGGGCATATCTTGTAGGGGCGCGGACCAGCCGCGCGGGGGTTCACTCGTCGGTCGAGTCGGAGTCCTCGGTCTCGGCGGCGGGATCGCCGATGGTCGAGGCCGCCTCGTGGCCCGGGCTGAACGCGCGCTCGGCCCAGTCCACGTCGGTCCGGTCGGTCTCGTTACCCAGCACCACTGCCGATCCGGCCGTCGTCGCGTTCGCGGCGGTCTTGGCGGCGGTCTTGCGGGTCGCGGCAGCGGCGCGCGGGCGACGGGCCCGGGCGGCGCTGCTCCGGCCGGCCGAGCTGGTCTTGCGGGCCGAGGTCTTGCCGCGGGCCGCACCCTTCGACTTGGCCGCGCCTCCCGACCTGGGCTTGGCCTTCGCCTTCGCCTGGGACTTGCCGCCCCGGGCGCTCTTCCCCGCGGTCCGAGACGTCTTGGACTGCTTCCGACTACCCCTGGTTGCTTTCGCCATGAAGCGCAGGTTACCCGAGTCCGTTTCCGCTACCAAGAGATCCGTGGGAGACGCGTGCAACCCCGTCGACGAACGTGTAACCCCCGACCCCGTCACCGTCGGAAACACGCCTCCGTCGACCCGCCGGTCCTGCGTCGGCGGACGAAGCGTTTTCGCTTTGGCCGGCCCGCCGCACGTCGGTCGGCGAGGCGTCTTCACTTCCGCCGGTCGGCCGCTCGAATCGGTTCGTGGGTGGTTGACGAACGACTCCGGTGGCCTGTGGTCGTGACAGCGGCAGTCGAGTGGCCGGCGGGTCGTGACGGACCAATCGAGTCGACCTGGGTCGTGACGGAGGAGCTCGAGTCGGCCTGGTCGTTGACGGAGGACTTCGATTCGGCTTGACGAAGGACTTCGAACCGACTGCGGCTGGGTTGAACCGACGAGTCGAGTCGGCCTGCGGGTCGTGACGAAGGACTTCGAATCGTCTGCCCGTGAAATGGAATAACCGCCCGCGATCTTCGTTGTCCGCGCGGCCGCGCTCGCGTGTCACGCGGCCCTCTCTCTGCGCGCGCTCACACGGGCGTATCGAGCGCACCTCGCTGTTGTCATCTCCTCACCACAGCTGGCGGTGGTGTCAGTTCTTCGGCGGCGCGCGGGCGCGGGCGCGCGGCGATCTCGGCCCGGCATGTCCGTTGCTGTGTGGGGCCGGCGAAGGAGACAAGCCTATGACACGTCCGACCCGACCCTTTCATACATTGACCGCGCTCGCGCTGGTCACCTGCAGCGTCGCTTCCTGTGATCCACCCATCGATCCGGAGGTGGACAGCGGCCTGGTGGCCGATCACGCCGCCTCGGTGTTCGAGAGCTCGCGGCGCGCGCTGCAGGCCATGGATCGTCCGCCGCAAGACGTGCCCGCCCCGGGCGGGCTTCAGCGCTTCGCCGCCCGCTTGCTGAACGCGAACCCGACCGGCGACGCGAACAGCTCGGGCGGTCTGGCGGCCAAGACCGGCCTTCGCGGGCTCCGGCGCGTCCTCGGCGACGAGCTGTTCTCGCCGCGCCCCTCGCTCGAGCGCGCGCCCGCCCCGCGCACCTTGAACCGCAGCGAGCCGCCCGCCGGCGACGAGCTTTCCGATGAGTCGCAGGAGCTGCACTGGATCATCAAGAACCGGCTGCTGGCCCGGAACAACGTCGAGAGCCAGACCCCCTTCGAGGTGATCTACCGGCTGCGCCCGGAGGTGACCTGCGCCCAGCCGCACGGCCGTGCCCTGGACCAGGACTGCGCGCGTTTCCTGGGCCGGGTCGAGCTGCGCCTGCGCCTGACCCGCGAGGGCCTGGGCCACGCCGTCGAGCTGCTGGTGGGCGCCGAGCGCGTGCACCCGCTGACCCTGTTCGTCGACGAGCGCGAGGTCGCCGCCACCACCGATCTGCAGGCGCTGAAGGCAACGGCGCAGTCCATCTCGCGCGCGCTGGAGGAACCCGACCCGGGGCTGCCCACCGTCATGCGCGGCACCTTCCGCATCTCGCTGACCCGGGAGGGCGCGCGCAGCGCCGGTCTGCGGCTGGGCCTGCTGGACATGATCGAGGTGCTCGACCAGAAGGAGCGGTTCGTCTTCCGCACCGCCGCTGCCGACCGCGCGCTGGTCGTGCGGCTGGACGGTGAGACCCGCCGGATCGAGGCGTCGGCCGGGGTCGGCCTGACCGAGGTCATCGGCCCGCTGGACGACAACGTCAACCGGCAGCCGCCCGCGCCCGACCTGCGGGTGGTGGTGGCTGGCCTGGTGGGCACCGGCACCGTCGATCTCGGCGCCGAGAAGCTGGTGTTCGAGGGGGTGGGGCTGGGCGCCGGTCCCAGCTTCGCCGAGGTCCGCGGCCAGCGCATCGTCGAGCTGAACCTCAACCCGCAGGACCGGCGCGTGCTCGACGCCACCGTCACCTTCGGCCCCCAGGGCACACCCCGCCTGTCCCTCTCGCCCCGCTTCGACCTGGGCCTGATGTTCAAGCTGGCGCTGATCAAGGACGCGCTGTCGTCGCCGCCGCCCGCCCACCTGGAGGACGAGACCTACCGCCTGCTTGTCGACCGCGACGCCAGCGGCGGCCCGGTGCTGGAGGCCTTCGAGGACGAGCAGCAGCACCGCGCCGGCGTGCGCGTGGTCAGCGGCGCGGTCACCCTGTCCTCCAGCCGGGTGGGCACCCCGGTCACGGCCACCGCTGGCATGTGCCTCGAGCCGACCGAGCCTGCCCCGGGCGCCCACCCGGTGCTGGGCGCGGTGAAGGTCACCACCTGCCAGTAGAGGCGGGGAGCGCCCGGCCGTCAGTGGCCGCGGCCTGAAAAGTTCCCGCCATCGTGCGAGCCCGAGTCGGACCCGGCCTCCGGGTCAGGACTCGGGCTCTTTCCTTTTCCGTTTTTCCCGGGTTGGGGTGTCCAACGCTGGCCCTGGCCCATTGAACGGAGGTCAATATGACACCTGCCCGCTTCCACTCCCCGACCTGGCGTCCGCTGGCGCTGCCGTTTCTGCTCGTGCTGGCCTGTGACTCGGGGGGCATGGGCATGGGCCTGGCGCCCAACCCGATGGGCACACCGCCGGCCACGCCGGGAATGACCGGCACGCCGGGCGCGATGCCACCCGGGATGACGCCGCCGCCGGGGATGACCCCGCCGCCCGGGATGATGCCGCCCGGGATGACCCCACCCGCCCAGCCGCCGGCGATGGGGACGCCCGGCAAGTTCGTCGAGAAGCCGTGCGCCTTCGCCACCGCGCCCACCCGGCCCACGAAGTGTGGCACCGTGACCGTGCCCGAGGCGCGGGATGGCTCGAGCAAGCGGACCATCGACCTGGCGGTGGTGATCGTCAAGAGCAGCAGCGCCACCCCCGCGGCCGACCCGCTGGTCTTCCTGCAGGGCGGACCGGGCGGCGGCGGCACCGACTTCACCGCCGCCCTCACCAGCATGGCCGGCGGCCCGTTCGACGCCGTGCTGGCCAACCGGGACGTCTTGTCGATCGATCAGCGGGGCACCGGCCGCTCGGTGCCGCTGCTCGACTGCCCCGAGGCGAACATGCCCACCATGGGCGGGATGGGGATGGGTGGCATGGGCGGGATGATGCCGCCGGGGATGGTGGTCGACATCAACGCCACCCCGCTGGGCAAGTGCCGCGCGCGCCTGACCGGCATGGGCATCGATCTGAACCAGTACACCACCGCGCCCGCGGCCGACGACGTGGACGACGTGCGCGTGGCGCTGGGCTACAAGCAGTGGAACCTGCTGGGCGGATCGTACGGCACGCGTCTGGCGCTCGAGGTGGTGCGCCGGCACCCCGAGGGCGTGCGCACCTTGCTGCTGGACTCGGTCGCCCCGCCGGACGTGGACCTGCTGGCCGAGGCCGGCCCCAACAACCAGCGGGTGCTGGATTCCGTGTTCACCGGCTGCGCCGCCCAGCCCGCCTGCGCCAAGGCCTACCCCGAGCTGGGCAAGGTGTTCACCCAGGTTGTCGGGGGCCTGAACGCGACGCCGGCCTCCCTGCTGGGCGGGGTATTCCCGCTAAACGGCACGACGTTCTTGCAGCTGTCGCTGCTGCTGCTGCGCTCGCCGACCAGCGCCGCAGAGCTGCCCGAGATCGTGTTCCAGGCGCAGGAGAAGAAGTACATGACCGTCGAGCGGCTGCTGCTGCAGCTGGCGCAGTCGATGATGGGCGGCGGGGGCGCGGCCAACGCCGTCGCGCTGGGGCTGCACCTGTCGGTGATGTGCGCGGACTTCTTCCCCTTCACCTCGAAGGAGAAGATCGAGATGCGCGCGGCGACGATCCCGACCGAGCTGCGCGCGGCGCTGGCCCAGTCCGGGCTGGGCTACGTCGAGAACTGCCGCATCTGGAACGTGCGTCCGTCTCCCGCCAGCGCGGCCCAGCCGGTCAGCAGCCCGATCCAGACGCTGGTGCTGGCGGGCTCGATGGATCCGGCCACACCGCCCGCCTGGGCGATGCAGGCGGCTCGCACCTTGCCGGCCAGCCACTACCTCGAGCTCAAGGGCGTCTCCCACGGCGTGTTCCCCACGCCCTGTGGCCGCGCGCTGCTGGCCCCCTTCCTGGACAACCCCGCCCAGAAGCCCGCGCCCGCGTGTCTCGGCACGCTCACGGACGTGCAGTACCGCGTACAACGGTGACGGGGAAGAGGGCGCCGGCAGACCGACGCCCCCTTCCCCGAGCCCTATCCCCCCAGAGGGGACAGGGCCAGGTGAAATGTACCTGCAAGTGGTGTGTGTCTCCGCCGGGCAAGCCCGGCTACGAACGCAGAAAGTGAACGTGGGTGGTTCGTTCGCGTCGGCTGCTGGGATGCCAGGGCGCTGGTCGACGAGGACGAAATGATGGTCACGGACAGGACGGGATCGACTTGATCCAGTCGCTGACCAGGGGGGTGCCGAGGGGATCCACCACCGCGGTGGCGACCTGGGGCATGCGGACCTGGCCGTCGAGCGTCGCCATGCGGGTGTAGGTGACGGATTGATCCGGGCGGCCGGGGACCAGGCGCTTGGCGGCGGCGGGGTCGGCGCCGGCTGAGCCCTTGGTGGGGTCGCGGTTGCACACGTTCATCGCGGCGAGATCGACGCCGAAGCGCAGGTCGATGTCGGGGAAGTTGCCCTGCGGGCGGTGGCAGATGGCGCAGTTGGCGTGCAGGTAGGAGCGGGCCCGCGCCTCCAGCGGCGCTGGGCCGGCGGGGTCGGGGAGCGGGTCCAGGCGGCGCACGGGCGCATCGAAGAGGTCCAGCGCCTCCAGGCGATCGATCTGGTTGGTGGTGGTGCCTACGGCGTCGGTGAACGGGACGTTCAGCTGGCGCGTCTCGGGGCCGAGCGAGAAGCCAACCACCTCGTTGTGGCATAGCAGGCAGTCGCTGCGGCTGGGGAACGACCACATGCGCGGGCTGCCGTCGTCGGCGGTGGCGGGCGCCACGGCGCCGTCGTCGCCGACCAGGGCGGCGTCCTTCTGATCGGCGTCCCAGCGGTAGCTGTAGCCCACCCAGCGGTCCTCGCGGAATTTCATGAACAGGCGGGTCTCGAACAGCTGGTTCTGGAAGAGGAAGCTCTTCATCAGCACCGTGCCCACCGGAAACTCGAAGTGTCCGTCGTCGAGCACCTGGCGGCCGGTCGTCCGGCAGCGGTCGGGCTCGCGTTCGCAGTCGATCACGTGGACGCGCGTGCCCTCGGGGATGGCCATGAATCGCTGTTTCGCGGCGCCATCGGACCACAGCGGGCTGGCGACGACATAGGGAATGAGCCCGAGGGCGGGCCGGGTCGGATCCTTCGTGTCGACGCAGCCGCTGGCGCTCAGGAGCTTCGCGGGCTGGCTATAACTTGCCGGCGGCTTGCAGGTGCGGTTGGGCGGGCGCGTGTTGCGGGATGCCGGGATCGAGTCGGGCGGGCC
Organism: Myxococcota bacterium; assembly: GCA_046734815.1. Classification (GTDB taxonomy): domain Bacteria; phylum Myxococcota_A; class Polyangia; order Fen-1088; family Fen-1088; genus CAVYGB01. Next base: position 4,591 of record JBKPRZ010000730.1, on the reverse strand, counting down.
GGATCCCCCGGCGTCACAGGCCCCGAGCACGCCCGCCGCGCAGAGAAGCCAGGGGACCACGGTGCAAGAGGACATGGCCAAGACGCGCGGGGCAGCCACCGTGCGCGCAATATCCACCTCGACCGGTTGTCGGTCAACGACTCGCGACCGCATTTCGGCTTCACGATCGATCACATTGCTTTGGCGGTTGCCATTGATCGCGATGACTTCGTTCCTCTCCCCTCCGTTGGCGCCCTCGCATTGGGACCGCGAACGATTCCGGCGCCGCATGGGTCGTGCATATTTGTGAGCGGCTGATTCGCGCTCGCTTCACACGCGGCCGCAAAGATTTCTGAGCGTTTTTTCAGAGAAGCGGAATCGATCGGAGCTGGTTGCAAAAGGTTCCAGGTCGAGGCCGCCGTGATATGAAGGTCCGCGTTTCGCCCCACAACGAAAACGGCCCTGCACGTTGCCGGGTCCATCGGGGGGCGCCGCTGTTGCAACGGAGGTCGGCCATGCGCTCTGGAAGTTCCACCATCTCCGCACCCCAGCCGAGCCGTCCCGTCCTGGGACCCCTGTGGCTGGTCCTGGTCACCGCGATCGGCGCCTGCGGCAGCTCGGACAGCACCGGCAGCGATCTGAAGCCGCTGGCCAACCCCGCACCCGAGACCGCCATCCTCACCAACCTGTACGACAACGCCCGCAGCGGCTCGACCACCGCCGAGAAGGTGCTCAACACCAGCAACGTCAACAAGGACAAATTCGGGTTGCTGTTTTCCCGCAAAATCGAGGGCTTCGTTTACGGCCACCCGTTGTACGTGCCGGGGCTGAACATCGGCGGCAAGACCCGCAACGTGATGTTCGTCGGCACCCAGGCCAACCGGGTGTACGCCTTCGACGCCGACGATCCCGCCGCCGGGACGCCGCTGTGGTCGAAGATGCTGGGTCCGCCCATGCCGCTGCCCTCGGCCGTCACGCTGTCCGACGGCACCATGGTCCCCTCGTACCCCAGCTGTCAGGACCTCAAGGCTTCGGGCCAGGTGGGCATCACCTCGACGCCCACCATCGACAAGGAGGCCCGGACCCTGTACCTGGTGTCGCGCACCGGTGAGGTGCAGCGGCTGCACGCCCTGGACCTGCTCACCGGCGAGGACCTGCCCGGCTCGCCGGTGGAGATCACCGCGCCCGGCTTCTTGCCGTCGCTGCACCTGAACCGGCCCGGCCTGCTGCTGCAGGATGGGGCGGTGTACATCGGCTTCGGCAGCCAGTGCGACGACCAGAAGATGTTCTATCACGGCTGGATCTTCGCCTACGACTCCAAGAGCCTGAAGCAGCGGGGCGTGTACAACACCACGCCCACCGGCCAGCAGGGCGCCATCTGGCAGTCGGGCGTGGGCCTCACCGGCGACGGCAAGGGCGGTGTTCTGGCGGCGGTGGGCAACGGCACCGCGGACAACGCCGCCAACATGAGCTTCAGCGTGATCCGGGTGAAGCTGACCGACGCCGGCCTCAACCTGACCGATCACTTCACGCCCGCCAACACCGAGGCGCTGGCCATGCGCGACCTGGACCTCGCCACCGGCGTGAACCTGCTGCCCGGCGGGCTGATCATCGCCGGCGGCAAGGAGGGGTTGATCTACGCCCTGGACGACAAGCTCGCGCCCAAGCAGGACGCGGTCAAGGTCGAGACCAACAGCGACTCCAAGCGCAACAGCGTGCTGCACCAGCTGGCGGTGTGGGAAGGCCCGGCCGGGGCGGTGGTGTTCACCTGGCCGACCGGAGCCGGTCTGACCGCCTATTCGGTCAGCAACGGCCAGATGATGACCAGCGCGGCCACGAACACCATCCGCACGCCCGCGCACCCGGGCGGCAGCGTGACCGTCTCGTCGGACGGGACCAAGGCCGGCACCGGCGTGGTCTGGGGGACCATCCCCGACCTGGGCGACTCCTGGCACGCCACCGCCGAGGGCAAGCTGTTCGCGTTCGACGCCACCAACGTCAACAAGGTGCTGTGGAGCAGTGACGACAACCCCCGCGACAAGCTGGGCACCTACGCGAAGTTCTCGCCGCCGGTGGTGGCGAACGGCCGCGTGTACATCGCGACCTTCGACACCGACCAGAAGATCATGGTCTACGGGCTGCGCTGACCCGATGTTGACCCGCAGGGGCCTGCTCGCAGGCCTGGTGTTGCTGGGTGGGTGCGGAAAAGAAAACCGGAACGCTGGATCGGCGGCGGCGGAGCCGAAGACCGAGGTTCCGCCGCCGCCCGGGACACTGCCCGCGCCCGCTGATCTGGCCTCTCCACCGGCCGACGCGGTCCGGTCCCCCAGCGGCCTGGCCAGCCGGGTCCTGCAACCGGGATCGGGCACGACCCATCCGCAGCCGCAGGACCTGGTCGAGATCCAGTACACGGGCTGGACGCGCGACGGCCGCATGTTCGACAGCACCGTCCCGCGGAAGGCGACGGCGCAGTTCGAGCTCGCGTCGGCGATGAAGGGCTGGGCCGAGGGCATCGGCGCCATGGTGGTGGGCGAGAGACGCCGCCTCTGGGTGCCCGCGGCGCTGGCCTACGCCGACGGCAAGTCCGGCGTGGGCCCGGCCGGGCCGCTGGTGTTCGACATCGATCTGGTGCGGATCATCGCGCGCCCCGCGCCTCCCGCCGTGCCGGCCGACCTGACCGCGCCTCCCGCCGAGGCGCAGCGGCTGAAGTCGGGCGTCGCCCTGCGGGTCCTCCAGCCCGGCACCGGCACGCAGCATCCGGGGTCCGGCAGCGTGGTCGAGATCCACTACTCAGCCTGGGCCGCCGACCGGCGGCGCTTCGAGAGCACGGTCACCCGCGGCCAGCCCGCCACCGTGCGCCTCGATGCACCCGGGGTGATCGAAGGCTGGAAAGAGGCCATCCCCCAGATGGTGGTGGGCGAGAAGGCCCGCGTCTGGGTGCCGCCCCGGCTGGGTTACGGCGACAAGGTCAAGGGCGGCCCGCTGGGACCGCTGGTCTACGACATCGAGCTGCTGGCCATCCGCTGAGCGCCGGCCCGGGGTAGCCTCGCCCCGGCGATGAAGCCCTGGATCTCCGCGGCCGCCATCAGCAAGCACTGGGGTCTGCACGGGGTCCGTCTCGGGCGGATCTTGCAGCGCCACTGGCAGCGCGAGGTGGTGGAGGTGACCGCCGAGGAGGGACGCTTCGTCTACAAGATCGCCGGTAGCTGGAAAAGACGCTCGGCCGTGGCGAAGGACACCGCCGTGCTCGAGGCGCTGGCGGTGCGCGGCTACCGTGAGGCCCCACGGCTGATCCGGACGCAGGATGACCGGCCGTTCGTCGCGCTCGGGCAGCGTTTCGTCTACCTGCTCGAACGGATCGAGGGCAAGGTCCCGGTGAAGTCGGTGGCCGTGTACCGCGCCCTGGGACGATCCGCCGCGCGCCTCCACCGGCTCCGCAACTTTCCCCACCGCACCGACCTCGCGCCCGGCCGGGTCCTTCGCGAGCAGCGCACCGTCAGCCGCGCTTACCCTTTCCGGAAGGATTTCCTCCGTGCGTTCGAGGCGCTTCCGGATTTCTCGCACCTGCCGCAGGCGGTGTTGCACACGGACCTCGCCCCCGAGAACGCCATCCGCCGACCGGACGGGCGCCTGGTACTCATCGACTGGGAGGACGCCGGGGTCGGGTCCGCGGTCATCGATCTCGGCGGCGTGCTCAACGAGCTGATCGACGAGTCCTGCCGCTACCGTACGGCCCGGGTCCGGGCCTTCTTCCGCGCGTACGCGGCCATCCGCCCCATCTCGAAGCGTGAACGTGCCCGCATCGTGGACGCGGCGCTGTTCTACGCCCTCATGTATCTACCGTTCGGCCAGGGCCCGCAGCGGCGCTGGCAGCGCGTGCTGTGGATGCGGGCCCACCGCCAGGAGCTCGAACGGCTCCTGGGCTGACCGCTACGGCACCGGGTCGGCGGGTTTGGCGCCGTAGGCCTGGGCCATGATCTTGGCCGCGGTCTGGGCGCCACCGCCGGTGAAGTGCGGGGCGTTGCCGCCGAAGTCGGCGCAGCTGGGCACCTCGAGCTTCGGCGCCACGGTCACCAGGTCGGGGAACATGCCCGCCACGATGTCGTGGGCCTGGTCCTGCGACTCCTGGATGAACGACTTGTAGTCCGATTTGCCGGGGCAGGGCTTGTTGCCGGGCGCGCGGATGAAGGTGCGCAGCTCGATGCGCCGGACACCCGGGTACTTGGCCTTGAGGTTCTTCACCGAGGCCACGATCTGCGGCACCCACTGGTCGATCTGCCGGTACTCCCAGTTGAGCACCGTGAACAGGATGCGGTCGGGGTTGTCCGCGTTCATCGCGCAGGGCGAAGAGGGCTTGGTGGACCAGAACTTGTTCTTGGCGTCGGCCCACAGCTCGACCTTGGCGCTGTGGATGGCGATGAGCTCCCACCTGGAGTCGTCGACCATCTTCTCGAAGCCGGCCTTGAACCACTGCCCGGTCGACTGGATGCCGATCACCAGCGTGCAGTTGAAGTCGCCGGCGGCCGCGGGCGGGATGGGCGCGGGCGGCGGGTTGGGCATCGAGCTCGGCGGCGGCGTGGCGGGGTTGTCGATCGGGGGCGGGGTCGGGTTC
>JBKPRZ010000729.1:0-4402 GCA_046734815.1 Myxococcota bacterium | reverse complement strand
GGTCCAGGCAGTTCAGCGGCAGCTGGCAGGCGTCGAAGGGATAGCCGCGCGCGAGCATGTCCAGATGGATGGCCGGATCCTTGTGGCCGGTGAAGCCCACGAAGCGCACCTTGCCCTGCTGCTTGGCCAGGGTGAGGGCCTCGACCGCGCCATCGGGGGCGAAGTGGTTGGCGGGGTCGTCGGGGTAGGCGCATTCGTGGATCTGCCACAGGTCCAGGTAGTCGGTCTGCAGCCGGCGCAGCGAGTCCTCGAGCTGCTCCATGGCGACCTGCTTGTTGCGGCCGTGGGTGCAGACCTTGGTCATCACGAAGGCGCGGTCGCGGCGGCCCACCAGCGCCTTGCCCAGCAGCTGCTCGCTGCGCCCCTGGTGGTACTCCCAGGCGTTGTCGAAGAAATCGATGCCGGCGTCCATGGCCTCGTGCACCAGCCGGATGGACGCGGCGTCGTCCGAGAAGTTGCCGATGTGGTAGCCGCCCAGGCAGAGGACCGAGACCTCCACGCCGGTGCGGCCGAGTGGGCGGCGAGCCAGGAGTCGATTGGCGCTCATCGGCGGCAGTATGCCCTTAGACTCGGCGGGGTGAAATCCCTGCCGCTGGCCGTTTTTCTCGCTGGAGTCGCCATGACCGCATCGTGTGCCGCGCCCACCAACCAGCGCCCCGCCGCCGCAAAGCCGATCCCGGTGCTGATCATCGACGGACAGAACAACCACGACTGGGCCCGCACCACCTTGCACCTGCAGCAGGCGCTGGCCGACGCGCACCTGTTTGCGACCGCCGTGTCGACCACGCCGCCCAAGGGCAGCCCGCCCGAGGCCTGGCAGGCCTGGCGGCCGGATTTTTCCGCCTACCGGGTGGTGGTCAGCAACTACAACGGCGAGGACTGGCCCGAGCCGGTCCGCCGCAGCTTCGTGGCCTTCGTCGAGGGCGGCGGCGGCGCGGTGATGGTGCACGCGGCCAACAACCCGTTTGTCGGCTGGCCCGAGTTCAACCAGATGATCGGGCTGGGCTGGCGCAAGCCGGACTTCGGTGACCGGATCACCATCGACGACGCCAGCGGTGCCCAGGTGCGCACGCCGCGCGGGCAGGGCGTGGGGGCGGGGCACGGGCCCTCGCACATCTTCCAGATCCGCGTGCGCCAGCCCGACCACCCGATCATGCGCGGGCTGCCGGCGCTGTGGCGGCACGGCAAGGACCAGCTGTCGCACGGCCAGCGCGGCCCCGCCGCCCACATGACGGTGCTGGACAGCGCGTTTTCCAGCAAGGAGAGCGGGGGCACCGGCGAGCACGAGCCGATGACCTGGATCATCCCCTACGGCAAGGGCCAGGTGGTCACCACCATGCTGGGCCACCAGTGGCACGACCAGCCCGACAGCGACGCCCTCGACTGCATCGGCTTCCGCACCGTCTTCACCCGCAGCGTCCAGTGGGCCGCCACCGGCGAGGTGACCATCCCGGTGCCCGCGAACTTCCCGAGCGCGGAGCAGCTGTCGATCGCGGGGCGGTGAAGGCGGCGGGGGCGGCGCGATGAAGATCGTCTCCCTTCTGGCCAGCGGGACGGAGCTGGTGGTGGCGCTGGGGGCCCGGGAGCACCTGGTGGGGCGGTCGCATGAGTGTGATCACCCGCCCTGGGTGACCCGCCTGCCGGCGCTGTCGCGGCCCACCTTCGCGATCGGTGGGTCCAGCGCGGAGGTCGATGCGCGCGTACGGGAAAAGCTGCGGGCGGGCGAGCCGCTGTACGAGGTGGACGAGGCGGCGCTGGCGGCGCTGGATCCGGACGTCGTCATCACCCAGACCCACTGCGAGGTGTGCGCGGTCGGTCCCGGCGCCGTCGGCGGGCGGCCCCGGCAGCGGGTGGCGACCTTCCGCGGCGGCACCCTCGAGGGCGTGCTGGGCGATTTCCTGGCGGTGGCGGAGGTGATCGGCCGGCGGGAGGCAGGGGCGGAGCTGGTCGGGCGGCTGCGCGGCGAGATGGACGGCTGGCGCCGGCGGACCGCAGACCTGCGGCGGGTGCCGGTGGTCTGCCTGGAGTGGATCGATCCGCCCTTCGCGATGGGCAACTGGGGGCCGGAACTGGTGGAGCTGGCCGGCGGCGAGCCGCTGCTCGCGCGGGCGGGCGAACATTCGCGCGCCGTCGCCTGGGATGCGGTCGTGCAGGCCGAGCCGGAGGTCCTTGTGGTGGCGCCGTGCGGATGGACCGTGGAGCGGACCTGGCCGGAGATGGCCACCTTGGCGGGTCAGCCCGGCTTCTCCTCGCTGCGCGCGGTCCGCGACGGTCGCGTGTACGTCGCCGACGGCAATCTCTACTTCAACCGCTCCAGCCCCAGCCTGTTCGCGACGATCGATCTCCTCGCGGAGATGTTGCACCCGGACCGCTTCGGCACGCAGCACGAGAACAGGGAGTACCGTCGGTACGCTGGGCGACGTCTCCCGTGACCCAGCCCTACAGGAACGCCGCCGCGACAGCGTCGGAGACCGGCCCCAGCAGCGGCTTCTGTGATTCGGCCGAGGGCCAGGTGGTGAGCAGGACGCACGTCAGCTGGCGGTCGGGGTCCAGCCAGGCGGTGACGCCGGTGGCGCCGGAGTGGCCGAAGGTGTGATCGCTGGAGGCCTTGCCGCCGGTGCCCAGCCTCCAGCCCAGGCCGTATCGTTCCAGGTGGCCGTTGGCGGCGCTGGGCGCTTTCTTGATCCCCGGGCCCGAGGGCGTCAGCATCGCCTGGACTGTCTCGGGGCGCAGCGGGCCGCCGGACGTCGGATGGGCGAAGAATTGCAACAGACGGACGAGATCCGCCGAGGTGCCGTGGGCGCCGCCCCAGGGCGAGCCGAGGTCGCGCCAGTAAGGCGTGTTCCAGCCGCCGGTGTCGTCCGGCACCTGGCAGCTGGCGGTGTCGGCGATGGCCCGCCCGCCCAGTCCCAGCGACGTGTCCTTCATGCCCAGCGGCTCGAACAGCCGCGTGCGCAGGTGCTCGCGCAACGGCACGCCGGCGATCCGTTCGACGATCGTGCCCGCCACCAGAAAGCCCATGCTCTGGTACTTGACCGAGCTGCCGGGCGGGAACAGCAGCGGCACGCGGGCGGCGCTGGTCAGGAAATCGCCCAGCGGGGCGTGGCGCACGCGCAGCTCCTTGTTGTCGGGCGGCATGTCGGGCAGCCCCGAGCTGTGGTCCAGCAACATGCGCACGGTGATGCGTGCGTGGTCGGGGCCGGTCAGCTCGGGCACGTACTTGCGGGCCGGGTCGTCGAGCGACAGCTTGCCCTGTTCCACCAGCACCATCACGCCGGCGGCGGTGATCGGCTTGCTGATCGAGGCCAGCAGGAAGACGGTGTTCGGGCGCGCCCGGCCGAACGCGCGCAGGTCGGTCTGGTGACCGGCCTTCACGTGCAGCACGGCCGCCTGCACCTTCTCGGCGGCGACTGCCTGTTCGATCAGGTCATGGGCGGGGCGGAGCTGGTTCTGCATGGTCGTTCGCACCGGGGTGGGCGGCCGCTGGGACCGCTTGCACGCGGCAGCCGGCGCCGCGGCGGCGAGGGCGATCAGGACACGGCGTCGGTCGAGGCTCATCATCACCGGCGGTCCCGCCATCATCGCGGGCTGCCGCCCGTGAGCAAGCGAAAATGAGCAAGGCCAGGAAGGAGGTGCTGTCGGTGGCCGGGCGGGAGGTGGTGGTGACCAACCCGGACAAGCTGTATTTCCCGCAGGCCGGCTACACCAAGCTGCAGCTGGTGCGTTATTACATCGAGGTCGCCGAGGCGGCGTTGCGCGGCAACGGCAACCGGCCGCTGGTGCTGCGGCGGTTCGTGGACGGCGCCGAGAAGCCGGCCTTCTACCAGAAGCGCGCGCCCGAGCCCCGGCCGGACTGGATCGACACGGTCACCCTCTCGTTCCCGTCGGGGCGGACCGCGACCGAGGTGGTGTTGCACGACGCCGCCCAGCTGGCCTGGATCGCCAACCTGGGCTGCATCGAGCTACACCCGCACCCGGTGCGCGCCACCGACCTCGACCACCCCGACGAGCTACGCATGGATCTGGACCCCTCGCCCGACGCCGGCTGGCCGGAGGTGCGGCAGGTGGCGCTGCTGACCCGCGAGGTGCTGGCCGATCACGGGCTGCTGGCCTTCCCCAAGACCTCCGGCTCGCGCGGCATGCACGTCAACGTGCGCATCCACCCGCGCTGGACCTTCGATCAGGTGCGGCGCTCGGCGCTGGCGGTGGCGCGCGAGGTGGAGCGCCGGGCCCCGGCGCTGGCGACGAGCGCGTGGTGGAAGGAGGAACGCCACGGCGTGTTCCTGGACTACAACCAGAACGCCAAGGACCGCACCACCGCCGGCGCCTATTCGGTGCGGCCGCTGCCCGACGCGCGCGTCTCGACCCCGCTGACCTGGGAGGAAGTCCCCGGCTGCGATCC
>JBKPRZ010000728.1:0-7119 GCA_046734815.1 Myxococcota bacterium | reverse complement strand
CGGGTGGCCCTGTCGCTGCGGCTGCCCATCGCCACTGGCGCCCCGGCCGACGGGCTGGCGCTGGCCCTGCTGTCGCGCCCCGAGCTGGAGCGCGAGTGGCTGTCGGCGCCGTCCAGCGGGGCCCTTCCCTCGCGGCGGCTGGCCGCCCGCCTGGTCGAGCGCGCCGCCCGGGAGGCGGCCCGGCGCAGCCAGGAGGGCGACGACTCGGGCGTGCGGGTGTTCCAGCGTCCATCGGTGCGCAGCGCCTGGCTGCGGCTGCTGGCCGACCGCGAGTCGCTGGTCTGGCGACACGTGGCCACCGCCCGCGGCCTGCTGCTGGGCGCCGACCCGGCCGGCGGCGACGAGGTCGAGCGGGCCCTGATCGCCACCCACGGACCGACCGAGTGGCGGCGCGCCGCCGCCTCGCTGGCGGCGAGCATCGCCCACGACCCGCAGAACGCGGCCGCCCGCTGCCGCGACCTGGCCCGGGGCGAGCTGGCCAAGAAGGACCCCGGCATCCTGGTGGCGATGGTCCACGGTCTGACCCGGGCGGGCGAGGAGGAGCCGGAGACCGCCGAGGAGCTGCTCGCCATGCTGGTCGAGATGGGTGACATCGACGTGCTGGAGGCGCTGGTGGACGTGCGCCGCGAGCACGTGGGCGGCGAGTTCGGGGTGTATGCGGCCGGCCGCGCCCTGGCCCGGCTGCAGGCGGCCAAGCCGTCGGCCGACGACGGGCTGACCGCGCTCCGCCAGGCGATCTACGAGGACCTGGCCGCCGACGAGCAGAAGGTGGCGCCCACCCTCAGCCGCCACCTGTCGGCGGCGCTGCTGGCCTTCGCCGAGGGCCGCGAGCTGCGGGCTCACACCGAGGCGGCGCTGAACGCCGCCCGCGCCACCATGGCCGATCTCGAGAAGCTGGGCGACGCCAGCCCCGACGAGCGCCAGCGCTCGTTCCACGCCCTGCGCGAGCTGGATCGCGGCGTGCTGGAGACCTCTACCCTCAGCGAGCTTCTGACCGTGTGTGGACACGAGGCCGGCGCGGCGGGACCGGGCGCGGGCGCCTCCGCCGACCTGCTCGAGCGGCTGAGCACCTGGATCCTGTCGCGCGAGGAGCGGCCGCTGCAGCCCGGGGCCATCCCGCACGCGGTGCTGCGGCTGCGGCGCCTGCGCACCTTGCTGCACCTGCTGGACGTGGAGGTCGCCGGGGCCGAGGAGGGCACCGGGGCTGGCCACGGGACCGGGACCGGGACCGGCACCACCGGCGTGCACCAGGTCCAGGGATCCGCCGCCCAGGCTGGCCGGGACCGGCGGCTGGCTGCCCTGCGCTTGCTGCTGGGGCGGCTGGAGTCGGATCCGCCGTCGCCGCTGCGACGGACCCTGTGCGCGGCCCTGGCCCGCGCCTGCGACGCCCTGGTGCGCGACGAGCTGTGCGAGCTGTCGGACATCCTGGTCGCGATCTCGACCAAGGTCCGCCTGCCCACCGACCTCGAGGTGCTGGCCGAGGCCTCGATGGTCACCGAGGTGCAGGACATGTTCCGCGCCTCGGCACAGCTGGTGCGCATGGTGGGGGCGGCGGCCGATCCCACCGCCGAGCAATCGTTCCTGGACGCGTTCGTGGACCTGGCGCAGACGTTGCCACCGGGGACCTCGCCGCGGGTGGAGGGCATGCGGCGCGCGCTGCTGGGGATGGCGCGTGCGCTGGACTGGCTGTACAAGGCCCAGGCCCTGGTGACCTTGAGGCAGGACGAGGGGCGGGCCACGCTGGAGCGGCTGGAGGACACCCTCCAGTACGCCGCCAAGCTGTGCACGGGCGTGCGCCGGCGCCTGGGACTGGGCGGCGCCGCCACGCAGCCCACCGTGGGCAAGGCGGTGCGCGGGCTGGACCATTCGATCGAGCGCGCCTGCCGCGACCTGGAAGAGAACCTGCACGCCGACGTGCAGCCGGTCGTCGAGGCGGCGCGCGCCGATCTGCCCGCGGCCTTCGCCGAGGTGGTGGCGCGGGTGATGACCCGGGTGGGGCAGCTGCAGCCCGAGGCCTCGATGGAGATCAGCATCGAGTTCGCGCCGGTGGCCACCGCCGCCACCGAGCGGCTGCGCCTGCCTCCCTGGCTGCCGCCCAGCCGCATCGTGGGCGGCTTCTACGTGCTGCGGCCCATCGGCACGGGCGGGGGCGGCTCGGTGTTCGTGGCCCGCCGGGCGGAGGACCGTCACGACGAGAACGCCGAGACCTTCGCCCTGAAGATCCCTTCGTTCGACGGGCAGAACGCCTACACCCTGACCGAGGCCGAGTTCATGCAGATGTTCCGGGCCGAGGCGGGGGCGCTGCTGACCCTGCCCCAGCACCCGAACCTGGCTGGATTCGTCACGTTCGACGCCCGGGCGCGTCCCAAGCCGATCCTGGTGATGGAGCTGGTGCGTGGCCCCACCCTGGAACGGGTGATCGACAAGCGCGAGCTGTCGGTGCCCTTCGCGCTGAAGATCCTCGACGGCGTGGCCGGCGGGTTGACCGCCATGCACGACAGCGGCATCGGCCACCTGGACGTCAAGCCGGGCAACATCATCCTGCGTGATCCGGGGACGACCTCCGGGTCCAAGGCCTTTGCCCTCGATGCGGTGGGGGCGGTGCCCGTGCTGGTGGACTTCGGCCTGGCCGGCCGCAAGGTGCGCCCTGGCTGCGCCAGCCCCTATTACGGCGCGCCCGAGGTCTGGGACGCGGGCATCTTCCAGATCTCCAACGGCCCCACCGCCGTCGACGTCTACGCTTTCTGCTGCCTGGCCTTCGAGTTGCTGGCGGGGCGCCCCCTGTTCGACGGCGAGACCTTGCCGGCGTTGATCTCCGGGCACCTGGCCCACAACGGCAATCCGGCCGGCCTGAACGCCCTGCGCTCGGACCGTCAGCTGGCGCCGCTGGGACAGATCCTCGCCGCCGGCCTGGCCCGCGATCCACGGCGGCGCGCCTCGATGGGACAGGTGCGCGAAGCCCTGCGCAGCATCGCCCCCCAGATGCAGAACACCAGCTGGCCGGTCGCGGCGTAGGCGGCGGGGCCGGCTGGGCTCCGCAGGCAACCTGCGCTAGAAGCCTCCGGTGACCGACTCCAGTCCCGCGCCGCGCAGCGAATCGTTGCACCCCAGGCGCGCAGACGCACCCGGGGATCCCGCGTTTGTCTTCACCGTGGGCTGCCTGCTGGCCGCGGTCGGGCTCGGGTTCACGCTGCAGCGGAGCAACGGCACCCTGGACGCGGTCGCCCTCAACCGGCTGACCGCCACCATCGGGTTCGCGCTGGTGGCGGTGCTGGCGCCACGGGTGCGGGGATCCGAGCGGCCGCTGGCGCTGGCCCTGCCGCCGCTGCTGGTGATCGCGCTCGGCTTCCAGTTCGCCCAGTTCCTGCTCAAGGCGCCGGCGGGCTTTCTGAAGCTGGACGAGGACGGGATGAGCACCTTCTCCCAGCTGCTGGGGCTGGCCGCGGTCACCGCCGGCGCCTGCGTGGCCGAGCGCTCCTGGCTGCGCCACCTGTTCGTTCTGGTGCTGCTGTGGTGCCACCTGAAGATGGGCAGCTGGGTCCTGGCGCACACGCCCGACCCGTACATCGACGTGCACGTGTTCCAGCGCGATTCGCTGACCGCGCTGCTGTCCGGCCACAACCCGTACGCCATCGACTTTCCCAACCTGTACGGCGACGGAACGCCCTTCTATGGCCCTGGACTGACCCGGGCGGGGCGGGTCCTGTTCGGCTACATCTACCCGCCCATCAACCTGCTGCTGGCGCTGCCCGGACACGTGCTGGCCGGCGACCACCGCTATTCTCACCTGGTGGCGATGACCGCCACCGGGGCGCTGCTGGCCTACCTGCGCCCGGGGATGCTGGGGCCGGTGTGCGCGGCCCTGTACCTTTTCACGCCCCGGTCGTTCTACGTCCTCGAGCGCGGCTGGACCGAGCCGTTCGTGGTGCTGCTGCTGGCCGCCACCGTGTTCTGCGCCTACCACCTGCCCCGCGCGCTGCCCTGGCTGTTCGGCCTGTTCGTCTCGTCCAAGCAGTACCTGATCCTGGTGGTGCCGCTGGCGCTGCTTCTGGTGCCGCCCTGGTGGCCGCTGCCGCAGCTTCTGCGGCGGGTGGGGCTGTTCGCGCTGAAGGCGGCCGCGGTCCCGGCCGCGCTGATCCTCGCCTTCGTTGCCTGGAGCCCGCGCGGCTTTTACCACAGCGTGATCGAGCTGCAGTTCTTGCAGCCGTTCCGCAAGGACGCGCTCAGCTATTCCGCGTGGATCGTCAAGCAGGGCGGCCAGATGCTGCCGGTGTGGCTGGGGTTCGCGCTGGCGCTGGTGATGGTGATCCTGGTGCTGTGGCGAGCGCCGCGCACGCCGGCCGGGTTCGCCGGCGGTGTGGCCGTGACCATGCTGGTCTTCTTCAGCGTCAACAAGCAGGCCTTCTGCAACTACTACTTCCTGGTGCTGGGCGCGCTGGTCTGTGCTGCGGCCGCCTCCGATCCGCCGGTGCTGGAACCGGTGGCGGTGGCCGCGACGGTGCCCGACCCGCGGCTGCGCACGCCCGACCACCCGCCCGCGTCGCCGCCGCCTGCCGAGCCGCCGTCGACCGAACCGCCGGTCAACCCCGGCCCACCAGCGGCATCTTGGTCGCCATCAACGTGATGTGCAGGACGTTCACGTCCAGCGGCAGGTTGGCCAGGTAGACGATCGTCCGCCCGACGTGCTCGACGTCCATCCGCGGCTCGGGCATCACCGTGCCGTTGGCCTGTGGCACACCGGCGGTCATCCGTTCGGTCAGCGGCGTGACGGCGTTGCCGATGTCGATCTGGCTGCAGGCGATGTCGAAGGCCCGCCCGTCGAGCGCGGTCGACTTGGTCAGCCCGGTGACGGCGTGTTTGGTGGCGGTGTAGGGGGCAGAGTTGGGACGGGGGGTCTGCGCCGAGATCGAGCCGTTGTTGATGATCCGCCCCCCGCGCGGGGTCTGCTGCTTCATCTGCGCGAAGGCCCGCTGCGTGCACAGGAACATGCCGGTCAAATTCACGTCGACGACCGCGCGCCACTGCTCGTAGGTCACCTGCTCCAGCGGCACCGGCGGCGCGCCCAGGCCCGCGTTGTTGAACAGCACGTCCAGCCGCCCGAACGCCTGCACCGTCCGCGCGAACAGATCGGTCACCTGCTCGGGCCGCGCCACGTCGGTGGGCACCACCAGCGCCCGGTCGCCCGCGGCGGGTCCCGCGTCGGCCGCGGTTTTCTCCAGCAACTCGCGCCGCCGTCCGGCCAGCGCCACCTGGTATCCATCGGCCAGCAGCGCGAGCGCGGCCTGACGACCGATGCCGGTTCCCGCTCCGGTGACCAGGGCGACGCGCGGGCGCGTGCTCATCGGCGCACCGGGAAGGCGGGGAAGGGGAGCCGGGTCCAGGAGCGGGTGGTGTTCATCGGCCTCATGATGAAGCAAGCGCCGCGGACGCCGATCAACGATGTACGGAAAGCTGCGTGCATGCCTTCCTGCTCTTTTTGCGGCGCATTTTTGGTTGGTTATCCTACTGTTCGTACTAGACTATCCAGATGGGCAGGTCACTCCCCGAGCGGGCCGCGGGGCCGACGGATCCTATTGTAACGACAGGCGAATCCCCGGCTCCCGACCTGTTTTACGAGACCGTTTACGCCCGTGAGCTCAAGTATGTGCGCAGCAGCTTGAGGCGTCTGGGTGTCACCGAGGCCGACCTGCCCGATGTGACGCAGGACGTGTTCGTCACCGTCTACCGGCGGCTGTCCACCTACGACCGCAACCGCCCGATCCGCCCGTGGCTGTTCGGGGTCGCCTTCCGCGTCGCCGCCGACCATCTGCGGCTGTCACGCCACAAGCGCGAGGTGATCCCCGACGTTCGCCTGGACACCGAGGACCCGACCCCCGGGCCCGACGACGCCCTGCTGGGGCAGCAGGCGCGGGCGCTGGCCCGGCGCGCGCTCACGCAGCTGGATATCCGGCATCGCACCGTGCTCGTCATGCACGACCTGTGGGACCAGCCCGCCAACGAGATCGCCCAGGCGTTGCAGATCCCCCTCAAGACCGTGTACACCCGCCTGCGCATTGCCCGCGAGCGGTTCACCGCCGCCGCGGGCCGCATCCTCACGCTCAACGAAACCAGCATCTGAACCGCGCGGTCCGCCCGCCGCATCGTCTGAACCGCGGTCCGCCCGCCGCATCGTCTGAACCGCGCGGTTCGCCCGCCGCATCGTCCTCAACGAAAGCGGTAGGTGAACAGCGCGGTCAGTCCGAAGTATTCGTCGAGCGCGCCGCCCACGACCAGCTTGTCGCCCATCTGGGCGTGCATGTCATAGGCGTACCGGCGGTAATCGGCGCCCACCTGCAACACCATCTGCTTGTCGATGGCGTAGCCCAGGGTCACGCCGGCGTCGCCGCCACGGATGGTGGCGTTGGGAAAGCCCTCGGGGCCGTTGATGCCGGCGGCGCCCAGGATGTGCAGGTATCCCGCCGTCAGCGCGAACGAGTAGCGGCCGAGGGCCAGGCGGCCGGCCACGTTGGGGCGAAAGAAGCCGTAGTGCGCCTCGGGGGCCAGCACGCCGCCGGGCAGTGGCAGGGTGAAGTGCTGCTCGCCGTAGTCGGCACCGAACAGGACGGTGGCCACCGAGATTGGCATGCGGCTGCGCGCGCCCACGCTGTAGGCGCGGTGCCGGGTGGGCATCGGGCCGCTGCCGGCGGGGCCGTCGGTGGTGGCGCCCAGCGACGACTCGATCATGCCGACGAAGCCCACGTTGCGGACCCAGCCGTCCACGTCCATGTGCGCAGCCGGGTAGAAGGCCACCTCGGCGGCGATGCCGGCGGCGCCGGGCAGGCGGTAGCCGGGGACGGCCGAGTAGTTGTCGACGAAGGTGAGCGCGCGGAAGATCGCGCGCGGGCCCACCGAAGCCTCCAGCATCGGCGGCGCGGCGGCGGCCGATCGCGGCGCGGTGGCGACCACCGCCTCGACTGCCTCGGAGTCGACGGTGTCGACGCCCTCGCGCCGTCCCATCGGCTCGGGCGCGCCGGCCCCGGCGGCGGCCCCCGGGGCGTCTTCGCTGTCGGCAACGGCGGGAGCCCGCGCGACCGCGCCGCCCTGGGTCTTGCGCACCAGCGACACCAGGCGTAGCGGCGC
>JBKPRZ010000727.1:0-4387 GCA_046734815.1 Myxococcota bacterium | reverse complement strand
GGACAAGGAGGCGCAGCTGATCGCCGCCGGGGTGGTGGGTGCGCGGTGCAGCCCGGTGTGCAACGGCGGCAATTGCGATTGCACGGTGGACGTGGACGTCGACGTCCGCGAGGACACCACCTACCGCATCGAGGGCACGACCGTGGTGACCCAGGCCGGGCGGAAATACGACTTCTGCGCGGCGGGGGACCAGCTTTCGCTCAAGGGACCGGGGCTGACGGCGGGGCGGTTCCAGCCGGCCGCCGCCAGCCCCGAGATCTGCGACGGGGTGGACAACGACCTCGATGGCGTCGTCGACGATGAGCCGGTCGACTGCGCGCCGGGCTGCCAGACCGAGGGGGTGTGTGGCGAGGGGGCGACCAGCCGCTGCGCGGGCGGGCGCTGGGCCTGCCAGTACCTGTCGACCCACTACCAGGCCGCCGAGACCAGCTGCGACCGGCTGGACAACGACTGCAACGGTGAAATCGACGAGCACCCCGGATGCCAGGAGAGGTGCGACGGCGTGGACAACGACGCCGACGGCGTCATCGACAACAACCTCACCGACCGCCCGAACAATTGCCTGACCCGCGGGGTGTGCGCGGCCGGGCCGGGCGCGGTCTGCGGCGGCATGGCGGGCTGGCGTTGCGAATATCCGGCCACCTACCAGGCCACCGAGACCACCTGCGACCACCTCGACAACGACTGTGACGGGATGGTGGACGAAGATCCCGGCTGCAAGGAGGTGTGCGACGGGCTGGACAACGACGCCGACGGCATCGTCGACGATGACCTGACCGACACGCCGCCGCCCTGCTGGCCGTTCGGGGTCTGCGCGCCGGGCGGGCCGGCGACCTGCGCGGGGGCGGCGGGCTGGACCTGCGCGGCCGCGGCGCTGAACGACTACCAGCGGGTCGAGTCCCGCTGCGACGGCAAGGACAACGACTGCGACGGCGTGACCGACGAGACCTGCAGCCCCTGCGCCTCGGTGCAACGGGTCTGCTCGATCGTCTGGGACGGCGGCACCACCAGCAACCACCTGCGCTGCGTGAACCCCGACGGCACCGGGGCGACCTCGCTGATCACGACGTTGCCCGTCGCGGTGGGAGACTTCTTCATCCACGAGGCCGGCAACAAGTTCTACTGGCAATCGAGCGCCATCAACCGCAGCGCTCTGGATGGAAGCGGGTCCGAGAATCTGAAGGCGGCGCTGTGGCAGGGGGCGCCCATCGCCGTGGACGCCGCCCAGCAGTGGCTGTTCTGGGGCGACGGCACCGCCAACATCTGGCGCATGAACCTGGCGACCAAGGCCGAGGCCCCGCTGATCGCCGCCTTTCCCACCGCCGGCTCGCTGCTGATCACCGGCGGGCAGCTGTATTACGGGTCCATCAGCGGGCCGCGCTCGATCACCCGCGCCAACCTCGACGGCACCGGGCAGCAGGTGATCCTGCCCGACAACCTGGGCGACGGCTTTGCCATCGACCTGGTGGGCAACCGCGTCTTTTACGACAACCTGGGCGGCGACCTGCACGTCATGGACCTGGATGGGCGCAACGACCGCAAGATCCCGGTCCCCGTCGGCCAGGTGCGCGCCAACGTCATCGCCGTCGACCCCTGGGCCGACTTCGTCTATTACACCCGCCAGAACGGCAACGACACCGCCAACAACGGCGTCCTGCGCGTCCGCGTCGACGGCTCGATGTACCAGCAGATGTTCCCCCAGGGCGCCGCCGGCGTGCAGCTCACCGGCTGCAAGCCCTGACCGCCCGCTCCCCGACGCCGCCGTCGCCGGTCCCGGCGGTCACGTCGCGAACCAGACCGAGCTTCTCCAGCAAGCGCACCATCGCCCAGCCCAGGTCGAGCTCGCGGGGGCGCAAGCCCATGCGGGCGGAGCGGGGGAACGCGTGGTGGTTGTTGTGGAAACCTTCGCCGAGCGACAGGACGCCCAGCAGCGGAAGGTTGGTCCCGCCCTCCCGGGCCCCGTCGATGGCGAATCGGCGCTCACCCCAGGCGTGCGCGGCGTAGCCCACGAACCAGTGGCCCAGGATCCCGGCCGCCGTCCGGGCGCAGACACAGACCGCCACGCCGCCTGGCCCCGCCAGCAGGAACAGCCCGACCGCCAGGGCCAGCACGTGCAAGGGCCAGGTGCTCTCGAGGAACCCGAGCCAGCGGTCGCCCAGCACGTCCGGCGGTAGCCGGTGCAAGGCGCGATCGTCCGCTGGCTCGAAGCGCAGGTGCAGGTTCCAGACGAAGTCGCGCGCCAGCCCGTGATCGTAGGCGAAGTAGCGCGGACAGTCGGGTTGGTTCTGCCAGTGGTCGCGGATGGCGTGCAGGCGAGCCCACGAGAGCGGTCCGCCCAGTCCGCTGAGCACGAACAGATAGGTCAGCACCCCGCGCACGACGGGACCGGCCCGGAAGCTGCGGTGAATGACCCCGCGGTGCAGGCCGACCGAGTGGCCCAGGCACAGCGTGGCGACGGTCAGCGCCAGCGCGATGCCGACCGTCCCCGGCGTGCAGGCGGGGACCCCGAAGGCCAGGCCGGGGATCGCCATCCCCCACAACCACAGCGTTTTCCCCAGATCGAACCGCACCCGCCCGATCTGCCGAGGCACCAGCCCATTTATAGTGAACATGTTCATTTAAAATGGTAGCGCCGACCCGACCTGCGGGCAAGCGCCCGGCCCCAGCCGGTCGACCTACCGCTTCAGCTTGGCCGGGCGCTTCGCCAGCGCCGCCACCGCCGCCCGGATGCGCCGCGTGCGCGTCTCGGGCTTCTTCGCGCCCTCGACCGACTCGGCGTGCTCGCGCTGGTGGCTGTAGCTCAGCTCGCGCCAGCGGTCCCAGGCGGGCGGGGCCGCCTTCAGCGCCGTCACCAGATCGGCGGGGGGCTTCACCACGCGCGGATCGGCGTCCAGCTCCAGGGTCACGCGCAGGGTCTCGCCGCCCTCCAGGCCGGCGGCCTCGCGGTTGCTCTTGCGCAGCGGCAGGAAGGGGCCGTTGCCCATCGAGGCGATGGTGCTGCGGTACGTGTAGCCGTTCAGGGTCACCTTCACCGGCGCCCGGATCTTGCCGAACACCGGCGCCGGATCGAACGGCACCGGGATGAAACAGATCGACCCGTCGCGCACGATGGTGGTCTGGAAGGTCTTCTTCATGGTCGGCGCCCGTATCATAATCCGTCCATGGTCCGGACCTGGATGCTGGGCCCCGCTTCCCTGCTCTGTGGTCTGCTCGCCTGCGCCGGCGTGCGCGGCCGCGGGCAGCCCCCGCCCGTGGCGCCCGCGGTGGACGAGGGCGCGCAGATCCTGGGCGAGGGCACGACCGCGCCCGACGTGGGGGCGCTGGACGCCAAGGGCAAGTCGGTGCCGCTGTCTCGCTACCGCGGCAAGCTGCTGGTCCTGTACTTCTATCCGATGGACTTTGCCGCCGGCTCCACCGCGCAGGCCAGCGAGTTCCGCGACGACATCGCCAAGTACCGCGGTCTGGGCGCGACGGTGGTGGGGGTCTCGATGGACGAGCCGGAGACCCACCGCCAGTTCGCCGAGCGCTACCACCTGCCGTTCCCGCTGCTGTCCGATCCGCAGGGCGAGATGGCCCGCGCCTTCGGCGTGCCCATCAAGGCCAGCACCACCCGCCACGTCACCTTCATCGTCGACAAGACCGGCGTCATCCGCACGGTCTGGCGCAAGGTCCACCCCTGGGGCCACTCGGCCCAGGTGCTCACGGCCCTGAAACAGAAAAGCCGCTGACCCGCCGCCGTCGGAGGATCAGCGGCCGGCCCGGCGGCGTCAGTTGCCGGGGTTGCCCTTCAGGTTGATGGCGGCGGCGGTGCCGGGGAAGGCGGCCATCTTGATGGCGTCGACCAGCGCCTGGGTGGCGCGCAGGCCGCCCTGGCCCAGACCCAGACCCTGGGTGTTCAGGCGATCGACGTCCAGCGCCCAGATGTCGAAGCGGTAGTCGCGGCCGGCGGCGCGGGCGTTGGCGTCGGGGCCGATGAAGCCGTCGCCACCCATGTAGTTCAGCTGGCGGGCGGCCATCACCTCGCGCGGGTTGGGCGCGGTCCGGTCGAGCGCGCGTGGCAGCGAGGTGACGTTGGCCGGAATGTCCCATAGCACCCAGAGCACGTTGCCGGCGGTCACCGCCGAGAAGGCCACCGCGTAGCTGCGGGTGCCGGCCGGCGCATTCGACCAGCTGAGCGCGGGTGACAGGTTCATCGGCGCCGAACTGGCCAGCGGCAACACGCCGCCTTCCATCAGCTCGGGGCTGTTGAACGCGATCTGGGCGGGGTTGCCGGGCGGCGCGGCGCCACCGACAGCGGCGTCGATCTTGACGGCCGCGTCGGCGCGGCCAGGGCCGTCGGCGCGACCGCCGGCGTCGACGCCGGCCACCCCGCCCCCCTGGGGCGGCG
>JBKPRZ010000726.1:0-10532 GCA_046734815.1 Myxococcota bacterium | reverse complement strand
GTCTGGGCATCGCCGCCGGCGCGGCCGTACCGGTCGACATCTACCTCAACCGGGTCCGCATCGGGCAGGTGTCGCTCGAGATCCCGGCCGACCAGGGCATCGTCTTGCAGCCGATGGTGCTCATGCAGAACGACACGCGCGCGCTGCGACTCGAACGCTCGCTCTACCCACCCGCCGCGTGTGCCCAGGCCGACCCGCTGGCCACCGGCGCGCGCGTCGCGCCGCCGTAGGATCTCATCGCCCCGCTCTGGCTCGAGCTCAGGGCGCGGCGCAGGTGCAGCGCACGGACAGGACCGCGCTGATCGGCGGCTGACAGGTGCAGGCGCCAGCGGGCACGCAGAGCGAGGCGGCGCAGCTGCAGTCCACCGTGCTGGTGCAGGCGGCCGGCCGTGGCTTGCATGCATACGCGGTCGATGGCGGGTTGCCCGGCATGCCGGGAAGGACCGTGGTGGTGACGCACACCTGGCCGTCGGTGCAAGCACCGGCGCTGCCACAGGCGCCCGGCGGCGGAGCATCGAAGGGCGGGCTGTCGGGGCGCGCGTCGCCCGCCACGGGCGCATCGCCGGCATGAATGTCCCCGGTGCTGTCGCGGGGTGTCTCCGCACCCCCGCCATCTGGCCGCGCATCGCTGGCGCCGCCGCTACCCCCGGATCCACCGCGGCCGCCCTGCCCCCCGCTGCCGCCGCCCCCACCACCGCCGCTGCCCCCGCCCCCGCTGCCGCCCGCGCCCGAGGTGTCGCGGGCGGCATCCGTGGATGGGCCAGAGCTCGAATCGCACGCGAGCCACAGCAGGAACGCGGCGGTCACACAAAGAGCGCGTGTTCTCATGGCGGGCCGCAGTCTACCGCCGCAGGGGTCATCAATTCTTCCTGACCGATGGCGCCGGGGCGACGCAGATGCCCAGTCCGTTGCGGGGCAGGCAGGCGAGCGGCGCCTGGCAGACCTTCGCCGGCAGGCAGCCGCAGCCGCCCCCGCTGCATCCGACCCGGCGGGGTACGCAGCGGCCCCGGTTCGGATTGCCCATCGACAAGCACAGGCCGTCGGCCCCGCAATCACCGTCGGTGCGGCAGGGAGCACCGCGCACGGCGGCGCTGACGGCCGCGATGGCGCCACCGGCGGGCGGCACCTCCCCGGCTTCGCAGCCGACCAGGGTGTCGCCGGGGTTGTCGGCCGCGCAGACGTCGTCGTCCGGGCCGCCGTCGACCAGATCGACGCCGGTGCTGCCGGTGATCGTGTCGCGCCCGCTGCCCCCGCCGACGCTGTCGTTGTCGGGGCCTGAATCGATGATGTCGTCGTCCGGGCCGCCGGTCACCAGATCCGCGCCGAAGCCACCGGCGATGGTGTCGCGGCCCGAGCCGCCCGAGATGATGTCGTTGCCGCCGCGTCCGTCGATGACGTCGTCGCCGCCCAGACCCAGGATGCAGTCCCGGCCCGCGGTGCCGGTCAGCTGGTTCGACCCCCCGGTGCCCACAATCACGTGTGTACCGGCCGGGCAGCAGGCGCGGGTGTTGCCGACGCCGACGACCACCTTGGCCGTGCAGGAGCCGCTGCCACCGTGGTTGTCGGTGCAGGTCAGGGTCACGTTGGTGCTGCCGACAGAGAACGGTCCGGCCGGCGACAGGGTGCAGGTGAAGGGATCACCGTCGGGATCGAATGACCCCGCGTTGATCGCGGAGGCGGCCACCGAGGCCTTGCACGAGCTGCCCGCATCCACCACCACCGATCGGCAGCGGGCCTGTGGCCCCTGGTTGCTCCCGTTCTCGGCCAGCCCCCGCGCCGAGAAGGCGCCCCGGCCCAGCGTGCTGATCACGAGCCGGTTCTGGCTGGGCACGAACTGCAGGTCCATCACCGGCGCGTTGGGCAGGTTGGTGCCCACCTCTTGCCAGGTGCCAAGCGCGTTGCTCGCGCTCGCGAACACGCCTCGATCAGCCCCCACCACCAGCAGGCTGTGGGTGTTGCTGGGGATGAACTCGATGCTGCGCAGGCGGCCGGGCGCCAGGGTGCCGAGGTTGCCGGTGATGCTTTGCCAGCTGCCGCCCGCGTTCGGGGTCACGAACACGCTGGCCCCGGTCACCACGTAGGCCCGGCGGAAGTCCAGCGGGTCGAGCACCACGTCCTGGGCATCGAAGTCGGGCACCGGCGTCGGAGTCGGGTTCAGTCCGGCGTCGATGGCCAGACGCACCAGCACGGTCCCGAACTGGATCGCGTACAGGGCGTCCGGATTGCCTTGATGGCCGTACACCATCGACCGGGCGAAGCCGCCCGCGAACAGCGAGACCAGGTTGTCGCCCCGATCGAAAGATTCGTAGATGGCGCCGCCGCCGGCGATCACGAGCCGCTGGGGATTTTGCCGGTTGAGCTCGACCGGAGTCACGAACTGCCCGAAGAACGGATCGCCCATGGTGACGTTCAGAGCGGGAAATTCCCGGGCCACCTCGGTGTTGGCGGCGTCGTAGGTGGTGCGCGAGAACCCGAGCAGCTCCTGAAAGCTGGTGTAGCGGATGGAGAAGCCCGGCTGCGAGACCGTGTCCACCTGCACGTCGCCGCCGTCAGCGGTGCTGAACTCGGTCCAGCTGAGGCTGCCGGGCGCATCCTGCTCGGGCGTGCCCGTGTCCTGACAGCCGCCCAGCACCACGCGGGCGCTGGCGTCGAAGGCCACGTCGTGCATCTCGGCAACCTGCAGGTTGCCGGCCAGGCTGAACCAGTCGCCCTGGTTGTCGCGCGGTCGGGTGCGGCGGACCACGCCGCCATCGCTGACCTCCAGCAGGTCGCCGTTGGCATCGAAGGCCATGTGGCGCGAGTCGGCGTGACCGGCGCTGCTGCTGGCGGTGCCGCCGCTGGGGATCTGAGGGATCGCGTTCGAATGGGTCAGGTGGGCCCATTGCGGCGACGGGACCGCTCCGGTCGGCGGTACGCTGGAGTCGCCGCGCACCGAGCGGCCGCTGAAGTCGTTGGCCCCGAAGAAGCTGGGCAGCGGCTGCCGATCGCCTGCCAGGTAGACGAAGCTGGAATTGCCCGGGTCGACGCCGATGGAAAAATGCAGGAAGCCCTGGCCGCCCGGGTTCAACCCGCCGTCGGGGAACAGGGGCCGGTCCATGTGCGTCCAACTGGTGCCCCGGTTGCTGCTGAATGCGACGATGCGTATGTCGCTGTCGACCAGCGCCACGTACACCCTGCCGTCGCGGCCCAGCGACAGGCGCCCGTTGCTGGCGCCCGACTCGATGTCCTCCTGCAGTCCCCCGGAACCGGGGTCGTTCTGCGAGACGTTGGTCCAGGTGGCGCCGCCGTTGTCGCTGCGGAACAGGCCCACGCCATTGATCAGGCAATAAAAGCGGCTGCTGCCGCTGGGGTCGGCCACCAGGTCGAGCAACATCCCGGCGGGCAGCCCGGTGCCGGCCGCGCCGGAGACCAGGGTGAAGGTGGTGCCACCGTTGGTGCTGCGCACCAGCCCGGCAAGGCCGCCCGCCATCAGCGTGTTGCCGCGCACGCTGACCGCGCGGATGTTGTCGCCGGCGATCTGTGGCGGCTGCAACACCGTCCAGCTCGAACCGCCGTTGCGCGACAGGTAGAGCGCCCCGGTCTCGCCCCCGTCCTGGAAGAAGGAGCTGAAGCGCCCGGTGCCCGCCAGCAGGTTCTGGGGAGTGCCCGGCTCCAGGTCCAGCGCGCCGATCGACAGCGAGCCCAGCCCATCGGTCAGCGGCGTCCAGCTCGGCCGGGTGGCCCGCGCGTTGGCCGTCTTCCAGACGCCGCCGTTGACCGCTCCGATGTACACGATGTCCGCGTTCGTGGGGTGCGCCACGACGGTCTGGACGGCGCCCGAAATGGCGTTGTCGGGCGCCAGGTTCTCGACCTGCCCGAATTTCATGGGTGCCGGGCCGTCTGCCTCCCACGCCACCCCGATGGTGTGCAGGGCGGACTGGACGATCTGCACCTGCGCGGACGGCACGTCCGGATCCACGCCCGCACCCGGACCCTCGCAGCCGAGTGCCGCCGCGAGCGCCAGACCAGCCAACCCGAGACCGTTTCTCCCTGCTCCGTTCGTCTTCGACATGGGGCCACCTCGTCTTGCGCGCGCGTGCGCGCCCACATGCCACCTCAACGATCCACATCGCCTGCATGACAAGAAAATCCGCGACGGCGTGACGTGTGCCGAGAAACACGCGCGCTCGGGACCCGACAGGGCCCGGCACAATCCGTGATCGCACGCCGCTCACCCGGTGAGCGTCAGGCGAATCCCTTGGCGGCGGATCGCAGCGGACGGTAGCTCACCTCCATGCTCCGGATCTCGGAGCGAGGAGGAACGGATATGAACAGACTGGCCATCTTGGTACCGCTGCTGCTGTTGCCGGCGTGCGAGGACGAGAAACCGGACCCATCCACGCCCAGCTACTGGGCCGACGTGGCTCCGTTGCTGAACGGCAAGTGCGTGAAGTGCCACCAGGACCACAGCGTGGCACCGTTCGCGCTGGACAGCTTCGCGGCCGTGCGCGAGCGCGCGGATCGCATCGTCGGGGTCACCCGCGCCGGCATCATGCCGCCGTTCCTGATCACCCACGACCGCAGCTGCGGCGACTTCCACGACGAGGAAGCCCTGACCGCCGCCGAGATCGACACCATCGAGCGATGGGTGCGCGAGGGCATGCGCGAGGGCCAGCCGATCGCGCTCACCCGCCCGCGACCCAACCGGCTCGAGGGCGGCGAGGAGTTCTCGACCCCCACCATCGCGCCGGTGGCCCAGGGCGGTGACCTGGCCGAGTTCGACGAATACCGCTGCTTCCCGCTGGAGATGGGTCTGCAGAAGGACGGCTATATCAATGGCTACGAGGTGACGCCCGGCAACGCCAGCATCGTCCACCACGTGATCGGCTTCCTGGTCGACCCGACCCGCAAGAGCGGCCGCCCGGACGTCGACAACGGCCAGCTGATGAAGGCGCTGGACGACGCGGACCCGGACCGTCCCGGCTGGCCCTGCTTCGGCATGGCGGGCGAAGGTCTGATGGTCGACGCGCAGCCGGTCAACTGGGCCCCGGGCATCGGCCCGCTCGAATACCCCGCCGGCACCGGCATCCCGGTCCGCAAGACCGACAAGCTGGTGGTGCAGGTGCATTACAACCTGGCCCACCCGGTCGCCGGCGCCACCGACAGCACCCGTGTGCGGATCCGTTTCGCCGACAGCGTCGAGCGCAAGGTGGTGTTCGCGCTGCGAGACGGGCTGCTGAGCACCATCTTCGAACCGCCGGCCGCCACCTTGCCCCCTGGTCGCAAGGCCGTGGATTACACCTGGAGCATGAAAGGAACCGACCTCGGCCTGGGACCGGTGCCGTACGCGGACGTTCTGGCCATCGCGCCCCACATGCATGAACGCGGGGTCAGCCAGGAGGTGCGCATGGGTCCGGCCGGCGGGCCCGACGGCTGCGCGGCCAGGCTCCCGCGCTGGGACTTCCACTGGCAGCGGGCCTACTTCTACCGGGGCACGTTGCCGCGGCTGACGCCGGACACGCAGCTGCAGGTCACCTGCACCTACGACACCTCCCGCGATGAGAACCCGGTCAAGCCCGGCTGGGGCACGCGCAACGAGATGTGCCTGCCGGGAATGATGCTGATGCTGCCGCCCGGGTTCTGACCGGCGCGGCCGATGCCGTCACGCCTCCGTTCCGAGCCGCCGCCGCTCTAGCGGGTGGACCCCGGGACGGGGCGCGGCCTCGGGTGGCTGATCGCTCAGCAGAGGCAGGGTGGCGCGCCGCCAGTGCCCACCCGCCCGCAGCTGCGCCAGGATCGAATAGACGCCCCACTGCACCTTGCGCGCGAGCAGCCAGTCGGGCGGCACGTGGATCCAGAAGCGGTTGCGGTTGCGGCTGGACGTGCGCCAGACGTGCGCCTGCCGCTCGATCGTGAACAGGAACCGATCGTCGTCCAGCGCCGGCTGATAGAACGCCCGCATCGTCTGCCGGTGGTCCTGGAAGTCGAAGCGCGCCGGATGCGGCACCATCTCGGCCTCCACCGTCACGCGCGCCAGCGCGTCCCCATCGTCCTCCAGCACCGCGCGCACCAGTCGCCGCCACAGGTCCCGCCGCTGCGGCTCCAGCCGCTTGCAACAGCCGAAGTCCAGGAACACCACCTCGCCGTCCCCGAACAGGTAGTTGCCGGGATGGGGATCGCAGTTGAAAAAGCCGTGCCGGAAGATCGACTCGAAGGCGAACCGGTAGATGGTCTCGCCAGCCCGGTCGCGCGCCTCCTGCGGCGCGCGCGCCGCAAAGCGGGCCAGGCTCTCGCCCTCGGCCAGCTCGGTCACCAGGATGCGCCGGCTGCACAGCTCCGGAAACACGCGCGGTATGCGCACCCCCGGTCGCCCCGCCCACAGCTGCCGCATCTGTTCCTGGTAGGCCGCCTCCTGCCGAAAGTCACATTCCTCCAGCACGCGTTCGCGCAGCTCCTGGATGAACGCCCCGGCCCGGCGCCCCCGGAACACCAGCCCCGCCACCCGGTCGATCAGCGCCGCACTGATCAGATCGGACTGCAGCGCCTCCAGCAGCCCCGGGTACTGCACCTTGACCGCCACGCGCTCGCCGGTCTTCAACCGGGCGCGGTGCACCTGGCCGATGCTGGCGGCGGCGAACGGCTCGCTCGACCACTCCGAGAAGACCTTGCCCGGTCCGGCGCCCAGCTCCTCGAGGAACACCTTCGCCACCGCCGCCGGCGTCGAGGTCCGCGTCGCGCCCTGCAACGCCACCAGCGACTGCCGCGTGGCCTCCGGCAGGTCCAGATCCACGTAGCTGGCCATCACGCCCGCCTTCATCGCCAGGCCCTTCATGTCGCCCAGGGTCTGTACGATGCGGCGGGCGATCGCGGTCTGGGTCTTGATCGCGATGGCGTTCGAGCGCTCCTCGTCCACCAGCAACCTGTGCACCGCCCCGGCGGCCGCGCGCGCAGCCACCCCGGCCGCCGTGCGCGACAGCGAGAGGCTGCGCGCCGCCCAGGACGACCGCACGCGGTCGAGCCCGCCGCGCCCCCCGCCTCCCAGACCCAGCTCGGCCTCGTACAGCTCCAGGAGCTTGCGCGCCGGGCCCGCCAGCGGCCGCGCCCCCGTCTCCCACAGGCCCACGGCCCCGTGCGCGACCCCCAGCTCCTCGGCCATCTCCCGCTGCGAAAAACCCAGCGTCTCGCGGACGCGACGAAGACGCGCAGCCTCGCTGAGATCCGGGGCCGGGTGCGAGGCGGTCACCCGGCAATTCCTAGCGTCGCATGCAGGCGCGCGCCACCACCATTCCGGCGCTGCTCACCCTGTGAGCAGCGCGCGGAGGACGCTCCTGTGCTCTCGCCAGGAATGCAGCGAGCGGACCCCGCCCTGGGGAGGTCGAGCCGGTCTACTTCGGCTTTGGCTTCGACCAGGGCGCCCGCCGAGGTCGCGATGGCTTTACCTTCGCGCCTCCGGTCGGAAGAATGGGCAACCTGCCGGCCGCGCGGTCCGCGGCCTCGCGAGCTGCCTGCTGGGCAATGATTCTGGCTCTCTTTTCCTCGGCCTGTCCCATGGAGATCCTACTGACGGGAACTTCACCAATAGCAGATGGCGACCCCAAAGTCGCGTTTTCTTATCAGATTTGTTCGCTGGACTGTGCCGTTCGAAAAAGCATCACGGCACGGATTCACGCCGCCGCGGCTGGCCACCGAACGCGTGGCCCCGTCTCGTTCTGTGTGGGTCTTCGGCCGCAATCGTGCTAGTTAGCGTGGCAAGTCGTCCGTTTCGGCTCCAAGCCTCCTCCGTCGCGCATGCTTAACTGTCTGCGGCTTCGTTCGAGTCTGTGATCGACGCGTGTGGCTTCTGAGGCGGCAGCTCCGCCGGACCGAGATTTGGAGAAGCCATGGGCAAAAGACTCTATGTGGGCAACCTTTCCTACGACACGACCGAAGCCGATCTGCGAGATGCCTTCGCCACTGCCGGCACGGTAACGGAAGTCAAGGTCATGCTGGACCGTGAGTCTGGCAGGCCTCGCGGCTTCGCGTTCGTCGAGATGGGCAGCGACGCCGATGCTCAGAACGCGATCTCTCAGCTGGATGGGCGGGAGCTCGGCGGGCGCGCCCTGAAGGTGAACGAGGCACAGGAACGCGGAGGAGGAGGAGGTGGTGGTGGTGGTGGATTCCGCTCTTCGGGGGGAGGCGGTTCGCGGAAGCGGTGGTGACGAGAAAAGCGCGCACCTCCCCGGACCTCTCGGGGAAGGTGCGCGCCTGTCACATCAGCGACCGTGGTGTGGACGCCGACGGTTTTTCGGCGAGGTCAGCTCCCGCATGATCTTGGCGAAGAGTTTACGAATCTTGAGGTCATCATCCTTCGGAACCCATTTTTTTGGCACGACAGGAGAATGAGGGCTTCCGAGGCGGGACACCACCACTCATTTATGAAGCCGAACCGGCGGCGACATCCAACCTGGCCCTGGCGAGGGAACCTCCTGGGTCGCCGCTGGTGATGTCCGGTGGTCGAGCGCCCACACCGAGAACTCCACCGCGGGCTGCACCGTCCCGGCCTGCTACCCTGTAGAGGCATGCGACGGCGGCCCAGACGACCGAATCGCAGCCTGCCGCCGGCGCCGCGCACGGCCGCCGCCTGGCTCGCTCTGCCCGAGATCTCGGCGGGTCGCTACCTGGTGGCCGACGTCGGCTGGGTCTCGTCGAGCCGGGAAAGCGCCGTGACCGCCGGGGTGGCCGAGCTACCGGCTCCCCGGGGCACGATCGACAACGGCTCTGTCGCCCTCCCCGCGGTGACGGTGGTCGGCGGCGACGGCCAGATGCGCATGTTCCGCCTGCCCGTCTGCTATGCAGCCCTGGTGAGACAGCTGGTGGTCCTGGATGACTCCGCCTGGCTGGAAGCTCCGCTCAGGCAAGCATCGACCGAGTTGCCCTGTCATTTCGTGGTCGGCGGCCGCGAGGACGTCTACCTGTCCGCCGAACACCAGGGGAACGCCCCCGCCGCCCTGAACTAGCTGTCGGGATCTCCCCGCTTCGCACGCACGGCCTTCAGCCAGAGTGCGCTTTGCATCCCTGGCGCAGGCCTGCCGGCGGCGAGCACCTGGTAGAGTTCCCCGCGATGAGCCGCCGCCAGCCGGTGGCCAACCAGGGGGGTCAGGAAGGAGGAGGCGTCATGGTTCCAACAAACGTCGTTCGTCACCTGGAGTCGAGTCACGTCCCGTTCGTGGTTCGGCAGCACCGCCACACGGTGACAGCCCAGGAGCTCGCGGCGGCGGTCCACGTCACCGGCTACGAGGTAGCCAAGTCGGTGCTGGTCGAGGCCGACGGCGAGCCGGTGATCGCGGTGCTGCCGGCGGCCGATATCGTGGACACCGATCGCCTGGCGGCGGCGCTGGGGGCCAGGCGGGTGCGGCTGATGCGCGAAGCCGAGTTCGCCGGCCTATTCGGCGACTGCGAGATAGGCGCTGAGCCGCCGCTGGGATCGCTGTATGGCCTTCCGGTGGTGGTGGATCGCAGGCTGGCCCATTCGGCGCCGCTCATCTTCAGCGCCGGCTCGCACGAGGAGGCGCTGGAGATGCGTTACGAGGACTTCGCCGATCTCGAGCACCCGACCCTGGCAGACTTCGCCATCGCCCACCCCGCCCTCCCCTGGCGCGACGAAGAACGCTGGGGTTGAAAGCCGGTCAGCGCGGGCGTTCGGCGCGCCAGAGATCGCGGTCGCCGCGACCGCCGGGCCGGTCACTGGACAGATAGATCGTGCAACCGTCAGCGGTGAGGAAGACCGGGTATTCAGTCGCGTCCGAGCTCAGCTCGTCGACAGGACTGGCGTCGGCGAAGTCGTCGGCCAGGGAGGCCCGGCGGGCGACCCAGACGTTCTGACCCTGGTGGGTCGAGCCGGCGCGCGCGGTGGAGTAGTAGAGGCTCAGACCGTCGTCGGTCAGCAGCGGGCTCCCTTCGCCGGTGCCGGTGGGGTCGACCAGGCTGCTCACCAGCTGAGGCGGCGCGAAGCCCGCGGCGCCCCCCACCGCCCGGTAGAGATGAAAAACGCCGGTGCGGTTGCTGTCGAACAGCAGCTGCGTGCCGGCAGGGGTGCTGGTGACGCCGTACTCTTCGGCCGGCGAGCTGACGTTGGCCAGCGGCTGGGGCGGCGCGAACGCGAGCCGGGGATCGCCCCGTGTGGCCACGAACAGATCGTGGGCACCAGTCGATCCCGGCACCACGGCGTTGGAGGTGAAGAACATGGTGCGCGCGTCGGCGGTGAGGACCGGCGAGAAGCTCTCGCCGCTGGGGGGGTTCACGTCGGGCGCGATGGTGGGGGCGGCGAAGATCCCGGTGGGGGTCGCGCGCGTCGTGATGTAGATGTGGCTGGCCGTGCCCGCGCCCTCGCGCCGGGCCGTCAGATAGGCCACCAGTCCGTCGGCCGACACGGCGATGTTCGACTCCTCGTAGGCGGTGTTCAGCTCGGTGACGGGCTCGGGGACGCCGAAGCGCGCCCGTGGGTCGCAGCCGGCGCGCGTGTCAGGCGGCGCGGGCGCGTCGGGTGAAACGGAGCCGAGCGGATGCGCGTCGGG
>JBKPRZ010000725.1:0-35522 GCA_046734815.1 Myxococcota bacterium | reverse complement strand
CACCGCGGTGGTGACCGCGCCGATGTTCCGGACCTGGTTGGTCAGGTTGCCGGCCAGCATATTCACGTTTTCGGTGAGGTCCTTCCAGGTGCCGGCCACGCCGGGCACGCGGGCCTGCCCGCCCAGCTTGCCCTCGATGCCCACCTCGCGCGCCACCGTGACCACCTGGTCGGCGAAGATCCGCAAGGTGTCGGTCATGCCGTTGATGGTGTCGGCCAGGGCGGCGATCTCGCCCTTGGCCGCCACCGAGAACTTCTGCGACAGGTCGCCGTTGGCCACCGCGGTGACCACCTTGACGATGCCGCGCACCTGGCTGGTCAGGTTGGAGGCCATCAGGTTCACG
Source organism: Myxococcota bacterium (assembly GCA_046734815.1). GTDB lineage: Bacteria > Myxococcota_A > Polyangia > Fen-1088 > Fen-1088 > CAVYGB01. The sequence continues at coordinate 35,179 of JBKPRZ010000725.1, read as the reverse complement.
TTGTCGGTGAGGTCCTTCCAGGTGCCCGACACGCCCTTGACCTCGGCCTGTCCGCCCAGCTTGCCCTCGGTGCCCACCTCCTTGGCCACGCGGGTGACCTCGGCGGCGAAGGCGCGCAGCTGATCGACCATCGTGTTGACGGTGCTCTTCAGCTCCAGGATCTCGCCGCGCGCCTCGACGGTGATCTTCTGCGACAGGTCGCCGTTGGCCACCGCGGTGGTGACCAGCGCGATGTTGCGCACCTGGGTGGTCAGGTTGCCGGCCAGCAGGTTGACGTTGTCGGTGAGATCTTTCCAGGTGCCGGACACGCCCTTGACCTCGGCCTGGCCACCCAGCTTGCCCTCGGTGCCGACCTCGCGGGCCACGCGGGTCACCTCGGACGAGACCAGCCGCAAGCGATCCACCAGCTGGTTGACGGCGTTGCCTACCCGCAAGGCGTCCCCCTGAACCGGCCGTCCTTCGTATTCGAGTGGCATCTTGTGCGACAGGTCGCCCTCGGAGACGTCGGTGATGATCCGGGCGACCTCCTTCGTCCGCCAGGCCACCTCGTCGACCATCCAGTTGACCGACTCGATGCAGCTGGCCCATTCGCCCGAGGTGCCGCCGGTCATGGCCCGCTCGGCCACCTGACCTTCGCGTCCCACCGCGCGGCACACCCGACCGACTTCGCGGATGACGCTGTTGGTGCGCTGGACCATCTCGTTGAAGGACCAGCACACCGGCGCCAGAAGCTCGTCGCCGCCGCTGGTCGGTAGTCGCACCGAGAAGTCGCCGTCGCCCACCGCGCGCAGCGCCTCGGTCAGCTCCTCGAACTGCTGCTCGAGGTAACCGGTGTAAGGGTCGAGCACGTCAGGCCGGCGCGGTCGCACCATGCGCTTGCTTTGCGCGCGGCCGTTGCTGCGTTCGCTCTGAGCGCCGCTGGCCTGCTTGCCGTTGCCGGTGCGCGCGACGGCCGCCTTCGCCGACTTCCGCTGCCTGCCGTTTGTCTTCTCTGTATCCACGGGGGACCTCCAGACGGGTGCGACGGACGGGCGATCGTACGCTGAAAGCCGTCGGCTGGCTTCTTACCGGCGCTGCATTCAGGACTAGTCCTCTCGTCGGGGAGTGTTCCCGACATGTGAACGATGTCCTGTCGATGCAGGAGATCGCTATAATTCGGGCATCCGTAATTCGGAGCGCGACGGTAGCCATGGTGCTCGTGATCGACGACGACGACGGTGTACGTGACGCCATTCTGGACGTGCTCGGGGCAGAGCAGGTGGACGCCCGCGGGGTCAGCACCGCGACCGAAGCCTTTGCCTACCTGAACAGCCACCCGCCCCCGCGGCTGATCCTCCTCGACCAGGTTCTGCCCGACATGCCCGGCACGCAGATCCGCGAGCGCCTGCTCGCCCACCCCGAGCTGGCCACGGTTCCGGTGGTGCTGATGAGCGCGAGCAACTCGGCCGAGGCGGCCAGCGATCACCTGAACCTGGCCGGCCGCCTGCGCAAACCGTTCGACCTCGAGACGTTGCTGGGCGTGGTCCGGCCGTACGCCCCGCTGGCCCAGGACTGAAGGTGATTGACGCTCAGGCGTCGGCGCGCTTGCGGGCCTCGACGTCCGCCAGCAGCCGCGACAGCGCCTCCACCTCCACCGGCTTGACGAAGTGTTCGTCGAAGCCGGCCTGGATCGCCTTCAGACGATCCTCCTGCCGGCCGTAACCGGTCAGCGCCACGACCCGGGTGCTGGGACCGAACGCGGCCTTGGTCTGCCGGGCCACCTCGTAACCGTCCAGTCGCGGCAGCCCGACGTCGATCAGCGCCAGGTCGGGTCGCTCGCGCACGATCAGCTCCAGGCCGGCCTTGCCGTCTTCGGCCATCACCACCTCGTGGCCGTCCAGCAACAGCAGCTCGCGCAGGGTCTCGCGGATGTCCTGGTTGTCCTCCACGATGGCGATGCGAAGCTTGCGCCGGGGCAGCTTGGCGTGGTCGTTGGTGGCGCAGGCGTCGGGCCGGTCGGCCAGCGGCAGCGACACCCGGAAGGTGCTGCCCCGGTCGCGCCCGTCGCTGTCGACATCGATCTCGCCGCCGTGCAGGCGGGCCAGCCGCTGGGCCAGGGTCAGGCCGATGCCCAGCCCGCCCCGCGGACGGTCGATGGGCTGGGGGGCCTGGTAGAAGAGATCGAAGATCCGGTCGCGCTCCTCGGGCGCGATGCCGATCCCGGTGTCGCGCACGGCGACCTGCGCGCGCCCGCCGCTGCATTCCAGCCGCACCAGCACCCGCCCGCCGCGCGGGGTGTAGAGGATGGCGTTGGCCAGCAGGTTGGCCAGGATCTGGCGCAGCCGGACCGCATCGCCGCGCACCCAGACCGCGTCGGACGGGAGATCCGAACCGAGCACGATGCCGGCGTCGTCGGCGTTGCCGCGGAAGTTCTCGGTCACCTCCTGGGCCAGCGAGCGCACGTCCACCAGCAGCGCGTCCAGCACCACCTCGTCGCGGGTGATGCGACCGATGTCCAGCAGGTCGTCGATCAGCTTGGCCATGTGCCGGGCCTGCCGCCGGATCACCTCCAGGCTCGAGGGGGCTTCGGGCAGCTGGCGGGCCAGCAGATTGCTGGCGTTCAGGATCGCCCCCAGCGGCGTGCGCAGCTCGTGCGACAGCATGGCCAGGAAACGATCACGCCGGATCAGCGCCTGGTTGGCCTCGTCCACCGCGCGGCGGCGGTCGGTGATGTCGGTGGCGATGCCGCCCAGGGCGTAGACCACCTGCTTGTCGTCCAGCAGCGGGAAATACAGGGTGAGGAACGCACGCTGCTCGCCATCGATGGTGAAGGTGTCCTCCAGCTCGCGGGTCTGGCAGGTCTCCAGCACCTCGCGCTCGCAGGCCCGCACCCGGTCGGCCTCGGCCGGGCTGCGCACGTCGTAGTCGCTCTTGCCCAGCAGCTCGTCCGCGGCGACACCCAGCAGCGCCCGGGCGGGCGGACCGGCCACCAGGTAGCGACCGGCCAGGTCCTTGACGAACACGAACGAGGGGCTGGCCGCCACGATGGCCCGCACCTGCTCGGTCTTGCGCCGCAGCTCCAGCTCGGCGGCGCGGGCCTCGTGCACGTCGACCACGTGCCCGAACCATTCCCGCAGCCGCCCCTGTCCGTCCAGCAGGGGGGCGGCGTGCACCACCACGTGGCGGTGGTGGCCGGACCCGCGCGAGAACAGCCGCCCCTCGGCCTGGAAGGAGCGCTCCTTCTGCACCGCCTCGACCCAGGCCTGCTGCACGCGCTGGCGGTCCTGCGGATCGAAGGCCTGCAGCCACCCGTGGCCGCGCTGCTGATCGAAGCTCTGACCGGTGTATTCCTCCCACTCGTCCTGGGGATGGGCGAAGCGACCGGCGGCATCGGCGGTCCAGATGATCGAGGTGATCGAGCGCAGCAAGGTGCGGTAGCGTTCCTCGTTGAGGGCCAGCTCCCGCTGGGCCTGCTTCAGCCCGGAGATGTCGATCAGGGTCAAAACCGCGCCGCCGCCCTCGCGCCCGCGGTAGGGCATGATGCGGAGGAAGAAGGTCCCGCCCCGCCTGTCCGGCACCTCACGCTGGATCGACTGTCCCGTCTCCAGCACCTGCTTGATGTCGGGGACCAGCCGCTCGTCCTCCAGGGTGTGGGCGAAGGTGTCGAAGCGGCGGCCCAGGTCCTGTGGCAGCAGGTTGAAGGTCTCGCCGATCTTGGGGGTGAACTTCCGGATCTTCAGGTCGGGGTCCAGGAACAGGGTGTGGACCTCGGTCCCCTCCAGCAGGTTGTTCACGTCGGCGGTCAGCTCGGTCAGCTCGGTGATCTTGGCCTGGTATTCGGCGTTGACGGTGTAAAGCTCCTCGTTGACCGAGTGGAGCTCCTCGTTGGTGCTCTGCAGCTCCTCGTTGGAGGCGATCAGCTCCTCGTTGGTGGCCTGCAGCTCCTCGTTGCTGGTCTCGGTTTCCTCGACAGTCGCCTGCAGGTTCTGTCGGGCGATGCGCAGCTCGTTCTCCAGCGCCGACACCCGCTCGCGCAGCAACTCTTCCAGGCGGGCCTGGTCGGGGACGCCGCTGTCCTGGTCGGGCAAGAGGGGGCCGCTCGGGGCCAGCTCGCCCGACTCGCGCTCGAACGAGACCACCCACCACTCGTCGGTGGTGCGGCCGCCGCCGTCGTGACCCTCGACCAGCACGCGCACCCGGGTGTTGTCACCGTTGGTCGGACGAAGGCCCGCCAGACTGACCGGAGTCTTTTCCTTCTGGGCCCGCTTCAGCGCCGCCGAGACGGCGTAGCGGAGCTCGCCGTCCAGCAGCTCGAGCAGGTTCAGGGTGGGGGCGCCGTCGCGCTGGGAGAACAGCTCGCCGGCTCCGCCCCAGCTGTGCAAGATGCGACAGGCGCCGTCGACCACCACGGTGGGCGGCAGGTAGCGCTTGAACAGCAGCTCGCGCGCCTTGTGCACGCGAACGTCTTCGGCCGCGCTCCGGGTGGTCGAGGAACGGGGCGCGTCCACGTGGCCGCCCAGCGGGTCCATCCGCAGGGGCGAGGTCAGGCGGACGTTGCGGTGCTTGCGGAACGCCTTCCAGCGGTTGTCCACCGTCGCGAACTCCTCGCTCAGCGGCCCCGGCGTCTCGCTGGGACCGAGCACCAGCACCCCACCGGTCTTCAGCGCGAAGTGGAACAGCGAGATGGCCTTCCGCTGCGCCGCGGGCGTGAAGTAGATGAGAAGGTTGCGGCAGGTCAGGAGATCCAGCCGGGTGAAGGGCGCGTCCTTGATCACGTTGTGGTGGGCGAACACCACCCGTTCGCGGACCGGCGTGATCACGCGGAAGCCCTCGGCCTTGCGCTCGAGGTAACGCTCGCGCAGGTCGTGTGGCACCGCCGAGACCGCCTCGGGCGAATATTGCGCGGCGCTGGCCACGTCCAGCGAGGCCCGGTGCACGTCGGTGGCGAACACCCGGAAGGACGAGGCCCGGCCCAGCACCCGGTAGGCGTCCGCCACCAGCATGGCCACGCTGTAGGCCTCCTCGCCGGTGGCACAGCCGGGCACCCAGACCCGGAACTCCTCCGACGGCGCCAGCTGGCGCGCCAGCTCGGGGATGATGTCCGTGCGCAGCCGCTGGAACATCTCCGCGTCCCGGAAGAAGCGGGTCACCCCGATCAGCAGGTCCTTGTAAAGGAAGTGCAGCTCTTTGGGATCGTTCTGCAGGCGCTCGACGTAACGATCCAGGTCGCCCGAATCGCTCAGCAACAGCCGCCGCTCGATCCGTCGCCCCACCGTGCTGGCCTTGTATTCGGAGAAGTCGATCCCGCATTCGCGCTGCAGGAGGGTCAAGATGCGCGACAGGCTGTCGGCCTCCGATTCCGAGGCGGGCTGCTCCAGGCCCAGCCGGGTCCGGTGGGTCAAGAAACGCAGGAGCGCGTCGGCCAGCGCCTCGGGCTCGTGCACCAGGTCGACCAGCCCGGTGTCGATGGCGTTGCGGGGCATGCCGTCGAACTTCGCGGACTCCTCGCTCTGGGCCAGCACCAGGCCGCCGGCCTCGTGGATGGCGCGTACCCCCCGGCTGCCATCGCTGCCGGTGCCCGACAGAACGATGGCGATGGCGCGCGCGCCGGCGTCGGTCGCCAGCGAGCGCAGGAACACGTCGTAAGGCAGGAACAGCCCCTTGCCGGGGTCGCGCTCGGTCAGGTACAGCCGCCCCTGCCGGATGGTCATCTCGTTGCCGGCGGGCAGCAGGTAGATGGTATCGGTCTCGATCGGCGTGTCGTTCTCGACCACCCGCACCTGCAGCTCGGTGTGCTGCGCGAGCAGCTCGGCCATCACGCTCTTGAAGTCCGGCGACAGGTGCTGGACCACCACGAACGAGAAGGCGCCGGTCCGGCGCATGCGGGCGAACAGCCGCTGCAGCGCCTCGAGACCGCCCGCGGAGGCACCGACGCCGACGACGTACGTGGCGGCGGTGTCCCCCTGTCCGTCGAACTCGCCGGACGCTGAATCTGTAGGTTCCGATCCCTCGTGGTTCGTGCCGTCAGGAGAAGACATCGGCTACATGGGAAGTAGTGGGTCCGTACCGGTCCGGCGACAAGAGGACGGACCTTGGCCGCCGAGGGGCCGGAATCGATGATCAGGCGGCCCGCGAGAAAGAGCCGCGGCGTGGCGACGGGGGATTGGGGGATTCGCGGCGAGCCCGTTCGGCGATGTCCTTGCGACCCGTCCGTGCCAGCCAGCGGCCCACCGTGCGGCTGGCCAGGTCGGCGGCGGTGCGGGGATCGTCGGTGACGAGGTCGGCGTGATCGTACGCGGCGGCGACAAGGTCACCGAAGGTGATCACCCGGCCCGGCTCTCGCGAAGACGCATCCTTTGGCATGACTTCCTCCTTCTTTCTTTGACGTGCGGAGGAACAGCAAGCCGCGTTCCAGATCCACTCCGCCGCCGCCGATGCAGGAACCGGTGCCCCGGGGCTGCCGCGAACACCAAGGCATCCACGGATCCACGGCAGCCGGCGACCGGTCGACGACGGCGACGACCCGAGCGAGATTGTTACCGACCCGTGACCACTGGTGTAGAATCGACGGAACCCGCATCCCTCGAACCGGTGGCCAGGTCGCGTCGCGGTGTGGTCCTCCGTCGGAGCTGCGAACGTGAACGGCTCAACGCGTAGTAGAGAACGGCCCCGCATTGGTGTATGTCCGGGGTGCTGAAACGGAGACCCGACTGGTGAAACCGACGGATATTCGCGACCCCAGTTACTTTCACAAAGTCGTCGATTGCCAGTGGGCCTGCCCCGCGCACACCAACGTTCCCGAGTACATACGCCTCATCGCTCAGGGAAAGTACTCTGAGGCGTACCTGCTGAACCGCGCTTCGAACGTGTTTCCAGGGATCCTCGGGCGCACCTGCGATCGTCCCTGCGAGCCGGCCTGCCGCCGCACCCGGGTGGACGGCCAGCCGGTGGCGATCTGCCGCCTCAAGCGGGTGGCCGCCGACCTGCGCGACGACATCAGCGACCAACTTCCCCGCGCCCCCGAGGCCAAGAACGGCAAGCGGGTGGCCTGCATCGGCGCCGGTCCGGCCTCGCTGACCGTGGCCAACGACCTGGCCCCCCTGGGCTATCAGATCACCATGTTCGAGAAGCTCGCCTCCCCCGGCGGTCTGATGCGCTCGAACATCCCCTCGTTCCGGCTGCCCGCCCGGGTACTGGACGAGGAGTGCAACATGATCCTGGGGATGGGTGGCATCGACATCCGGTACAACTCGCCCATCAAGAGCCTGAAGGCGTTGCTGGACGAGAACTACGACGCCGTCTTCGTGGGCAGCGGCGCCCCCAAGGGCAAGGAGCTGGACCTGCCCGGCCGCAAGGAAGCCGACGCCAACGTGCACATCGGCATCGCCTGGCTGGAGTCGGTGGCCTTCGGCCACATCGGCAAGATCGGCGAGCGGGTGCTGATCATCGGGGTGGGCAACACCGCCATGGACTGCTGCCGCACCTCGCGCCGCCTGGGCGGCAAGGACATCAAGGTGATGGCCCGCCGGCCGCGCGGCTACTTCAAGGCCTCCCCCTGGGAGCTGGAGGACGCCGAGGAGGAGCAGGTCGAGATCATCATCAACCACGCCCCCAAGTCGTTCGTGGTCGAGGGGGGCAAGCTCAAGGGGATGATGTTCGACAAGCTCGAGTGGTCGCCCGACGAGAAGGGCCAGCTGACCAAGTCCCGGGTCATCGACAGCGTCTTCATCCCGGCCGACGACGTCATCCTGGCCATCGGTCAGGAGGCCGCCTTTCCCTGGATCGAGCGGGACCTGGGCATCGAGTTCGACAAGTGGGGCATGCCGGTGGTGGACAAGGACACGCACCAGAGCACCCGCAGCGGGGTCTTCTTCGGCGGCGACGCCGCCTGGGGCCCGGAGAACATCATCTGGGCAGTGGCCCACGGCCACCAGGCCGCGGTCTCCATCCACAACCACATCCAGGGAGTCCCGCTGACCGAACGCCCGCGCCAGGGGATGAACCTCATCAGCCAGAAGATGGGGATCCACGAGTGGAGCTACTCGAACGACTACAACGCCATCAAGCGCCAGAAGATGAAACACGTCGATCTGGCCGCCCGCTTCGCCAAGCTGAGCGTCGAGGTGGAGATGGGCTTCGACGCCGAGCAGACCACCCGCGAGGTGGAACGCTGCCTGAACTGCGACGTGCAGACGGTATTCTCCGGCCCCAAGTGCATCGAGTGCGACGCCTGCGTGGACATCTGCCCGGTGCATTGCCTGACCATCACCAGCGACGGTGAAGAGAAGGAGCTGCGGCCCCGTCTCACCGTGCCGGCGTTGAACCCCAAGCAGGATATTTTCGTCTCGGAAGGGTTGCCGCAGACCAAGCGGGTGATGGTGAAGGACGAGGACCTCTGCGTGCACTGCGGGCTGTGTGCCGAGCGATGCCCGACGGCGGCGTGGGACATGCAGAAGTTCGAGCTCCTGATCCCCTACGCGGGTAAGTCGACCACCACCAAGTCCGCCAGCACGGCGCGGACCTGAAGCCGGCCCTCCCGCGACCACTCGGAAGAAGCGGCATGCACCAGGAACAACTGCTCAGGATCAACGATTTCGCCGTCAAATTGGCCAACGTGAATGGCACGGGTTCCGCCAGCGCCAACGGATTGCTCATGCAGGCCATCTTCCGCATGGGCATCCCGGTCTCGGGCAAGAACCTGTTCCCCTCGAACATCCAGGGTCTGCCCACCTGGTACGAGATCCGCGTGAACAAGGACGGGCACACCGCCCGGGCGCTGGAATACGACCTGATGGTGGCGATGAACGCGGAGACCTACGCCCGCGACGTGGCCGAGGTGAAGTCGGGCGGCTTTCTGCTGTACGACTCCAGCTGGCCGCTGCCGCGCAACCTGCTCCGCAACGACGTGCAGTTCCTGGGCGTGCCTCTGGCCCACCTGTGCAACGAGGCCTTCGGCGAGCCGCGTGAGCGGATCTTGATGAAGAACATCGCCTACGCCGGCGTGCTGGTGGCCCTGCTGGACATCGACATGAAGATCATCGATGGCCTGCTGGAGGAGAAATACAGCAAGAAGAAGGCCCTGATGGACTCGAACCACAAGGCCATCCGCCTGGGCTACGACTACGCCATCGACAACCTGTCCTGCCCGCTGCCCATCAAGCTGCAGACGATGTCCGGCGAGAACGACCGCTCGAAGGACAAGATCCTCATCGACGGCAACACCGCCACCGCCCTGGGCTGCCTGTACGCCGGCGCCACCGTGGCGGCCTGGTACCCGATCACCCCCGCCACCTCGGTCATGGACGCCTTCAAGGGGCTGTGTGACAAGCACCGGAAGGATCCCCAGACCGGCAAGAAGAACTACTGCATCTTGCAGGCGGAGGACGAGCTGGCCGCCATCGGCATGGTGATCGGGGCCAGCTGGAACGGCGCCCGCGCCTTCACCTCGACGGCGGGTCCCGGCATCTCGCTGATGAACGAGCTGATCGGTCTGGCCTACTACGCCGAGATCCCGGCGGTGATCATCGACGTGCAGCGCACCGGTCCCTCGACCGGCATGCCCACCCGCACCCAGCAGGCCGACATCCTCAGCTGCGCCTACGCCTCGCACGGCGACACCAAGCACCTGCTGCTGTTCCCGGCCAACCCGAACGAATGTTTCCATTTCGCGGTCAAGTCGTTCGACCTGGCCGAACGGTTCCAGACGCCGGTGTTCATGCTGTCGGACCTGGACATCGGGATGAACGACTGGGTCACCCCCAAGCTCGAGTGGGACGACAGCTACCGGCCCGACCGCGGCGTGGTGCTGACCGCGGACGAGCTGGAGAAGATCGAGAAGTTCACCCGCTACTGGCCCGCCGACGAGAACAACGTCGCCGCCCGCACCCTGCCGGGGGTGCACGCCAAGGGCGCCTTCTTCATCCGCGGCTCCGGGCACAACCGCTTCGGCGGCTACACCGAGATCCCCGACGAATACCAGGACGTGGTCGACCGCCTGGCCCGCAAGCACAAGTCCGCGGCCAAGTGGGTGCCCGAACCGGTGATGGTCACCCAGCCCGGCGCCACCGTGGGGCTGGTCTCGCTGGGCGGCTGCGACTCGGCCCTGCGCGAGGCGCTGGGCGAGCTGGACAAGCGGGGCGTGCGCGCCGACTACATGCGCATCCGCGCCTTCCCCTTCGACGACTCGGTCGAGCGATTCCTCAACGCCCACGGGCGCAACTTCATCATCGAGCAGAACCGCGACGGCCAGCTGCGCACCTTGCTGGTCAACGAGACCGCGGTGGCCAAGGACAAGCTGGAGTCGATCCTGGTGTACGGCGGCTTCCCGCTGAGCGCCCGGCACGTCGTCGACCGCGTCAGCGCGCGTCTGGGCCTGCGCGCGCAGTCCCCGCAGGAGCTGGCTTCATGACCAAGAAACCCCCCGTCGTCCATCCCAGCCTGGGCAAGAACGGCCTGGGCCTGACCCTGCGCGACTACGAAGGTTCGATGTCCACCCTGTGCGCCGGCTGCGGGCACGACTCGGTGACCGCCGGCATCGTGCGCGCCTTCTGGGAGCTGGCCGTCCCGCCGCACATGGTGGCCAAGCTGTCGGGCATCGGCTGCTCGTCCAAGACGCCGACCTATTTCGTCAGCGGGGCCCACGGCTTCAACTCGGCGCACGGGCGCATGCCCGCCATCGCCACCGGCGCGGCGGCGGCCAACCGCCAGCTGACCTACATCGGCATCTCCGGCGACGGCGACTCGCTGTCCATCGGGCTGGGCCAGATGTGCCACGCCATCCGCCGCAACCTGAACCTGCTTTACGTCATCGAGAACAACGGGGTCTACGGCCTGACCAAGGGCCAGTTCTCCGCCTCGGCCGACGTGGGCAGCAAGAGCAAGAAGGGCGAGGCCAACCAGATGAGCCCCATCGACCCGGTGCTGCTGGCGCTGTCGCTGGGGGCCAGCTTCGTGGCCCGCAGCTTCTCTGGCGACAAGGCCCAGCTGGTGCCGCTGCTGAAGGCGGGGCTGAGCCACCGCGGCTTCGCGCTGATCGACGTGATCTCGCCCTGCGTGACCTTCAACGACCACGAGGGCTCGACCAAGGCCTACCGCTTCACCCGCGAGCACGCCGTGGAGGTGACCGCCGCCGACTTCGTCCCGCTGCGGAAGGAGATCCGGACCAGCTACCCCGAGGGCGGCGCCCAGGAGGTGACCATGCACGACGGCAGCGTGGTGCGGTTCACCAAGGTCGCCGCCGACTACAACCCGCGCAACCGGCAGGCCGCTTACCAGTACCTGCAGGACCACCAGGGACGCGGCGAGATCCCCACCGGCCTGCTGTACATCGACGAGAGCGCGCCGGAGATGCACCAGCTGAACGACACCACCGAGACCCCGCTGGCCCAGGTGCCCTTCGAGAAGCTCTGCCCCGGCAGCGCGACGCTCGAGAAGCTGCAGAAGGCGTTTCGCTGACCGTCCTCCTCCGGTTGCGCTGGCCGTAGCCGGCGTGCGCGGACGCACTGCGCAGCCACGGCCGGGTGTGCAGAATGCCCCCGATCCAGCGCCTTTGCGATATCGTCGGGGGCTCGTGCGCAGCCACGGAGGCAGGCAGATGACCAGGCCGAATTCCTCTCTCCTCATGGCGGTCGTCGGGCTGGCGGCGGTGTCCACGTCCAGTCGCGCTCTCGCCCAGTCCGAGCGTGTGCAGCAGGAGATCACCGCCCAGAGCTACGGGCGGCGCGACTTCCGGCTGGACCTCGGGGTGGTGGGCGGCGGGCACTACTTCAATGACAAGCACACCCTGGGGCGGACCGACGTCGACGACGTCGGCCTGTCGCCGTACCACGCCGGGGCGTTCGGGCTCGACATCGGCTTTCACCTCGGGCGCTTCGTCACCATCGAGGCGGAAGGCCTGGCCTCGCGCACGCGCACGCGCGACGACACCACCCAGCTGTGGGTCTTCCAGCTGGGCGGGCACCTGCGCTTTCACCCCTTCACCGTCGGCGGCTTCCAGCCCTACCTGCTGGTGGGCTACGGCGCCATCGCCTCGGTGGTCGACGACAAGAGCGTCGAGCCGGACGATCAGGACGGGGTGGCGCGGGCCGGGCTGGGCGCGCGCATCGGGCTGTCCGACCGGGTGGGCATCCGCCTGGAAGGCCGGGTGCAGAGCTCGCTGGCCTTCGCCTCCAAGTGGCTGGCGGTTGGCGACGAGACCTCTTACGGCGGCCCCGACTTCCAGGGACTGCTGAGCGTCTACGTGAACCTGGGCGAGCAGCCCACCCGCCTGACCCGCGAGAAGATCTTCATCGCCGACGAGGCTCCCTTCCCCGACGCCGACCGGGACGGGCTGCCCAACCGGGGCGACAAGTGCCCCAACGACCCCGAGGACCCGGACGGCTTCCAGGACGAGGACGGCTGTCCCGACCTGGACAACGACGGCGACGGCATCGCCGACGCCAAGGACCGCTGCCCGCTGCGGCCCGAGACCAAGAACGGCATCGACGACCTGGACGGCTGTCCCGAGACCGACGACGACGGCGACGGCCTGATCGGCTCGCAGGATCAGTGCCCCGACGTGCCCGAGACCCGCAACGGCTTCAAGGACGGCGACGGCTGCGCCGACGAGCTGCCCGCCGCGGTGAAGTCGGCGGTCGGCGTCATCAAGGGCGTGCAGTTCCGCGGCCTCACCGCCGAGCTCCTGTCCGCCTCGCTGGCCTCGCTGGATCCGATCGTCGAGATGCTGAAGCAATACCCCGACCTCAAGGTCGAGATCGCCGGCCACACCGACGGCCGGGGCAACGCCTCCACCAACCGGGCGCTGTCCCAGAAGCGCGCCGAGACGGTGAAGGCCTACCTGGTCTCGCGCGGCGTCCCCGGCGAGCGCATCGCCGCGATCGGCTACGGCCTGGACCGCCCGGTCGCCAGCAACAAGAGCGCCGCCGGCCGCGCCGCCAACCGCCGCGTGGAAGTGAAGATCGCGGTGAACTGACCCTACCGCGCCAGGATCATCACACCGTATCGGCCCAGTGGGAGCTCGCCGCTGAACGGGAGGCCGTCGCGAGCTTCCGGCAGCGCCATCACGTCTGGCGCCGCCGCGCCCATCGGCGACCCGCCGTAGTCCGCTCCGTACTTTTTCGAATCGCTGTCCAGCTTCACCGTCCAGGTCCCGCCGGCGGGCAGTCCGATCCGGTACTTCGGGAAGTCGCGGTTGCAGAAGCTGGCCACCACCACCACGTCGCTATCAGGAGCTGCGGGATCGAAGCGGTGGTAGGCGATCACCTTGTCCTGGTCGTTGACGTGGAACACCTTCACGCCAGCGGCGCGCAGGGCGGGCAGGGTGCGGCGCAGGGCGATCAGGTCGCGGTACAGCGCCAGCACTTCCGGGAAACGGTCCGCTTTCGCCCAGTCGATCGGGTCGTCGTCGGCGAACCAGCCGTCTTCCAGGATCTCCTGGCCCTGGAACAGCATCGGGATGCCCGGCGAGGTCAGCACCAGCGCGGCGCCCAGGGTCGAGCGCTTGCGCGCGTAGAGGCTGGCCGGCTGGGCGGGCTCGATCATCGAAGGGATGCGCTTCTTGCCGTTGGCCACCTCGTCGTGGCTCTCGGTGTAGATGACCCGCTGGAAGGGATCGCTGCCGGGGTTGCCGGCGATGGCGGCCGCCACCGCCGTCATGTCGCGGGCGCCGTCGTCGGGTGTGATCAGCGCCTGGTCGACCGGGCGGAAGAAGCCGGGCTCCCACTGGGCGTCGAAGCCGGCGCCTCCCTGTGCCGGCGCGCGGGTCAGGCGATCGTCGCCCTGCAGGTCCTCGGCGATCTGGATCCTGCCGGGCGCGCGCCGGTGTAGCTCGTCGGTTGTCTCCTGCAGCAGCTTCCAGCCCTCGGCGATCTCGCGCCCGCGCTGGCTGCGGATGTTCACCGTCGAGTCCCAGCGCAGGCCGTCGGCGCGGTAGTCCTCGAGCCACGCCCGGGCGCTGTCCAGGATGTAACGCCGCACCTCCGCCCGCCCGTAATCGGGCCGTGGGCCCCAGTCGGTCTGCCCCCGCCAGTCGGTGAAGAAATACACGCCGCCCGCGCCCAGGCACTCGCCCGCCCAGCACCACATGGCCAGGTCCTGCGGGCCCCAGTGGTTGTGGACCACGTCGACGATCACACCGATGCCGCGCGCGTGGGCGGCGTCGATCAGGGCGGCCAGCTCCGCGGGCGTCCCGTAGGCAGTCTCGGGCGCGAACGGGAAGGCCGGGTTGTAACCCCAGGAGAAGTCGCCCGCGAACTCGGTGGGCGGCAGGAGCTCGATCATGTTCACGCCCAGCGCCTGCAGATGATCCAGCCTGGCGATCGCGCTCCGGAAGGTCCCCGGCGCCCCGCCGGGGGCGTCGTTGAAGGTGCCGACGTGCAGCTCGTATACGATCTGCTCCCGGAACGCGGGCGGCGTGAAGGGCCCCGGCTGCAGAATCCGCGGATCGACGATGACACTGGCTCCGTTCGAGTGCCGCACCTGACGGGCCCGCGGATCCGCCCGCACCGACACCTGTGCCTGCCGGTGCAGCACCAGCTTGTAGCTCTGTCCGACCTTGGCCTCCGTCACGCAGCCGGCGAAGTTTCCCTCGCCCTCGGCGTGCAGCTCGTCCGCCGCCGGATCCCAGCCGTCGAAGTCTCCGGTCACGAACATCCGCTCAGCGAACGGCGCCCACACCCGGAACGACACCCCGCCCGGGTAGGGCACCGCCCCCATCCCCGCCGCCGGGCAGGACGCCGCCACCCGCGCGTCGTTCGCACCGAGGGTGGCGCCGGTGTCGATGGGGCCGGCGCCGCCGTCGGCATCTGCGGCGGGGGATGGCGCGCGTGAGGGCGCCCGGGCACAGCTGGCCATCGCCAGGCAAAAGACGGCGAACATCCGGATCGTGGCCACGACGGAGTCAGGCTACCGCTTCCCGGACCAGGCGGGAACCGGCGTGGCGGCTGTCGCCGGCGGGGCGCTCAGGCCGCGCGGTCGGGTCGGGCGGCGGCGTTCTCCTCGACGGGCAGGCGCACCACGAAGGTGGTCCCCTTGCCCATCTCGCTCTCGAAGTCGAGGGTGCCGCCGTGCTTGTCCACGATCACCGAGCGGGCCAGCGCCAGACCCTGGCCGGTGCCCTTGCCCACGCCCTTGGTGGTGAAGAAGGGATCGAAGACGCGATCCCGGATCTCCTCGGGGATGCCGGTGCCGCTGTCGGAGATGGAGACGGCCACGTGGTCGCCGTCGAGCTCGGTCTTGATCCGGATCCGCCCGCGCTTGCCGGTCCCGGTCACCACGTCGGCCACCGCGTGGGCGGCGTTGACCAGCAGGTTCAGGAACACCTGGTTCAGATCGCTCAGGAAACAGGGCACCTGGGGCAGCGGCAGCAGCTCGGTCTCCACCTCGGCCACGTATTTGAGCTCGTTGCTGGCCACGGTCAGGGTGCTGCGCAGGGCCGCATTGATGTCGGCCGGCGTCTTCTCGCCCCGGTCCGGATGGGCAAAGCTCTTCATCGCCTGGACGATGTGGGCCACCCGCCGGGCGCCCTCCAGGGTGGCCGCGATCGAGCGGGGCACGTTCTCTTGCAGGTAGGTCAGGTCAGCGGCCTCCTCGGCCTCGCGCAGGCGGGCCATGTCGTCGTCGGTGAGCACCGATGAGCGCGCCTTGCCGCACAGCTGACGGTAGAACGTGCAAAGCTCCAGCAGGTCCGAGAAGGCCGTGTTCAGGAAGCTGACGTTGTCCCCCACGAACTGGATGGGGGTGTTGATCTCGTGCGCGATCCCCGCCGCCAGCCGCCCCACCGATTCCAGCTTCTGCGCGTGTCGCAGCTCGATCTCCAGCCGGTTGCGCTCGGTGACGTCCTCGACCACCAGGATCAGGTGCTGGGGCAGGCCTCGCTCGTCGTTGACCGCAGCGGCGCCGAACTTGGTGCACACCGTGCTGCCGGTCTTGTGGATCAACCGGCGCTCGCTGCGCACGAGGCCGCGGCGGCCGCTGCCCAGCTCGGTGAGCATCTGGCGGGTGGGGATCTCCTCCTGCGGGTGCACGAAGGCGACCACCGGCTGGCCAGCCAGCTCCCCCGGCTCGCGCCCTACCACCTCGGCGATGGCCGCGTTGGCGAACGAGATGGTCCCGTCGAGCTCGATGCGCGCCATGCCCACCGGCGCCGCCCGGAAGATCTGGGCGAACTCGTCGCGCTCGGCGGCCAGGCTGGCGGTCAGCTGGCGCATCTCGCGCGAGGAGAAGGGGAACGATCGTTTCATCATCAGGCGCACCTGCTCGGCCTCGCTGTAGCTGCGGCTGATGTCGGCCAGCAGCTGCCTCCAGGTCTCGGCCGTCGGTGGGTGGCTGGCGTCCAGACCCAGGGTCTGCAGCAGATGAACGAGCTCGGTATGGAACATGGCTCCGCCCCACGGCCGCGCTTTTCGCGTCGGCTCCCCCGTTGACAAATTCGGCAGCATCCGGGCGGACCTCAAGTGCCACCCGGGGACGCGCCGGGTCGACCGACGGGGGCCGGTGCCCAGCTAGCCGCTGGGGGGCGTCTGCGTGGCCAGGACCCGCGAGTCGGCGTACGTGATCGAGAAGCCGGTGTCGGTCTTCGCCTCGCCGAACTCCAGGCGCAGGCGCTTGCTGGCGGGCCTGGGCTCGGTGGTCAGGCGGGCCTTGGGCACGGTCCAGAAGGTGGGACGGCGTCGCAGGGCCCGGCCCATCGTGCTCTTGCGATAGACCGCCAGAACCAGGATGGAACGCGAAATGACCTTCTCCGCCGTTCGCTTCTTCATGGATAAACTGCCCCAGAGTACCGATCCGCCCGCAGCATGCGCAAGTATGCGGGGTGTCTGACGCCCGGGGCCGTCAGCGCAGTGCGCCGAGACCGTTTTCAGCGGGCTTCGCCCTTGCGACGGGCCGCCTTTTCGACGAAAAGCAGGCACATGGGCCGAGCCATCGCCTCCACCCTCGGTCGATACCGTTGGTGGATCTGCACGCTGCTGTTCCTGGCGACGACGATCAACTACATCGACCGCCAGATCCTGTCCCTGCTCAAGCCGATCCTCGACGAGCAGCTGCGCTGGACCAACGAGCAATTCGGGCAGGTAAACTCCGTGTTTCAGGGCGCGTACGCCCTGAGCCTGCTGGCCTTCGGCTGGATCGTCGATCGTTTCGGCACCCGCTTCGGCTACGCCGTCTCGATCGTGTTCTGGAGCCTGGCCGCCATCGGACACGCCTTCGTGCGCAGCGTGGGCGGATTCTACGTGGCGCGCGGCGCGCTGGGGCTGGGTGAAGGCGGCAACTTCCCCTCCGCCATCAAGGCCGTCGCGCTGTGGTTCCCCAAGCGCGAGCGCGCCTACGCCACCAGCCTGTTCAACGCCGGCACCAACGTGGGCGCGATCGTCGCTCCGGCGGTGGTGCCCTGGCTGGCCAGCACCTGGGGCTGGCAATCCGCTTTCGTCGCCGCCGGCATCGCCGGCTTCCTGTGGCTGTTCCTCTGGCTGCCGTTCTACGACGTGCCCGAGCGCCGCCGGATCAGCCGCGCCGAGTTCGATCACATCCACAGCGATCCACAGGAGGCCCGCGCCTCCGCCGATCCATTGCAGCCCGAACGGAGGGTCAGCTGGATCACCCTGCTCGGTTACCGGCAGACCTGGTCGTTCGTGGTGGCCAAGTTCCTCACCGACCCGGTGTGGTGGTTCTTTCTCATCTGGCTGCCCGACTTCTTCAAGAAGACGCGCGGGCTGGACATCAAGCAGAGCTGGGTGCACCTGGTGTCGATCTACGTGATCGTCACCGTGCTCAGCATCGCCGGGGGCTGGCTGACCGGCCACCTCAACCGGCGCGGCTACAGCATCACCCGCGCGCGCAAGATGGGCATGTTCCTGTTCGCCCTGGCGGTGCTGCCCATCTTCGCGGTGACACGGGCGGGCGACTGGGAGGCGGTGCTGCTGATCGGTGTCGCCGGCGCCGCCCACCAGGCCTGGTCGGCCAACATCTACACCACGGTCTCGGACATGTTCCCCAAGCGGGCGGTGGCTTCGGTCATCGGCATCGGCGGCATGGCCGGGTCGATCGGCGGCATGTTGTTCCCCTGGTTCGCCGGGCGGTTGCTGGACCGCTTCCAGGCGAGCGCCGGCGGCGCCACCGCCGGTTACGCCATCCTGTTCGGCATCTGCGGCAGCGCCTATCTGCTGGCCTTCGTCGTCAACCACCTGCTGGCGCCCAGCTTCAACGAGGTCGACCTGGCCGACCACCCGGGCCGCCTGGGCCGGCTCTCGTTCGCGCTGCGCAGCCTCATCATCGCGGTGGCCGGCGTGTTCCTGGCCCAGTGGAGCTTCCGGTCGGTGGCGGGCATGCTGGGCGTGATGATCGGCGTGCTGATCGCGTTGTTCGCGGTGCTGGCCTTCGCCTACCAGGCGGTCAAGCGGCTGCACGACCTGCATCGGCCGGCCTCGGACTTCGTCTGGCTGCTGATCCCGATCTGGCAGCTGTACCCGCTGTTTCAGCTTCTGACCCGGCCCGGCACCGCCGGCAACAATCGCTACGGGGCTCCGCCTTCGGCCTCGAACGGCTGGTCAGCGGGCGCGGGCTGACGTACGCTCCCGCGCACCGTGCGCGCGTACGTCGAGACCCTGGATCGATCGCCCTCCCTGTCCCGGCAGCGAGAGCTGCTGGATCACATCATCGCCCGGCCGCCGCTGCACGCCCGCCTGGTGAACACCTTCGCGCGCATGGAATACGTGGGCGTGCGCAAGATCCTCAAGAGCCGGCGCTGCGAGAGCCTGGACCTGGACGGCATCCAGCACATGCTCGACGAGACGGTGCACGCCTTGCGCCTGAAGAAGGGCGCACTGGCGCTGGCCGCCGACAAGGGGCAGGTGGCCACCTTCTCGGAACAGGACACCCTGGCCGGCGACGCCGGTGAGGACTACTTGCAGGCGGTCGATCGCGCCGCCGAGCAGGCGCTGGCCGACCTGTCCGAGGACCGGCGGGTGGAGGTGAACTACCTGCTGACCAGCGCCGCCATCGAGGTGCGCGCCCAGGCCTTCTACCCGCTGTACGAGAGCCGCCTGCGCGCCGCGGGCGCGGCCCTCTCGGTGGCGGCCATCATGCGCGACGAGGACCGCCACCTGCAGGAGATGGCCACCCGGCTGCAGGCCTGCTTGCCCGACTGGCGCCCCCGGCTGGAACGGGTGCTGGTCCAGGAAGCAGCCGCCTTCGACCGCTTCCTGGCCGCGCTCGAGACCGCCGCTTCAGCGGGGTATCTTGACCACCCGGTGGTTCTCGCTGTCCGATAGCAGAAGGTCGCCGTTGCGGTCCACGTAGATGCCGTGGGGCCGATCGAGCTCCAGTTGCTCGGGCGGACCGCCCAGGCCGGCCGAGCCGCGCTTGCCCGTCCCCGCCACCCGCACGATCTTGCCGTCCCAGGGGGTGTAGCGCCGCAGGGTGTGGTTCTCGGTGTCGACGATCAGCACGCTGTCGTCGCGATCGACGGTCAGGTGCTTGGGCCCGTTGAGCATTGCCTGGCGGGCGTCCCCGCCGTCGCCCCCGTTGCCCTTCTGCCCGGTGCCCACCACCGTCCGGATCTTGCCGTCGGTGCCCACCACGCGCAGGGCGTGACCATTGCGTTCGAGGATGTACAGCTGCCCCTTGGAATCGACGGCCAGCGCGCGCGGGTCCAGCAGGGGGGCGCTCAGCGCGTCCGCGCCGTCCGCCGGGACGCCCTTTTCACCATTCCCGGCCACCGTGTTGACCATCCCCGTGCGCAGGTCGATGGCGCGCACGCGCCGGTTGTCGAGGTCGATGGCGTACAGCCGCTGGCCCGCGCGATCGAAGTCGATGCAGAACACGCCCGAGAACTTCGCCGCCGAGGCGGGGCCGCCGTCGCCACCGAAGGCCTTCTCGCCGGTGCCGAAGGCCGCGCGGATGATCCCGCTGTCGGGGTCCAGGATGCGCACCCGGTTGTTGAAGGTGTCGGCGATGTACAGCAGACGTCCGTCGCCACCCAGCAGCAGGTGGTGGGGGCCGTTCAGCTGCGCCTCCAGCGCCGGGCCGCCGTCGCCCGAGTCGCCCTTGGTCCCGCGGCCGGCGACGGTGGTCAGGATGCCGCCGCTGTCCACCTTGCGCACGCGGTTGCCGCCCATCTCGGCGATGTACAGGTTGCCGCGGCCGTCCCGGGCCACCGCGAACGGCTCGACCAGGCGGGCCTGCGTGGCCGGCACGCCGTCTGCGCCAGTGCCGCCGCCGGCCACCAGGACGGTGGTGGGGGCGGGGCCGGTCGGGCGGCCTCCGTGGGCGCAGGCGAAAAGCATGGAGAACAGGTAGGTCGACAGCGCGGCTCGCTTCATCGCGTACCTTATATACCCAGCCACCGACCGGAAGAATCCCGAGCCGCGGCCGATCCGGCCTTATAGTCGATGCGGCATGCACCGCGCGCTTCTTGCCCTGGCAGTGGTCCTCGGTCTGTCCGCCTGTGCCGGCCGACCCCCGCCGCCCGCGGCCTCGGCCGCCCAGACCTCCGCCGCCGAACCCGCCGCGGCCACCGCCCCGGTACCCGCCGCCGAGGCCCCCCTGCCCATCGATCCGGCCACCCGGGTGGGCACCTTCGCCAACGGGCTGCGCTACTACGTGCGGGCCCACAAGGAACCGCAGCGCCGGGCCTCGCTGCGGCTGGTGGTCAACGCCGGATCGGTGCTCGAGACCGACCAGGAGCTGGGCTACGCCCACTTCGTCGAGCACATGGCCTTCAACGGCACCCGTCTTCTGCCCAAGAACGACATCGTCGATTTCGTCGAGAAGATGGGCATGCGTTTTGGCCACGACGCCAACGCCAGCACCTCGTTCGACGAGACCATCTACATGTTCGAGGTGCCCACCGACGACCCGGCGGTGCTGTCGCGGGCCTTCCTGGTGCTGTCGCAGATCGCCAACGAGGTCAGCTTCGACCCGCAGGAGGTGGACCGCGAGCGCGGGGTGATCATCGAGGAGTGGCGCCTGGGCCGCGGCGCCGAGACCCGCATTCTCGAGAAGGTGATGCCGGTGATCTTCCGTGGCTCGCGCTACGCCGAGCGCATCCCCATCGGCCGCAAGGAGGTGCTCGATCGCGCCACCGCCGAGGGACTGCGCGCCTTCTACAAGCGCTGGTATCGCCCTGACCTGATGGCCGTGATCGCGGTGGGCGACTTCGACCCCCCCAAGGTTGTCAAATACATCGAGCAGCAGTTCGCCGGCCGCCCGCGGGCGCCGAATGCCGGCGAGCGGCCGCGCTTCCCGGTGCCCGAGCACGCGGAGACGCTGGTGGCAGCGGCCAAGGACCGCGAGCTGCCCACCACCTCGGTGGGGGTGATCTACAAACTGCCACGGCGGGTGGTCGCCTCCGAGCGCGATTACCGCCGCCACGTGGTCGAGGCGATGTATCACCGGATGATCAACGGCCGCCTGGAGGAGCTGACCCGCAGCGCCGACCCGCCCTTCCTGTTCGCCGGGTCGACCAGCCAGCCGTTCGTGCAGGCCATCGACGTGATCTTGCAGCTGGCGGTGGTCAAGCAAGACGGCATCCAGCGCGGGCTGATGGCCCTGACCCGCGAGGCCGAACGGGTGGACCGGCACGGCTTTTCCTCCGGCGAGCTGGCGCGCGAGAAGGTCGAGCTGCTGCGCGAGCTGGAGCGGGCGGTGAAGGAGAAGGACAAGCTCCCCTCGGCCACCTATGCCGAGGAGATGATCCGCCACTTCCTGCGCCAGGAAGGCATGCCGGGCATCGAGCGCGAGCTGGAGCTGACCCGGGCCTTCCTTCCGACGGTCACGGTAGCGGAGATGAACAAGGTGGCGTCCGAGTGGATCACCGAGCGCAACCGGGTGATCCTGGTGGAGGCGCCCGAGGCGGTCTCGCTGCCCCCCGACGGCCAGCTGCGGGCGCTGTTCGAGAAGGTCCAGAAGGAGGACATCCCGGCCTACGTCGACAAGGTGGCCGAGGGCCCGTTGATCGGTGCGCTCCGACCGCCCGGCCCGGTCCGCCAGGAACGGTCATTGACCGAGCTGGGGGTCACCGAGTGGCGGCTTGCCAATGGCGTGCGCGTGGTGGTCAAGCCGACCGACTTCCGCAACGACCAGATCCTCATGATGGGCTTTTCCCCGGGCGGACACTCGCTGGTACGCGACCGCGACTTCCACTCCGCCGAATACGCCGCCGACCTGGTGACCGCCAGCGGGGTGGGGCGCTTCGGCCCCACCGAGCTGCGCAACGCCCTGGCCGGCAAGGCGGTGACCGTCAACCCGTTCATCGAGGAGCTGGAAGAGGGGGTCACCGGCCACACCTCTCCGGACGACCTCGAGACCCTGCTGCAGCTGGTGTACCTGTACGTCACCGCCCCCCGCGGCGATCAGCAGGTGTTCGCCGCCGCCCGCGAGCAGCTGCGCGAGCAGATCACCCAGCGCCTGGCCGACCCCGACACCGTCTTCGCCGATCGCTGGCAGGTCGAGCTGTACCAGAACCACCCGCGCCGCCGGCCCCCCGATCCGTCGGTGCTCGAAGGGTTCTCGCTGCAGACCGCGCTGCGGGTCTACCGCGAGCGCTTCGCCGACGCGGGCGACTTCACCTTCGTCTTCGTGGGCAAGGTCGACCCGGCCGCGCTCCGGCCGCTGGTCGAACGTTACCTGGGCTCGTTGCCCGCCCGCGGGCGCAAGGAGACCTGGCGCGACGTGGGCGCGCGCCCGTTCCGCGGCGTCAAGCGCTTCGAGGTGAAGGCGGGGGTCGAGCCCAAGAGCAACGTGGCCCTGGCCTTCACCGGCGACCGCAAGTGGACCCGCCAGGAGGAGCAGCGCCTGGACACCTTGACCGAGGCGCTGGCCATCCGGCTGCGCGAGCTGCTGCGCGAGGAACTGGGCGGCACCTACGGCGTCGACGTGAACGGCCAGATCGACCGCCGGCCGGCTCCCCTCTTCGAGACCGACATCCGCTTCACCTGCGCGCCGGAGAACGTCGACCGGCTGGTCGAGGCGGTGAACGCCGAGGTGAAGGCCGCCCAGCAGCGTGGCTTCTCCCCCGACCACCTGGACAAGGTGAAGAACGCCCAGCGCCGCGCGCTGGAGGTGGCGGTCCGCAACAATGGGTACTGGTTGACCCGGCTGGCTGACGCCTATCGTTTCGGCACCGACCCCCGGCAGATCCTCGAGGACGCGCGGCTGATCGACTCCGTCGACGCCGAATCCGTCAAGGCGGCGGCCGCCGTCTACCTGGACGGGCGCCGCAGCCTGCTCGGCATCCAGCGGCCCGTGGCGCCGCCCACCACCGCTCCGCGGCCACCCACCGCCGCGCGCAAACCGGGAGCCCCGCCGGCCGTGTCCGCGCCGCCGCCTGCCAGCGCGCCGTGACGTAACAAATAAATCGCTGTCCGATCATGCGACAGTCGCCGGCGAGGCCTGTCTTTCACTCAGGGGCCGACGAGATGGCCCCAGGAGGGGAAAGCCGTGTTGACCACCACCCGTTTGCAGTCGAGCCCGCCGCTCGTTCGTCCGGCGTCCGCGTTCCCGCAGGTCAGCGCCGGCGAGGTCCTGGTCGCCGATGACGACACCCGCTGGCTGCAGCAGGTGCGCGCGCTGCTGGAACGGACCGGGCACACCGTCCACGTGGCGCGGGACGGGGCGGAATGGCAGAGCGCCCTTTGCCGTGCCCGTTTCGACCTGGTGATCGTCGAGCCGAACCTGCCCGGCCGGCTGTGGTATTCGCTGCTGCAGGACGTGCGAAACGCCGCGCCGAGCGCGCGGCTGGTGGTGACCACCGCCTTCCCGTCGCGCGCCCTGTCGCGGGCGGCCCGGCTGTGCGCCGCCGAGGCGGTGCTGGTCAAGCCGATCACCGACGACCAGCTGGACCAGGTGCTGCGCGGCGGGACAATCGAGGCACCCGCCGAGGCCCCACCGGTCAAGGTGCGCTCGCTGGCGCGCCTCGAGTGGGAATACATCAATCACATCCTGCACCGCTGCCGCGGCAACGTCAGCGAGGCCGCCCGCCACCTCCAGCTGCCCCGTCAGACCGTCTACCGCAAGCTCCGCAAACATCCGCCTTCGTGCTGACGCACGCGGGGAAGAGGGCGCGGGCAGACCCGCGCCCCCTCCCCCGTGCCCTCTCCCCCAGAGGGACAGGGCCAGGTGAATCATTCGCGGAAAATGGCGCGTGTCTCCGCCAGGCAAGCCTGGCTACGAACGCGGAAAGTGAGAGGCTGGTTCATTCGCGCGGGTTCTCTGCGAAGAAGATCAGCTAGATCTTCGGTGGGTTGAAGATCGCCACCTGGAACGTCAACGGGATTCGCGCGCGGTTCGATGAGGTGCACGGCTTTTTGGGCCGGGAGCGGCCGGATGTGCTGTGTCTGCAGGAGCTGAAGGCCACCCTCGACCAGATTCCGGTGATGCTGCTCGAGCTCGAGGGGTACTGGTGTTACATGCATGGCAACAAGGCCTACTCGGGGGTGGGGCTGCTGGTGAAGAAGGAGCTGGCGGGTGGGCGGCCCGAGTTCGGGCATCCGCCCTTCGATCACGAGAGCCGGATCGTCACTGTGCGGCTGGGGGCGCTCACGGTTGCGTCGATCTACGTGCCCAACGGCGGTAAGGACTTCGCGGCCAAGATCCGCTTTCTCGAGGCGATGGTGGGCTACGCGGGCGAGTTTCAGGCGGCCGGTGTGCCGGTGGTCCTGTGCGGCGACTTCAATGTCGCGCGCAGCGACCAGGACGTTCACCCGGCTGAGCGCAAGCCGGGCGCCATCGGGCAGAGCGCGCAGGAGCGGGCCCTGCTCGAGCGGATCCTGGCCTGCGGGCTTTCCGACGTCGGGCGGGCGCTGGCGCCCGACGACGCGCGGATGTTCACCTGGTGGGCGCCCTGGCGGAACCTGCGCGAGCGCAACATCGGCTGGCGGCTGGACTACGTGTTCGCGTCCACCGCCCTGGCCAGCCGGGCGGTCTCCTGTCCCGCCTTCCGCGAGGTCGGCACCAGCGACCACGGCCCGGTGCTGGCCACCTTCGCCGACTAGGGCGCCGGCGGCGGCAGCGCGGAGATCCAGGCC
This sequence comes from Myxococcota bacterium, assembly GCA_046734815.1. Taxonomy (GTDB): domain Bacteria; phylum Myxococcota_A; class Polyangia; order Fen-1088; family Fen-1088; genus CAVYGB01. Next base: position 10,181 of record JBKPRZ010000725.1, on the reverse strand, counting down.
GACACCGCCGCCAGCGCCGCGGGGTCGACGATCTCGGTGGCCAGCGAGGGCATCTGGTCCTTGCTGCCGCGGACCTTCATGCGCGCGAGCAGCGCGCTGGCGTCGGGATCGCCCGCCACCACCCGCATGGTGTAGGTGGCGCTGCGGAACGACTGCAGCTTGCGGCCGACCAGGCTGCGGACCATGCCGGTGTCGGCGGCGACCGACTCGGAGACGCGCAGCCGGAGCAACATCTGCGTGTCGGGCCAGGAGGCGCCGTTCTCGTTGTGGCAGTGGCCGCAGTTGGCGTGCAGGTAGCCCAGCGCCGCGGCGGTGGCGGGATCGCCCGGCACGGCGTAGCGAACGCCGGCCGGCGGCGGATCGGACAGCCACCCGCGCTCGGCCAGGCGATCCAGGTTCAGGCCGGGCCGGTCGTGGGCCATCTGCAGGGCCGACAGACCCAGCACGCGGCCCTTGTCGCCGCGGTGGCAGTCGCCGCACAGCTTGGCCGCGGGCACGTCGTGGGTGGTCCCGCCCACGTTGTCCATCCCGTCGGGTGCGTAGGTCGCCTGCTTGCCGTCCGCCGCCCAGACGAACGCGCCCATCCAGTAGTCCTCGGGCCCGGCGCCGTACCGCTCGATCAGCCGCGTCTCCAGCAGCACCCCGTCGCGGGCGAACTCCTTCCAGACCTTGGTCCCGATGGGGAACTGCCAGTGGTCCATGTCGGACGTGTCGATGCGCGTGCCCGGAGGCAGGCGCACCCAGCGTCGCTTGACCGCGCCATCGGACCACAACGCGTAGGCCGGCTCGAAGGCCTGCAGGTCGCCGGCCGGCATTCCGTCGTCGCCGAAGTAGCCGGTCTGGTCCAGCCGCTGGTACTCGGGCCGCGGGTAAGCCGCCGGTCCGTCCACCCCGGCGTCCGCCGGCGCGTCGGGAGCGGTGTCGGCCGCCGCGTCCTCCGCGCCCGCATCGGGGGAGGCGGGCGCGTCGTCGGTGACGTCCGCGTGCGGCGCGGCGTCCGGGTCGGCGGTGTCCCCCCCGCCGCAGCCCCCGGCCAGCGGGCCGAGGGCGGCGACGAGCAGAGCGACGGTCAGCAGGGGGCGGCGACGATCGAAGCTACGCAAGACCCCCTATTGTGACCGTTACGTACCCGGAGGAAAGGAGCACATGTCCATCACCATGTTCGCCGCGGGTGCGATGGACTTGAGGTAATGCGCGATGTCGCGCGCGTCCTGCGGATCCAGGCCGCCGTAGGCGGCCATGGGCCCGGCCGGCATCGGCGGACAGATGCCCTTGTCCATCTTGTCCTTGCCCTCTATGAGCGACTTGACGATGTCTTCGAGCGTCCACATGCCCAGCCCGGTGGTGTTGTCCGGGGTGAGGTTCTTCGAGCGCGCTGTCGCCATGATGGCGCCGAACATCAGCGGGTATTCCTCGCCGCCCTGGAAGAACTTGGTCTCGTCCAGCGCGGTCTCGGCCATCATGAGGTGCTTGGTGTGGCACTCGATGCAGAGCCCGATCTGCGTGGCCAGGTACTTCCCGCGCGCGGCCGCGGCCTGACTCGGGTAGGTCTCCAGCACCGGGGGCACGGCGTCCAGGTTGATGGCCGGCACCGGCTCCGGGATCACCCACTTCATCCCCTTCATCGGGATCTCCTGCTCCACCGGCGTGAGTGTCTTGAGGAACGCCACGATCGCGTCCAGGTCCTCCTCGTCGGTGTTGCCGAACACGTAGTAGGGCATGATCGGGTGCAGGGCTCGATCCGGCGCCGACATCGGGCGCAGCCCCTTGGAGATCATGTCCTTGATCTCCGCGTTCGACCGGTTGCCCAGCCCGGTGGCGTGTGGGGTGAGGTTGCGCGGGTAGATGCAGTCGGTGTCGATCTTCGCGAAACACTCGGTGGTGCCCGCCATGTATTTGCTCATGTCCAGGGCGCCGGTGGGCAGGCGCGGGGTGTGACAATCCGGGCAGGCGATCACGTGCTCCACCAGGTATTTCCCGCGCTGCTCCAGCGCCGTCAGCGGCGCCGCATCCCCCGGCGCATCCCCACCGCCGCCATCGCCGGCATCGCCGCTGCCACCTTCGGCGGCCGGCCCGTCCTTTCCATCCGTCGCGCCGTCCGGCGTCGTGGCGGGCTTGTCCGGCCCGCCGTCGTTCGAGCCGCCGCCGTCCGGGTTGGTGGTGCTGCCATCGGCCACCGTGCCCTCGTCGTCGCCACAGGCCAGGCCCGACACCGTCGCCGCGAAGATGGCCAGGCCGACCAGAACTTGCCTACTCATGAGTCGTCCTCCTCCAGGAATCGAGAAAGGTGCCGCCGGCAGTACATCACGACGGCGTGCGCGCGTGAAGATCCTGGAGGCTCTCGGGGAGGTGCGTGTGGTGTTCCCGTACACCGCCGCCCACGTCAGGTCCATCCCGTGCCGATTTTTAGTAAATTACAAACAGTAAGTTACAAAACATTCATACTTATTACAGAAGATGGAACCGGCGTCCGTCGCGAACGGCAACAACGGCAGCAGCCACCACCCCGGCCTCGAGCCCGCCGGCCGGGTGCTCCTGATCGACGACAGCCCGGTCGTGCTCGACACTGTGGGCTCGCTGATCTCCGGCTGGGGCCACACGGTGGTCACCGCCGAGCGGGCCGACCTGGGCCTGCAGGAGCTGGACCGGGCTCCGTTCGACATTGTGGTGGCGGACGTGAACATGCCGGGCATGGACGGCCTCGAGCTGCTGGCCTCGGTGCGCGCGCGTTCGACCGACATCCCGGTGGTGATGCTGTCCTCGGCCACCGAGACCCGCGTGGTGCTACGGGCGATCCACGACGGCGCCTTCGACTACGTCAACAAGGACGACGGGCTGGAACCGCTGGGCTCGGCGGTCCGGCGCGCGCTGGAGCACGCCCGGCTGGTGCGCGAGAACCGCCGCCTGATGGACGAGCAGCGGCGGATGAACCTGTGGCTGGAGAACAAGGTCCGCGAACGGACCGTGGAGCTCGAGCAGCTGAACCGGCACCTGTCTGCCGAGCGCAGCGAGCTGGCCCGGGCGCTGGGCGCCCTGCGCGAGACCCAGAGCCAGCTGATCCAGGCCGAGAAGATGGCCACCATCGGCCTGTTCACCGCGGGCATCGCCCACGAGATCAACAACCCGCTCGCCTTCTTGCTGCCCGACTTCGAGCACATCGAGCAGTGGGCCACCGCCTATCGCGAGGGCCGCGACCCCAATGAGGTCATGAACACGGACGACCTCGATCAGATACTGAAGGACTGCCGCCACGGTCTTCAGCGCATCGGGCGCATCGTCAAGCAGATCAGCGTTTTTTCCCATCAGGGCACGCACGATCTGGCCAAGGTGGAGGTGGGGCCGGTGGTGGCCACGGTGGCGCGCATGCTGGACAAGGAGAGCCAGCGCTGCAAGGCGCGCCTGCGCTCGGAGGTGGACCCGGGCCTGGCCGCGCGGGGGAACGCCGACCAGCTCCAGCAGGTGCTGTTCAACCTGAGCCTGAACGCGCTGCAGGGCCTGGACCCCACCCGCCCCGACGGCTGCGTCGAGGTGGAGGCGCGCCGCCGCGGCAGCGACATCGTGATCAGCGTGGCCGACAACGGTCGGGGCATTCCCTCGCGCAACCTCGAGCGGGTGTTCGAGCCGTTCTTCACCACCAAGAAGGTGGGGGAGGGGACCGGTCTGGGGCTGTCCATCTGCCGCCGGCTGGTCCAGCGCATGGGCGGCCGGCTGGAGCTGACCAGCCGCGAAGGGGTCGGCACCACCGCCTTCCTTGTGCTGCCGACCTGGGAGGCCGAGGCCAGCAACGCGTCGGTCGACCCGATCGCCGAGGAGCGGGCGCGTACCCCGCGCGATCCGCACCGGCGCCTGCTGATCGCGGTGGTGGACGACGAGCCGGCCCTGGTGCAGGCCATGCGCCGGATGCTGGGCGAGGACCACGAGGTGGTCACCTTCACCGAGGCGGTGGAGGCCAAGGAGTGGCTGCTCTACGGCCCCCAGCCCGACCTCGTCCTGTGCGACATCATGATGCCGGTGCTGAGCGGCATCGACATTTACCACGAGGTGACGCGCGCGCACCCCTGGCTGATTCCGCGCTTCGTGCTCCTGACCGGCGCCGCCCACGGGCCGGAGGTGGATGCGCTGCTCAAGAAGCCCGAGGTGCGGCTGGTCGAAAAGCCCCTGGAGCGCGACACGCTGCTGGCGCTGTGCCGCGACCTCACCAGCGCGCCGCCCGGCCAGCCCAGCGCCGCCGCCTGATCGAGAACGTTTCCTCCGCCGGCAATCCGCTTGACGGATACGGGCCGGTGGATATTGATCGGCCGCTGCATGGCCGCCAAACACATCGTCTTTTCCGAGACCGCCCGCAAGCGCGTGGGAGATGGTCTGAACACCCTGGCCGATACCGTGAAGGTGACCCTGGGCCCGCGCGGCCGCAACGTCCTGGTCGAGCGACCCTGGGGGGCCCCCCTGGTCACCAAGGACGGTGTCTCGGTGGCCAAGGAGATAGACCTGCACGACAAGTTCCAGAACATGGGCGTGCAGGTGGTCAAGGAGGTGGCCGAGAAGACCTCCGACGTCGCCGGCGACGGCACGACCACCGCCACCGTGCTGACCCAGGTCATCTACAACGAGGGCATCCGCCTGGTCGCTGCCGGCCACAACCCCATCGATCTCAAGCGCGGGGTCGACGCCGCGGTGGAGAAGGTGGTGGAGCACATCAAGTCGCTGGCCACCCCGATCAAGGACCGTACCGAGATCGCCCACGTGGCCACCGTCAGCGCCAACGGCGAGACCTTCATCGGCAACCTGCTGGCCGACGCCATCGACAAGGTGGGCAAGGAAGGCGTGATCACCGTCGAGGAGAACCAGTCGATCGAGACCGTGCTCGACGTGGTCGAGGGCATGCAGTTCGACCGCGGCTACCTGTCGCCCTACTTCATCACCGACACCGAGAAGCTGAAGGTGGTGCTGGAGAACGTCTTCATCCTGGTGGTCGAGAAGAAGATCAGCGCCATGCACGAGCTGCTGCCGCTGCTGGAGGAGGTGGCCCAGCAGGGCAAGCCGCTGCTGGTGATCGCCGAGGACGTCGAGAGCGAGGCCCTGGCCACCCTGGTGGTCAACAAGCTGCGCGGCACCTTGCCCTGCGCGGCGGTCAAGGCGCCCGCCTTCGGCGACCGGCGCAAGGCCATGCTCAACGACATCGCCATCGTGACGGGCGCCAAGGCGATCATGAACGACCTGGGCCTGAAGCTGGAGGAGCTGACCCTGCCGGATCTGGGCCGCGCCAAGAAGGTGGTGATCGACGCCGACAACACCACGATCATCGATGGGGCCGGGGACAAGGAGGCGATCAAGGCGCGCACCAAGGAGATCGAGCGCGAGATCGGTGAGACCAACTCGGACTGGGACAAGGACAAGCTGCGCGAGCGGATGGCCAAGATCGCGGGCGGCGTCGCGGTGATCAAGGTGGGGGCCGCCACCGACGCCGAGGCGCGCGAGAAGAAGGAGCGGGTGGAGGACGCCCTGCACGCCACCCGGGCGGCCATCGCCGAGGGCATCGTGCCGGGAGGCGGCGTGGCGCTGCTGCGCGGGCTGGCGGCGCTGGAGCAGCTGACCTTCTCCGACGATCGCCGCTACGGCGTGAACATCGTCCGCCGCGCCATCGAGGAACCGCTGCGCCAGATCGCCTGGAACGCCGGCGTGGACGGCTCGGTGGTGGTGGACCGCGTGCGGGGCGTCGCGCAGGGCCCCGCGTATGGATTCAACGCCGCCACCGAGACCTACGAGGACCTGGTCAAGGCGGGTGTCATCGACCCGGCCAAGGTGGTGCGGGTGGCGCTGCAGAACGCCGCCTCGGTGGCCGGTCTGATGTTGACCACCGAATGCGCCATCGGCCTGCTGCCGCGCAAGGCGCCCGCCGCCGCGCCAGAGGGGCCGCCCCCGATGGAAGACGACCACGACGATCACGACGACTGAGTCGTCCCGTCGCCGTCACACCCCCGTCCACTCCAGCCACGGCTCCACCAGCGGCCGGGTGCCGTTCTCCGCGTGCTGCAGGTGGAACAGGCGAAAGAAGGCCGCGTAGCGGATGTGCGGCCCGAGGTTCGGGGCGATCCCGTGGGCCAGCAGGTAGTGGGCCAGGATGCCGTCGCCGGCGCGCGCGCAGATCGCGCGTGAAGGTGGCAGCGGCAGGGTCGGGAAGCGGTCCACCACCGCGTCCACACCGTGGGTGCGCAGGTGGTGGGCCATCAGCTCGTGCGAGCCGGGCCAGACCGTGAAGTTGCCCCGGTCCGGCTCACTCACGTCGCTGAGGAACACGCCGGCCAGGCCGGTGAAGTGGTACAGGGTCCCGGGCGGCACGCCGTTGCCGGGCGTGGAGATGCCATCGATGTGCGGCGCCGCCGGCCATCCGGCCAGGGTGGGGAAGCGCAGCGCGATCTGCCCCTCGGAAGGCGGCTTGACCCGCCCGACGCCGATCGCCGCCTCCGCCGCCGGCGCCAGCAGGCTCTTGCCGTACAGATCCAGGATGGCCGGCGCGGTGACCAGCTCGGGCGTGAAGGTGCGTGCCCGGAAGCCCGGCAGAGCTTCCCTGGCCATCCCTTCTTCCCCCAGCGAGTGGTTGATCGCCCGCAGGGCCGCGTCGATCCGGTCGCGCGACACCGCCCCGGGCAACAGCAGGTAACCGTCCTCGCGCAGGCGCTGTCTCTGCTCCGCGGTCAGCGGTCCGTTTCCCTCGGACACCGCCCTCAGGTTAGCAGCTGCGCCGGCCGCTTTCAGGCCGCCGGCTGAAGGCGCTCGATCTCGGGGAAGGAGGACACCGCCAGGATCAGGTGGGCGGGCGGCTCGCCCTCGCCGTCGCGCGCGCGGGCCAGCCACTCGACCGCCGGGCCCGCCGCCGACGGGACCATCACCGTGGCCCACAGCCGCCGGCGCAGCACCATCCGCTGGCCCAGCGCCGCCGATCCGTCGCAGCCGATGATCGGCAGCTCGCCCAGCCAGGGCAGGTCGCGCCGGGAGGCGGCGTCGCGCAGGGCTTGCCGGGCCCCCAGCGCCATCTCGTCGTTCTGGGCACAGACCGCATCGGGCAAGGTGGGCGTCTCGGCCTGCTCCAGCCAGCGGTCGAGCAGCAGCCGAGACCCCTCCGACGTCCAGTCGGCCTCCACCACCGTCAGCTTGTGCTCGGGCCCCAGATCGTGGCGAAGCGCCTCGAGCCGCCGCTGCGACGACGACGTGTTGGCCAGCCCGGTGATGCACAGGAGCGAACCGCCCTCGGGCAACAGCAGCTTCACCTGCTCGGCCTGGATGCGACCGATCTGCAGCTGGTCCGGGGTGACGCCGAAGATCGGCACGCCGGGGAACTGCGAGCGCAAGGTCGCCACGTAGCTGCCCTCGCGGTTGAGCACCACCCAGCCGATGCCCTTGGCCGCCGCCTGGCGGGCCACGTCCGCCAGCGCGTCCTCGCGCACCGGGCTCACCAGCACCGCGGCCAGCTCGTCGCTGCCGGCGCCGCCCAGCGCCTCTGCCACCTGCGCCGACTGTCTGGCAGAGTCGTTGCCTGCCGCCGTCACGCGCACCGTGAACCCGACCCGCTCGGCCATCTTCACGGCGTCGTCGGCGAGGCGGGCCTGATAGTCGTTGTCCCGGCTTCGCAGGAACAGCGCGATCTCCCGCCGAGGCACGCTCATAGTTTGTCGCACGCGCGGCCGCGCCGTCCAGAGCCGGCCAGACGTGGGGCGAGGTACGACCGCGCGGCGGGGTAAAAACGGCGTAAACTGCCCGCCACCCGGGCGCTCCGGGCGGCCGCCCGCCTATACTGTCGGCCCGCCACCCACACCCGGAGAAATGCGTCAAAGATGGCGACCGAAAGGAACGACGACGATCGTCTGTTCATCCGTGACGGCTGGCGCCACTACCGGCGGACCTATTCGCTGGCCGAGGTGCGGTGGGGGCTGGTCACCCTCGGGGTGATGGTCGCCATCGGCGTCTGGGTCGCCTGGCGCAAGAACCACCCCGCCGACCCGAACCTGTTCTCCGACGGGGAAGCGCTGCTGAAGCCCTCGGCGTCCGGCGACAAGGCCCCGGTCGCCACCGCCCTGCCGAAGGTGGCGCCGTCGCACACCGCCGCGCCCGCCGCTGCGGTCGAGGAAGGGGCCATCCCGGGGGCCTCGCGGGGGCCGCTGCCGACCAGCCTGGCCGGTCCCGGCTGGAAGGAAGACAAGGTCTCGCAGTTCGACGAGGAGAACCTGTACGTCAAGATCGACGGCCGGGCGGACTACTTCCGGGCCTTCGCTTTCCGGAGGCTGTACAGCGCTGTCCTGATCAACGAAAAGGACGAGTCGGCCAGTATCGACGTGGAGATGTACGACCTGACCAACGCCGCCAACGCCCTGGGCGCCTACGGCGGCGAGCGACCGCCCGACGCGCAGGTCCAGGTCACCGCGGCCGGGCTGCACCACTTTTCCCGCAACGCCGTGTTCTTCGCGCGGGGCCGCTATTACATCCGGGTGATCGGGTCGGACGAGACGCCGCTCATCGCCGACAAGCTGAAGGCGCTGGCCCAGACCCTGATCGCCGAGGTCCCGGGCGAGTCACTTCCCTGGGCATATGGCCTGTTCCTGGGACAGATGAAGTTCTCGGCGGACAAGATCACCTATTCGGCCAAGAACGCCTTCTCGCTGGCGTTCGCCGACGACGTCTGGGCGGCGCGGCCGCGGGGCAAGGAAAACGATCTCGAGATCTTCGTCTCGGCGCGCGCCGACGCCAAGGCGGCGCGCCAGATGGCCGACAAGCTGCGCGCCTCCTTCCTCGAGCTGGGGCAGGCTGCCGGCAAGGCCGGGGGCCTGTCCCTGGTCAAGGACCAGTTCCTGGGGCTGTTCTCCACCGCGACCAGCGTCGATCGCTTCGTGCTGGGCGTGCGCGGGGCACCCGACAAGAAGACGGCGGTCGATCAGATCGAGGACCTGCGCCAGGCCTTCAAGGCCGCCCCGGCCGAGGTCCTGGCCCAGGCCCGCCCGCAGAAAACCGAGCCTGCCGCTGAAAAACCGGCCCCGGCCTCCGGCCCCGGGCCCGCTACCCCTCCGGAGGCGGTCCATGAAAACTGAGACGCCAAGTGAGAAGCCTTCTCCCACGATCGATCCCGCTCCCTCCGCGGCCGACCTGGACGCGATGGTGCAGCAGAAGCTGGAAGAGCGCCGGCGCTTCCTCAGGCAGGCCGCCGTGGTGGGCGCCGCCACCGTGGGCGCCGGCTACGCCAGCCTGGCACCGGCCCGGTGGCCCCTGTCGTTGCGAGACACCGACGGCGAGCGCGGCAAGCCGGTGCCGCCCAGCCTGCACCTGCCCCAGGGCGGATACGCGGTGGCGCAGTCGCCGACCTTGCCCCATCTGGGCGTGGCGCGCGGCGATCGGGTCCCGGCCATGGTCCGCGCCGCCGTCGACGCCATCGGCGGCATCGGCCGCTTCGTCCAGCGCGGCGACGTGGTGGTCATCAAGCCCAACGTCGCCTTCGAGCGCCCGGCGGTGCTGGGCGCCACCACCCACCCCGAGGTGCTGACCGCGCTGATCCACCTGGTGCGCGAGGCCGGCGCCAGCGAGATCCGGGTGGCCGACAACCCCATCGAGTCGCCGCAGAGCTGCTTTGCCCGCACCGGGATCCAGCAGGCGGCGGTGGCCGCCGGCGCGCGCGTCTATCTGCCCTCGCCGGGCGAGTTCGAGATCCTCAAGGTCCCGGGCGCCACCTGGATCGCCAGCTGGCCCTTCTTCTGGCGGCCGTTCCAGGGCGCCAACAAGGTGATCGGCGTGGCCCCGGTCAAGGACCACAACCTGTGCCGGGCCTCGATGACCACCAAGAACTGGTACGGCCTGCTGGGCGGGCGGCGCAACCAGTTCCACCAGGACATCCACGGCATCATCGCCGACCTGGCCCTGATGTTGCGCCCCACCTTCGTCCTGCTGGACGGCAGCCGGGTCCTGTTCCGCAGCGGCCCCACCGGCGGCACCCTCAGCGACGTCAAGGTCGGGCACACCGTCATCGCCTCCACCGACTCGCTGTCCGCCGACGCCTGGGGCTGGGACAACCTGCTCGAGCGCCACGACGAGAAGCTGCCCGCCTACTTCGAGAAGGCGGCCGCCCGCAAGCTGGGCGATCCCGTCTGGCCCAACCACCCGATCAAGGAGATCCAGGTCGGCTGAGCGCCCGCCCGGAC